>JASHPJ010000118.1 GCA_030038195.1 Acidobacteriaceae bacterium
ACGACGGACGTGACGGGAGTGGCGGAGCTGCCGGAGGGCGTGGAGATGGTGATGCCTGGGGACAATGTGCAGTTGCAGGTGGAGCTGATCACGCCGGTGGCGCTGGAGAAGGGATTGCGATTTGCGATCCGCGAAGGTGGGCGCACGGTGGGGGCGGGGACGATCTCGGAGATTATCAAGTAACAAGTAACAGGGAATAGGGAATAGGGAATAGGGAATAGGGATCAGGGAAGTGGCTTGATGGGCAACACAAAGCCAGCCGGAGCACGAGCAAACTGATCCCCGACAACTGAAACCTGCGACCCGAAGGGGAACCAATGGTAGGACAGAGAATTCGCATCCGGTTGAAGGCGTACGACTATCGCGTACTGGATACCTCGACCGGCGAGATTGTGGATACGGCCAAGCGCACCGGGGCAACCGTTGCCGGGCCCATCCCGTTGCCGACGATCAAGAACAAGTACTGCGTGCTGCGTTCGCCGCACGTGGACAAGAAGTCGCGCGAGGAGTTCGAGATTCGCACGCACAAGCGGCTGATCGACATCCTGGAGCCGACTCAGCAGACGGTCGATGCGCTGATGAAGCTCGATCTGCCTGCCGGCGTCGATGTCGAGATCAAGGCCTTCGAAAAGTAGCGTGGCTGCTTATTCGAGCTGCTAGCTTCTAGCTCCTGGCTTGATCGGGGCGGAGCAAGTGGTAGTTGATGAAGGTTTTTCAGTAGGGTGGGTTGAAATCCTGCAAACCGGCAGGAAAAAGCTAGGGGCTGGAAGCTAGCAGCTAGTGTGGTGAATCAGAAGTTCGTTGAAGAACAACCGCAGGTCTTTCGACTCATTTTGGCGCAAAACGCGCCAAAATTCGCTCAGGATGACAGCGTATTTGTGATGTGAACTTCTGACTCGGGACACTAGTGGCTCACCGAAGATTCCGGCAGTGCGAGTCAGTTCAAGCTTGCATGATGAGGCGAGGAAGAGATGGCAGTTACAGGGATTCTGGGAAAAAAGATCGGTATGACGCAGGTCTTCGACGAGAAGGGCGACGTGCATCCGATTACGGTGCTGCAGGCCGGCCCCTGCGTGATTACGCAGCTCAAGACCGCGGCCAGGGATGGCTACGACGCCGCGCAGATCGGACTGGTCGAGTTCGTGAAGGCTTCGCGCATCACCAAGGCGCAGGCCGGTCATCTGGGCAAGACCGAAGCGCCCCCGGTGAAGTTCATCAAGGAAGTGGATATTGAAGCGGCTGTGGACGGCGCGGCGGAGTCCAAAGCCGGCGATCGCGTGCTGGTGGACATCTTTTCCGACGCGAAGTTCGTAGACGTGATCGGCACCTCGAAGGGGCGTGGCTTTGCGGGCGTTGTGCGCCGGCACAAGTTCGGCGGCGGCCCCAAGTCGCACGGACACATGTTCCAAGTGCAGGGCTCGATCGGCGCATCGAGCTTTCCATCGCGCGTCTTCCCTGGCCAGCGCATGCCGGGGCACTTCGGGGTGGACCAGGTGACGGTGCGCAACCTGCGCATTCGCGGCGTCGATCTCGACGAGAACCTACTGATGGTGGAAGGCGCCGTGCCGGGCCCGCGCGATGGCTACGTGCTGATCTCCAAGGCCAAGGCTCCGCCGCGCGAGCGCCGTGGATTCGCCGGCTCGGGCACGGTCGATCCGCTGAAGGCTTCGAAGAAGGCGACGGCGAAGAGAAAGTAGCTTTTAGCCGCCAGCTTCCAGCCTCTAGCTTGTCTGAGGTGGAACGGGCAGGAATGGTGGAAACAGATTTTTTCGGAAGTGTGACGAGTTGATAGCGTAATTCTGGCACGCAATCGCTAGAGGCTGGTGGCTAGAAGCTAGAAGCTCGCAGGAAGAAGACGATGGCAAACGTGGATGTTTTGAATCTGAACGGGGAGAAGGTGGGCTCGCTCGAGCTGGCCGACGCGGTGTTCGCGCCGGAGCAGGTGAACGAGGCTCTGCTGTGGGAGGCGGTGAAGCACTACCGCGCCTCGCTGCGCCAGGGCACGCACGCCACCAAGAACCGCAAGCTGGTGGCCGGCTCCGGCAAGAAGCTGTGGAAGCAGAAGGGCACGGGCCGCGCCCGCATCGGATCGGTGCGCTCGCCCCTGTGGCGTCATGGCGGCACGGTGCACGGACCCCAGCCGCGCAGCTACGAGTATCCCTTCCCGCGCAAGAAGCTGCTGGGCGCGCTACGCTCAGCGCTGGCGGCGAAGCTGGCCGACGGCAAGCTCACCGTGGTCGACTCGCTGGAGATCAAGGAAGGCAAGACCAGGCTCTACTTCAACGCGCTCGGCAAGCTGGGCGTCACCCGCACGGCGCTGCTGGTGGAGAACGGCAAGACCCTGACCCAGTCGCTGGTGCTCGGCGCGCGCAACCTTCAGGGCGTGGAGCTGGTGCTGAACAACGAGGTTCACCCCTACGACCTGCTGCGCTACGACCGCGCCATCTTCTCGAAGGCAGCCATCGAGCAGTTGACCGAGGCCCTGGTGAAGTCGACCTCCAAGCGGTCGCCGCGGCGACCCGCCGAGAAGGAGGCCGCGTAATGCCCACGATATATACCGTGATTCGCCGCCCGCTGATTACCGAAAAGGGGCTGGGCGTGAAGGAGACCGAAGGGACGCTGGTGTTCGACGTGGCGCCCGGGGCCACCAAGACTGAGGTCAAGCAGGCCGTCGAGGCGCTCTTCAAGGTGAAGGTCGCCGCGGTGCGCACGGCCAACGTGGCCGGCAAGGAGCGCCGCCGCGGACGTTACGCCGGCTTCCGGGCAGACTGGAAAAAGGCTTACGTCAAGCTGAAGGCAGGCGAAAAACTGCCGGAGTACGTGAGCAATCTGTAAGACAGCTTCTAGCCGCTATCTCCCAGCTTCTAGCTGGTTCGGTGGCAAGGCGGGCGTAGGATTTCGAAGCTGAAGTGGTTCGATGAGCAGGACGAGCTAGAGGCTAGGAGCTAGCAGCTAGAAGCTTGTCAAGGACAAAAAACGATGGCAATCAAGACATACAGACCGATCACGCCGACGCTGCGGTTTCAGACCTCGCTGACCAGCGACGATCTGACGACCGCAAAGCCGCACAAGCCGCTGCTGGTCACGCGCAAGCGCACCGGCGGACGCCGCAACTCGGGCGACCTGACCATCCGCCACCATGGCGGCGGCCACAAGCAGAAGATTCGCCTGATCGACTTCAAGCGTGAGAAGTTCGGAGTGCCGGGCAAGGTGGCCACGATCGAGTACGACCCCAACCGCTCGGCGCGCATCGCGCTGGTGCACTACGCCGACGGCGAGAAGCGGTACATCCTGCAGCCGGTGGGCCTCAAGGTGGGCGCCACGGTGAGCTCCGGTCCCGATGCCGACATCCTGGTGGGCAACGCGCTGCCGCTCAAGAACATCCCCGCCGGCACCACGGTGCACGCCATCGAGCTGCGGCCTGGCAAGGGCGCGCAGATGGCCCGCTCGGCCGGCGCGCAGGCCCAGCTTGTCGCCAAGGAAGGCGACTACGCGCTGCTCAAGCTGCCCTCCGGCGAGACCCGCAAGGTGCTGGCCGCGTGCATGGCAACGGTGGGCCAGGTGGGCAACACCGACCACGAGAACGTGGCCATCGGCAAGGCGGGGCGCACGCGCTGGCTAGGCATCCGTCCCACCAACCGCGGCGTCACCATGAATCCGGTCGATCACCCGCATGGCGGCGGCGAGGGCAAGACCTCGGGCGGACGTCATCCGGTGACCCCGTGGGGCCAGCCAACCCGCGGCTACAAGACGCGCAACAACAAGCGGACCGACGCATTCATCGTCAGCCGCCGGGCGAAGTGAAAGCAGCTTCTAGCTACTAGCTTCTAGCTACTAGCTAATGGCTGCCAATCGAGAGATTTGAGAGAATAGCCGGCCGATAGCACGGGCGATTCAAGGCTAGGAGCTAGAGGCTAGGAGCTAGGAGCTAAGTTTTATGGCACGTTCGACGAAGAAGGGTCCGTTTGTGGATGCGCACCTGTCAGTGAAGATCGAGGCGCTGAACCGGGCCAACGACAAGAAGGTTGTGAAGTCGTGGTCGCGCCGCTCCACGATCTTTCCCGAGTTCGTGGGCCACACCATCGCGGTGCACAACGGCAAGAAGTTCGTTCCGGTCTACGTGACCGAGAACATGGTGGGCCACAAGCTGGGCGAGTTTGCGCCCACGCGCACGTTCAAGGGCCACACCGGCGGCACCAAGGCGGCGGAGACTGCGGCCAAGGCGAAGTAAGGATAAAGCAGCTTCTAGCCTCTAGCTCCTAGCTGGTTCGGGCTGAGGCAATGACGGTGGCGGAAGCGAGAGGAAGCTGGCAGCGAGTAGCCGGCATTTTGAGGAAGAACTATGGCAGTCGAGACAAAGGAGTACCGGGCCGAGGCAAGGTTTCAGCGCGTGTCGCCGCAGAAGGCGCGGCTGGTGCTGGATCTGATCAAGGGGCGCGGCGTCGAGGAGGCGCTCAACACGGCGGCCTTCACCAAGAAGAGAGTCGCCCCGGTCATTCACAAGCTGCTGACCTCGGCGATGGACAACGCCAAGTACGTGGCCGGCGAGCAGGGCATCGACCTGGACGTGGACAACCTGTACGTGAAGCAGGCCCTGGCCAACGACGGTCCGCGCATGAAGCGCATCCGCCCGGCGCCGATGGGCCGCGCCTACCGCTATCAGCGCCGGCTCACGCACATCGTTCTTTCGCTGGCCGAGCGCCGGCCGGCCAACGGCGCAAGCCTGGTGACCAGGGTCGAGGAGCCGGTGGCCGAGGTCAGGCCGGCGAAGAAGAAGGCAGCCGCGCCCAGGAAGACGGCAGCTAAAAAGTCGACGAGCAAGAAGGCCGAGTAGCAGGCCTGGAGAGTTTGAGGGAAATAGTATGGGACAGAAAGTCCATCCTTACGGATTCCGGCTGGGAGTGAACAAGCCATGGCGTTCGCGCTGGTTCTCGGAGCGGGAGTATGACAAGCTCCTGGTCGAGGACGTGAAGCTCAAGGCCGAGCTGCGCGAGAAGCTGAAGGCGGCCGGCGTCAGCTCGGTTGAGATCGAGCGGCCCGGCAACAAGCTGCGCTTCCTCATCCGCACGGCGCGTCCGGGCATCGTCATCGGCCGCAAGGGCGCGGAGATCGAGAAGCTCAAGACCGAGCTGGGCAAGCGCACCAACCGCGACGTGTTCATCGACATCATCGAGGTGAACAAGCCGGAGCTCGATGCGCAGCTCGTCTCGGAGAACATCGCGCTGCAGCTCGAAAAGCGTGTCAGCTTCCGCCGCGCCATGCGCAAGAGTGTCGATTCGGCGCTGCGCTTCGGCTGCAAGGGAATCAAGGTGCGCGTCTCGGGCCGTCTGAACGGCAACGAGATCGCGCGCTCGGAGTGGTATCTGCAGGGCCGCCTGCCGCTGCACACGCTGCGCGCCGATGTGGACTACGGCTTCACCGAGGCCAACACGACTTACGGCGTGATCGGCGTCAAGGTGTGGATCTACCGCGGCGACATCTACGAGCAGAAGCGCCGCCAGACGCCGGCAGTCGGCACCAGCGTGTTTTAAGAGCAGCTTCTAGCTCTCTGCTTCTAGCTTCTAGCTAAAAGTGCGGGAGTAAGGCGTAGAGGCTGGGATGGGAAGAAGAAGCTTAGAGGCTAGCAGCTAGAAGCGGGTAGCTGCTTTCGAGGTTTTCGTTATGTTGATGCCAAAGAAGGTGAAGTTCCGGAAGCAGCAGAAGGGCAAGCGCCGCGGCAAGGCCTGGCGCGGCTCCTCGCTGTCGTTCGGCGAGTACGGGCTGAAGGTCCTGGAGTGCGGGTATATCACCGACCGCCAGATCGAGGCCAGCCGTATTGCCATGACACGTTTCATCAAGCGCGGCGGCAAGATCTGGCTGCGCCTGTTTCCCGACAAGCCCATCACCAAGAAGCCGGCCGAAGTCCGCATGGGATCGGGCAAGGGCGCGCTGGACCACTGGGTTGCCGTGGTCAGGCCGGGCAAGATCCTCTTCGAGATGGAAGGAGTTTCTCCGGACATCGCCGAGGAAGCGATGCGGCTGGCGTCCAACAAGCTGCCGCTCAAGACCAGGTTCGTGATGCGGCCCGGCGTCGAGAAGACGGCAGCGGCGGCCAAGTAGTCAAGCAGCGAATAGCCTCTGGCTCTCAGCCCGCATGCGCTCAGGCGAAGAGCAGCGCGGGACCCGGATGGAGCTGGAAGCTAGGAGCTGGAAGCTAGGAGCTTAAAGAAGATGGAACTCGAAAAGATGCGCAACTTAAGCGACGAAGAGCTCAAGCACCAAGAGAAAACCACGGCGGAGCAGCTCTTCCGGCTGCGCTTCCAGGTGGCGCTGGGCCAGAACGACGGCGTGAAGAAGATCCGCCAACTGCGCAAGGAGATCGCGCAGATCAAGACCATCGCGCGGGAGCGCGAGCTGGGCATCCGCGGCGAGTCCAGGACGGCTGCGGAAACCAAGAAGGGAGCGCGCTAAATGGCGGCGACTCAGGATCAAGCGGAGGTGCCCGTTCGCCGCGGCGAACGGCGCAACGAGAAGGTCGGCCAGGTGGTCTCGACCAGGATGCAGAAGACGATCGTGGTCGCGGTCGAGATGCGCAAGGCGCACCCCAAGTACAAGCGCATCGTGCGTCAGACCAAGAAGTTCTACGCGCACGACGAGCAGAGCTCGGCGCGCCTGGGCGATGTGGTGCGCATCCGCGAGACCCGCCCCTTGAGCAAGCTCAAGCGGTGGTCGCTCGAAGAGATTGTGCGGCGCTCGACGCTGGCACAGATTGAAGACACGGCCCACGAAGCCGCCAACTGAAAAGCAGCTTCTAGCTACTAGCTTCTAGCCAGCTCGTGGCGGGACGAGGGAATGGGACAGTCGGAAAACAAAGCTAGGAGCTAGCGGCTGGAAGCTGATAGCTGTTTTTGGAGAAACAACCATGGCTGTGCAAATGAGAACCATGCTCGCAGTGGCCGACAACTCCGGCGCGCGCAAGCTGCAGGTGATTTTGCCGCTGGGCGGCGGACTGGGCGTCAAGGCCGGGCTGGGCGACATTGTGACCGCGGCGGTGAAGGAGGCTTCGCCGGACGGCACCGTGAAGAAGGGCAAGGTGGTCAAAGCGGTCATCGTGCGCACCCGCAAGGAGCATCGCCGCCGCGATGGCACCTACATCCGCTTCGACGAGAATGCGGCGGTGGTGATCGGCGACGACCATGAGCCGGTGGGCACGCGCGTCTTCGGGCCGGTGGCCCGCGAGCTGCGCGAGAAGAAGTTTTTGAAGATTGTTTCGCTGGCCCCGGAAGTGGTGTAAAGCAGCTTCCGGCTTTCAGCCTCTAGCTTCTAGCCTGTTTGTGCTGAAGCGAAGGCAGTTGGCAGCAGCGAGATGAAGCTAGGAGCCAGCGGCTAGAGGCGGATAGCTGTTTTGGGGGAAGAGATGCCAAGTTTGGATATTCATCGCAATGATACGGTCAAGGTGCTCACGGGCTCTGACCGCGGCAAGACGCAGCGCGTGCTGCGCGTCTTCCCGGACAAGGGCACGCTGCTGGTGGAGCACGTGCGCGTGGTCAAGAAGACGGTTTCGAGCAAGACCGGGCAGAACACCCGCGGTGGCATCGCCGAGCAGGAGTCGCCCATCCACATCTCGAACGTGGCCTTGGTCTGTCCCAACTGCGGGCCCACGCGCATCGGTCACAAGCTGGAAGGCGACCGCCGCGTCCGCATCTGCAAAAAGTGCGGGCAGACGCTGCCGACGAAGAAGTAGAAAGGCAGCTTTCAACTCCTAGCCTCTAGCCATTCGTGCTGGAGCGAAGGCAGTGGGCAGAAGTGGGATGAAGCTAGAAGCTAGCGGCTAGGAGCTGGTAGCTGATTTTGAAGTCCTTCCGCAACGGTACACGGTCGCCGCGGCGACTACTCCGGGCGCCGGAAGAAAGAGAGTGAAGGGAAATGGCTGCAAGGCTGAAAGAGAAGTACCACAAAGAGATCAAGCAGACGCTCCAGAAGGAGTTGGGCATCGAGAACCCGATGGCCGTGCCGAAAATCGAGAAGATCGTCATCAACATGGGCCTGGGCGAAGCCACGCAGAACTCCAAGCTCCTTGACCCGCTGGTGGCCGATCTGGCCCAGATCGCCGGGCAGAAGCCGGTGACCACCAAGGCCAAGAAGTCGATCGCCGCTTTCAAGGTGCGCACCGGCATGTCGATCGGCGCCATGGTCACGCTGCGGTCTGACAAGGCCTACGAGTTTCTCGATCGCCTGATCTCCACGGCGCTGCCGCGCGTGCGCGACTTCCGCGGCGTGTCGACTAAAAGTTTCGATGGCCGCGGCAACTATACTCTCGGCCTGCGCGATCAGCTCATCTTCCCTGAGATTGACTACGCGAAGGTGGAAAAGCTGAAGGGCATGAACATCACCATCGTGACCACGGCCAGGGACGACAACGGAGCCCGTGCGCTGCTGCGTCACTTCGGCATGCCGTTCCGCCAGGGAGCGTAAAGGCAGCTTCTAGCCGTCAGCTTTCAGCCTCGAGCTTCATTGAGGCGGATCGGGCGACGGAAGCAAAATGAGATTGTCTCTTTCCTGCGAGCATGACTGCCGGTTTGAGCGGGGAAGAGCTAGAGGCTAGTAGCTAGAAGCTAGTAGCTGCTTTTGAGGGATTTATGGCAACCACTGCAAAGAGAGTGAAGGACGCGCGGAAGCCGAAGTTCAGCAGCCGCAAGCACAACCGCTGCCAACTGTGCGGACGCCCGCGCGGCTTCCTGCGCAAGTTCGGCATCTGCCGTTTGTGCTTCCGGTCGCTGGCGCTCAAGGGCGAAATCCCCGGCGTCAACAAGTCGAGCTGGTAAAAAAACAGCTTCTAGCCGCTAGCTTCTAGCTGTCAGCTCATCGTGCTGAGTTGATGAGCAACGAATGAGCAAGAAAAAGCTAGAAGCTGACAGCTAGAGACTGGTAGCTGTAGTAACCATTCCCGCTGGTTCCCGCCGCGCGGGCGAACGGGGGATGAAGGAGAAGGAATGAGTCTGACCGACCCAGTAGCAGATTTTCTGGCGCGCATCCGGAATGCGATCCGCGCGCGTCACCAGAAGCTGGATGTGCCGGCTTCGAAGCTGAAGACCGAAATTGCCCGCATTCTCAAGGAAGAGGGCTACATCTCGAACTACAAGACTCAGGAAGAAGACGGCAAGCTGGTGCTGCGCGTGTACCTCAAGTACGGCGGCACGGAGGCGGCCATCCGCGATCTGGCCCGTGTCTCGCGTCCCGGCTGCCGCGTGTATGTCAGCCGCGACGAGATCAAGCGCGTCCAGGGCGGCCTGGGCATCTCGATTCTCACCACGCCCAAGGGCGTGATGACCGGCCGCCAGGCCCGCCGCGAAGGCGTAGGCGGCGAGCTGCTCTGCGAAGTGTGGTAAATGCAGGGATCAGGTTGCAGAGATCAGGGGTCAGGAAAAGCGCTGAAGCGAGCAACATGAACTGACCCCTGAAACCTGGCCCCTGAATCCTGTTTTTCGGGCTGCAAGTGGAACGGTCGCCGCGGCGACCGGGACTCGCAAGCCAGCAAAGGATTGGAAGCAATGTCGCGTATTGGAAAGAAGCCGATCCCGCTCCCGCCGGGAGTGAAGTACAAGGTGGAAGGCAACACCGTTCTGGTCGAAGGACCCAGGGGCAAGGTTTCGGCGCTGGTGGCCGAGGGCATCACGCTCAAGGCCTCTGACGGTCATCTGCTGGTCGAGCGCGAGAGCGACAGGTATGCCGCCGTGCACGGCCTCACCCGCGCGCTGGTGCACAACGCCGTGCACGGCGTCACCCAGGGCTGGGCCAGGGAACTGGACATCGTCGGCATCGGCTACCGCGCCGAGATGAAGGGCAAGGGCACGGTGGTGTTTACGCTGGGCTACTCGCACCCCATCGAGTTCCCGCTGCCCACCGGGATCGAGGTGGCGATCGATCCCAAGCAGACGCACCTGACGGTGAGCGGCATCGACCGCCAGAAGGTGGGCCAGGTGGCTGCCGATATGCGCGCGCTGCGCAAGCCGGACCCCTACAAGAACAAGGGCATCCGCTACACCAACGAGCGCCTGAAGAAGAAGGCCGGCAAGACGGGCGCCAAGTAAGGCAGAGATCAGGGAATAGGGGTTAGGGACTAGGGAATAGTTGAAGCCGCTTGTAAGCGCAGAATGAAACTGACTCCTGACCCCTGAAACCTGGAAAAATCCGAACGAAGCCGCCGGGCGGCTCCGCTGATAGGTGAGAGAAACCGATGATTACGCAGACCAGGAGAAACGAGATTCGCAAGCGCATCCATGCGCGCATCCGCGAGAGGCTTTCGGGCACCGCCGAGCGGCCGCGCCTGAACGTCTACCGCTCGCTGAACCACATCTACGCCCAGGTCGTCGATGACCAGAAGGGCGAGACGCTGGCGGCAGCTTCGTCGCTGCAGTTGAAGCTCAAGACCGGCGGCAACGTGGCGACGGCCAGGGAGATCGGCAAGGCCGTGGCCGAGAAGGCCGTGGCCAGGGGCATCAGGCAGGTGGTCTTCGACCGCGGCGGCTACCTCTATCACGGCCGCATCAAGGCCCTGGCCGATGCCGCGCGCGAAGCGGGACTGGAATTTTAACTGCAGCTACTAGCTGCTAGCCTCCAGCCTCTAGCTCATTGTGCTGAGACAACAAATTGCGCGTGAGCGGGATTGGCTGGAAGCTAGGAGCTAGAGGCTAGAAGCTCAGCAGGACGAGAAAATTATGACGACTGTGAAGAAGAAACTCGACGCCAACCAGTACAACCTGAAGGACCAGGTGGTAGCCATCAATCGCGTCACCAAGGTGGTCAAGGGTGGCAAGAACATGTCCTTTGCCGCGCTGGTGGTGGTGGGCGACGCTGCTTCGGGCGTGGTGGGCTACGGTTCGGGCAAGGCCAAGGAAGTTCCGCAGGCCATCCGCAAGGGAATCGAGTCGGCCAAGAAGAATCTGGTCAAGGTCAACCTGACCGAGACCTCGATCCCGCACCAGGTGCTGGGCCGCTTCGGCTCGGGCCAGGTGCTGCTCAAGCCGGCTCCCGAAGGCACCGGCGTCATCGCCGGCGGCGCGGTGCGCGCGGTCATGACCTCGGCCGGCGTGCAGAACGTGCTTACCAAGAGCATCGGCTCGCCCAACCCGCACAACGTGGTCAAGGCTACCTTTGACGCCCTCGTGCAGTTGCGCGACCGGGCTGAAGTGGCTTCGACCCGCGGCAAGCAGGTGGAGGAACTCTGATGGCGGCTTCCAAAAAAATTCGCATTCAGTACTACCGCTCGGCCATCGCCACGCCCACCAGGCACAAGCTGGTGATCAAGGGCCTGGGCTTCACGCGCCTCAACCAGATCGTCGAGCGCGAAGATACTGAATCGATCCGCGGCATGGTCAAGGCGGTGCCGCACCTGGTTCGGATTCTGGAGACTAGGGGCTAGGGAATAGGTTGAAACTGCTGGTATCAGCAGGATGAAACCGACCCCTGATCTCTGACCCCTGTCCGCAACGCGAGTCGGCGGTGCTTACTCCGCCGGCGTTCTAGCGAGGAGAATATGGCAAGGAATCTTTCAAATCTGCGCGCGCCCAGGAAGGCCAACACCGGGCGCAAGCGCGTGGGCCGGGGCATGGGCTCCGGCATGGGCAAAACCTCGACCCGCGGCCACAAAGGTCAGGGATCGCGCTCCGGCTCCAGCCTGATGCGCGGTTTCGAGGGCGGCCAGATGCCGCTGCACCGCCGTCTGCCCAAGCGCGGCTTCACCAACATCTTCCGCACCGAGTACACCATCGTGAACCTCGACCGGATCGCCGAGTTGGATGTCGCCGAAATCGGCCTGGACGACTACCGCAAGCTGGGCCTGGCCTCCAGCAAGAAGGCGCTCATCAAGATTCTCGGTTCCGGCGAGCTGACCAGGGCCGTCACCATCCACGCGCACAAGTTCTCCAAGTCCGCCGCCGAAAAGATCCAGAAGGCCGGCGGCAGGGCCGTGGTAGCCGGGGTCCCGGCAGCCGCTTGATCGTTGTTGCCTTTTTGTGAGATAAGCAGGGTTGCCCAGGTTTCCAGTTCTGGAGCCTGGGCACTCGCATCTTGAATCGCCCGTGTGTGATGGCACGCACAGGCAGGCTTTCCCGGCTCCAGTACCCTGATCGTCAACCGGGAGATGCTCTAAGATGGAGTGAGCAAAAGCTCAAAAATGGCGCCTGTCGCCTGAAGCGGATACATCATCATGATTGAGAAGTTTCTCAACATCTTCCGGATTCCTGACCTGCGCAAGCGGGTGCTCTTCACCATGGGCATCCTGGCCGTCTACCGCCTGGGCGCATTCATCCCCACGCCGGGCGTCAACACCGCGCAGTTGGCCCTGCTGTTCAACTCGCAGAACGGCTCGGCGCTCGGCCTGATGGACCTGTTCGGCGGCGGTAACCTGCGCCGCATGACCATCTTCGCGCTGGGCATCATGCCCTACATCACCGCTTCGATCATCTTTCAGCTCCTGACCGTCGTTTACGAGCCGCTGCGGCGCATTGAAAAGGAAGGGGAACTCGGCCGGCGCAAGATCACGCAGTGGACGCGCTATATGACCGTCGTGCTGGGCGTGCTGCAGTCGATTGGCATCGCGGCCATTCTCACCCGGCAGGGACTGGTGCTGCACCCGGGCATCGGCTTCAGCCTGATGACCGTACTGACGCTGACCGCCGGCACCACCTTCATCATGTGGCTGGGCGAGCAGATCACCGACCGCGGCATCGGCAACGGCATGAGCCTGCTCATCTTCGCCGGCATCGTCGCCGGCCTGCCCAACGGCGTAGGCGACCTCATCAACAAGGTCCAGACCGACGCCTGGGGTTCCATGAGCTTCCTGGTCGTGCTGCTGCTCGTCGCCGGCATGGCCGTGGTGGTGGCTTTCATTGTTTTCGTGGAGCGCGCCGAGCGCCGCATCCCCATCCAGAGCGCGCGGCGCATCGTGGGCCGGCGCATGATGGGCGGCTCGTCGAGCCATCTGCCGCTCAAGGTCAACTCCGGCGGCGTCATGCCGATCATCTTTGCCAGCTCCATCCTTTCGGCGCCCATGCTCTTCGGCCAGGTGGACTGGGTGCAGAACTCCAAGTTCCTTCAGCCCATCATGCAGGCGCTCACCCCCGGTTATCCCTGGTATGAGTTCCTCAGCATGCTCGGCATCATCTTCTTCGCCTACTTCTACGTTTCCATCGTCATGAAGCCGGATGACATTGCCGACAACTTCCGCAAATCGGGCTCGTTCATTCCCGGAATCCGTCCCGGCAAGCGCACTTCGGACTTCATCAACGACATCCTTACCCGGATCACGCTGGTCGGGGCGTTGTATCTGGTCGTTGTTCAGCTTGTGCCCACATTCCTGATCTCCGGCATCCGTTTTGACAAGATCTGGCTCATCGGCCGGGCCTTCGAGAACCTGCCGAACTTCATGATCCACGGCATGAACGTGAACTTTTACTTTGGCGGTACGTCGCTGCTGATCGTCGTGGGCGTGGCGATGGACACCGTCAACCAGGTCGAGTCGCAGCTGATCATGCGGCACTATGATGGCTTTTCCCCGCGCTCGGGCCGTATTCGGGGAAGGAAAACCTGGTAATGTCGTCCATTGCAACATCCGTGCAGACGGCCGGCCGGGCGGTGGGTTCGAAAACCACGCCCGGCCCGATTCTTTTGATGGGTCCTCCGGGGGCCGGTAAAGGCACCCAGGCCAAGGAATTGATCAAGCTGTGGGGGGTTCCGCAGATTTCCACCGGCGACCTGCTCCGCGCCAACGTAGCCCAGGGCACGCCCCTGGGCCGCATCGCCAAGGAAATTATCGGGCGCGGCGAGCTGGTGCCTGACACCCTGGTCAACGACATGGTCGCCGTCCGGCTGCTCAAGCCGGACACGATCAACGGGTACATTCTGGATGGTTTCCCGCGCACCATCGGCCAGGCTGACTGGCTCGACGACCGCCTGGCTGCCCAGCCCGAGGCGCTGCCGGTGGTTGCTGTCAGCATCAAGGTGAACTATAATCAGTTATTGCGCCGCATTACCGGGCGCCGGAATTGTCCTGTCTGCCATACCATCTATAACGTCTACGTGAATCCTCCTAAAGTCGAAGGATTCTGCGATATAGAAGGCGCAGCTCTCATCCAGAGAGACGATGACACGGAAGTGGTTTTCAAGGAGCGCATGCGCGCTTACGAGGCTCTTACCGCGCCTGTGATGGAGCACTACCGGGCCTTGGGGCGATTCGCTGAAGTGGATGGAGACCGGCCGATCGATAAAATCGCGGCCGAAATTGTCGTCGCCGTTGAGCGGTTGCGCCGTTAAGGGCAGCCAAACGGTGGGTTTGTGCGTAAAGGACAGGATCAGGGATCAGTTTGGATGTAGCCGGAACGATCGGTATCGACGATCCTGAAGTCTGAAAGGGCAACTGGAAAATAATTGGGATCTGGAGAGTCGGTTGAAGCCGTGAGCAGCGGCAGGATGGAACTAACCCCTGATCCCTGACAACTGACCCCTGAAAGCTGGTTTCGTGGCTGTTGTATTGAAGTCCTCGCAGGAGATCGAAAAGATGCGCCGTGCCGGTCAGGTGGTCCGCGAGGTGCTTGAATTGGTGTGCGCCCGGGTCAGGCCCGGCGCCACGACCTACGATCTCGAAAAAGCCGCTGAGACGCGGCTGGCCGAACTGGGCGTGAAAGCGGCCTTCAAGGGCTATCACGGCTATCCCTGTGTGCTCTGTACTTCGGTCAACAGCGAGGTGGTCCACGGCATCCCCTCGCCCCGGCGGGTCCTCAAGGAAGGTGACATCGTCTCGGTGGACTTCGGCGTCGTAGTCGACGGCTACTATGGCGATGCGGCCATCACGGTTCCGGTAGGCGCCATCGACGCGAAGGCGGCGCGGCTGCTCAAGGTCACCGAGGAGTCGCTCAAGGCCGGCATTGCGGCGGTCCGGCCGGGCGCCACGCTGGGTGATGTGGGCGCAGCGGTGCAAACGGTGGTCGAGAACGAAGGTTTTTCGGTAGTACGCGATTTTGTGGGCCATGGCATCGGCATGAACATGCACGAGGACCCGCAGGTGCCGAACTTTGGCGAAGCGGGCCGCGGCATGAAGCTCAAGCCGGGTATGGTCATCGCCATCGAGCCCATGGTCAACGCCGGCGGGCCCGACGTGAAGGTGCTCGACGACGGCTGGACTGCGGTGGCCAAGGATGGAAGCATGAGTGCTCACTTCGAGCACACGGTAGCCGTAACCGCTACCGGGGCGAGAATCTTGACTGAGTAAGAAATACTCGGTCCAAAGGCTGGCGGCGCGGGAGCGCCGGCCGGCGGAAATGGACACGGTTTGTCGAAGGAAGATGCGATTGAGGTGATGGCGACGGTAGTGGAAACGTTGCCGAACGCCATGTTCAAGGTCAAACTCGAGACCAATCACGAGGTGCTGGCCCATGTCTCCGGCAGAATGCGCAAGAACTTTATCCGCATTCTGCCCGGTGACCGCGTAGCGGTGGAGCTGAGCCCCTACGACCTGAATCGCGGACGCATCGTGTACCGGTATAAATAGCTGCTAGCTCCTAGCTGCTAGCTTGTCTGCGCTGAGTCGATGTACTCAACGTTGGCGCAATGAGCTAGAAGCTGGAGGCTGGAAGCTTTCAAAAGGGGCAGCCATGAAGGTTCGGGCATCGGTCAAGAAGATTTGCGTCAAGTGCAAGGTCATCACCCGCCGCGGTGTGGTGCGTGTAATCTGCGAAAACGCAAAGCACAAACAGCGCCAGGGATAAGAGACTGGCGTAAGGAGGAAGTTTCCGGCGTAGGGGAACATGGAACAGAGAATAGGGAACAGGGAATGGTTGAAGCGGTGCATTGCAGCACGATGAAACTGATTCCTAATCTCTGATCTCTGACTCCTGGCAAGAGGCTAGTTAGCTGGAGTCAAGGCTTGCGATGAACCTCTGGAAGTCTTCCTGGTAACCCGTGCGAACCGGTTAAGGCCGGATGGCACATAACCCGCAAGCAGCAAAGGAATTCAGATGGCACGTATTGCTGGCGTCGATCTGCCGCGCAACAAGCAGGCACGCATCGCGCTCACTTACATCTTTGGCATCGGCAATCCCCGCGCGCTCAAGATTCTGGACAAGGCGAACGTCGACGCGTTCAAGAAGGTCCAGGACCTGGGCGAGGAAGAGGTCAACCGCATCCGCCAGGTGATCGAGGACGAAGGTGATGTCGAAGGCGATCTCCGCAAGGACGTCGCGATGCACATCAAGCGCCTCATCGACATTCAGAGCTACCGCGGCACGCGTCACCGGCGCTCGCTGCCCGTGCGCGGCCAGCGGACCCACACCAACGCCCGCACCCGCAAGGGACCCCGCAAGGGCACGATTGCAGGCAAGAAGAAAGCGACGGCGAAGACCTAATGGCGAAACCACAGCAGGGCGGAGCCGGAAAGGCCGGCAAGAACAAGAAGTTCAAGAAGCGCGAGCGCAAGAATGTGCCTTACGGCATTGCGCACATTCAGGCCTCGTTCAACAACACCATCGTCACCATCACTGACCAGGTGGGCAACACGCTGAGCTGGAAGAGCGCCGGTTCGCTCGGCTTCCGCGGCTCGCGCAAGGGCACACCCTTCGCGGCCCAGCAGGCCGCCTCGAACGCCGCCGGCATGGCCCGCGATCACGGCCTTCGCACCGTCGATGTCCGCGTCGCCGGTCCGGGATCGGGCCGCGAGTCGGCCATCCGCGCTCTGGCCGCCGCCGGCATTGAAGTGAAGTCCATCCGCGACGTAACCCCGGTGCCGCACAACGGCTGCCGGCCGCCGAAGAGACGGAGAGTCTAAAGGCAGCTATTAGCCACTAGCTTCTAGCGGCTAGCTCATAAGTGCCGGCGGTTCACGCTGTCGGCTTCCAGATGGAGCACAAAAAGCTAGAAGCTGAAGGCTGGGAGCTAGAAGCTAAAAAATGGGCCGGGACGAAGTCCGCCGTGTCGGACGTAAACCGGCCGTCATCCGCAGTCAGGAGAAGAAATGGCACGTTATACCGGAGCAGTCTGTCGCCTTTGCCGTCGCGAAGGCACCAAGCTCTTTCTGAAGGGCGCCAAATGCACATCCGATCGCTGCCCGATCGAGAAGCGCAACTTTCCGCCGGGGCAGCACGGCAAAGACCGCAAGGCCAAGATCGTCGGCTACGGCCTGCAACTGCATGAGAAGCAGAAGGCCAAGCGCATGTATTTCACCCTCGAGGGCCAGTTCCGCGAGTACTACGAGAAGGCCAGCCGTTCCACCGGCATCACCGGCGAGCTGCTTATCCAGCAGCTTGAGCGCCGTCTCGACAACGTGGCTTTCCGTCTCGGCTTTGCCATCTCGCGGCGCCAGGCCCGCCAGGTTGTGCGCCACGGCCACGTCACGGTGAACGGCAAAAAGGTCAACATCCCGTCGTACCAGGTGAATGCCGGCGACGAGATCGCGATCCGCGACAGCGCCAGGAAGCTGGCCATCGTCGAGCAGGCTGCGCAGTACGCCGCGCAGAACCCGGTTCCGGCATGGCTCGAAGCCAACTTCGAGAACCTGTCCGGCCGTGTTCTCACGCTGCCCAAGCGCAAGGACGTCAACATGCCCATCAATGAGCAGTTGATCGTCGAGTTGTACTCGAAGTAACAGCCACTAGCTGCTAGCCGCTGGCTTCTAGCTTTTCGTGCTGAGTTGATGTGTTCAATTCTGGTGCGATGAGCTAGAGGCTGAAAGCTAGAAGCTGGAAGCTGCATTTCAACCCAAGGAGAACTTGCGCGGCCGCCGCAAAATGCATCGCGACGCACTCGCCGCGCGGGAAACGAGAGACGAATATGCTGTGGAGAGGATTCCAGAAACCGAAGCGCCTGGCAGTCGATGCCGAGACGCTCACCGACACATACGGCAAGTTCAGCGCCCAGCCATTTGAGCGTGGCTTCGGCACCACCATCGGCAACGCCCTGCGCCGCACGCTGCTCAGCTCCATTGAGGGCGCGGCCGTCACCGCCATCCGCATCGAGGGCGTACTGCACGAGTTCCAGTCCATCACCGGCGTGGTCGAGGACGCGACCGACATCATCCTGAACCTCAAGCAGGTTCCCTTCAAGCTCCAGGGCGAAGGCCCCAAGGCGCTCTACCTGCGCGCCGACCAGCCCGGCGTCGTAACCTCCGGCATGATTGAAGCCGACGGCGACGTCGAGATTCTGGACAAGAGCATCTACCTGGCCACGCTGTCGGAAGGCGGCAAGCTGGACATGGAGATGCGCCTCAAGCGCGGCCGCGGCTACGTCTCGGCCGACAAGAACTTCGACGCCGATCTCGGCCTGGGCTTCATCCCCGTCGACTCGGTCCACTCGCCGGTGCGCCGCGTGAACTACGTTGTGGATGCCGCCCGCCTGGGCCAGATCACCGACTACGACAAGCTGACCCTCGAAGTGTGGACCAACGGCGCCGTTCTGCCCGCCGATGCCGTGGGAGTGGCCGCCAAGCTGCTCAAGGACCACATGAACATCTTCATCAACTTCGAGGAGGAGATAGAAGCCGAAGCCCGCGGTGAAGAAGGCCGCATCCTGCTCCGCAACGACAATCTTAACCGCTCCGTCGAAGAGCTGGAGCTCTCGGTCCGCAGCTACAACTGCCTCAAGAACGCCAACATCCAGACCATCGGCGAGCTGGTTCAGAAGACTGAAGCCGAGATGCTCAAGACCAAGAACTTCGGCCGCAAGAGCCTGAACGAGATCAAGGAAATTCTCGCGCAGATGGGCCTCTCGCTGGGCATGAAGATCGACGAGCAGGGCAACGCCGTCCCTGGTCCCACCAGCATTCCGCCGGCAACGGCGCTGGCCGCCAGCTACGGCCGCTATGACGACGAGGACGAGCCACTCGACTCGGTGGACCTGCAACTGCCCACCGAGACGGAGAACTTTTAAGGACGAGCTTCTAGCTTTTTTAGCCTCTAGCTTCTAGCTCGATCGTGCCGACGGGCTTAGTCCGCGGCTTTCAGATAGAGCACGAAAGAGCTGGAAGCTGAGAGCTAGAAGCTGAAAGCTGTTTTTTGGAGAGTTTCTAGTTATGCGCCATCGTAATGCAGGATTCAAGCTCGGACGCAACACCAGCCATCGTCGCGCTCTTCTGCGCAACCTGGTCACGTCCGTGCTCGTGGAAGATCGCGTGGAGACCACCGTGGCCAAGGCCAAGGCCGTCCGTCCGCACGTGGAAAAGATGATTACCCTGGGCAAGCGGGGCGATCTGCACGCGCGCCGCCAGGCGCTCAGCTTCCTCCAGACCGACAAGGCCGTCAAGCGGCTCTTTGACACCGTGGCTCCACGCTACGGCGACCGCCAGGGCGGCTATCTGCGCATCGTGCGCACCGGCTTCCAGCAGGGCGACGGCGCGGAGAAGGCGTTCATTGAGCTCCTGGGCGCCGAAAAGCAGCTCGACGAGAAGCGCCAGAAGCGCGCCGACATCAAGGCCAAGAAGCGCGCCGAGCTCGAAGAGCAGCTCAAGCAGCAGAACGAGCAGGCCGAGGCCGAAGGCAAAGACGGCGAAGAAGCCGCCTGAGCTGCAGCGTTTTCGATTGAGCATTCTCAAGACCGAAGAACATGCGGGTACGGAAGGGCAATGGCGCTATGCGGCCCGCCTCAGGCGTCCCGGCGCTTTCCTGCGGAGAATCCAATAGGCCATGCAGGTCATCACCAGCGCGCCGGAGCAGTCAAGAAGCACGTCGCGCACGGATGAAGTGCGGTTCGGCAGAAAGGACTGATGGAACTCATCGGTGCAGGCGATGAGCGCCGTGCCCAGAAGCGCCAGCAGGACGTCCACCAGGTAGCGCGCGCGTGGCAGCGTCATCCACCACGCGCGCAGCCAAGCGAGCCCCAGCAGCCCATAGCCAATAAAATGGCCCGATTTGCGGATGGCGTGGTGGATGGTTTCCCAGCGCGCATCGCTCACCACGCCGAAGAGAGTTTCATAGATCCGGCGCAGCGGGCCGGAGGTGTAGTCGGAGCCGAGGTACGTTGTCGACTCGATTGCGATCACCACGATTCCGATGACCACGGGCAGCCAGGCGCGGAACCAGAACCTCCACCCTCTCTGCTTACTCGACATGGTAGTTGGGCGCCTCGCGGGTGATGATGACGTCGTGCACGTGGCTCTCGCGCAGGCCCGCGCCAGAGATGCGCACAAACTGCGCGCTCTCCTGCAATTCCTTGATCGTTCCGCAGCCCAGGTAGCCCATGCCTGAGCGCAGCCCGCCCACGAGCTGGAAGACCATCGCTTCGAGCGGCCCGCGATACGGCACGCGGCCCTCGATGCCCTCGGGAACAAACTTGGCCAGCCGGTTCTGGTTGGCACGCTCCCGCTGCACCACGCCCTCCGCCGCCGTTTCTGCCTCGGCCAGGTCGGTGTTGGACTGGAAGTAGCGCTCGCCCGATCCCTGGCTCATCGCGCTCAGCGAGCCCATGCCGCGATAGGTCTTGAAGCTGCGCCCCTGGTAGAGAATCGTCTCGCCGGGGCTCTCGTCCACGCCGGCAAACAGCGAGCCGATCATCACCGAGCTGGCGCCGGCCGCAATGGCCTTCGTAATCTCGCCCGAGTACTTGATGCCGCCGTCGGCAATCACCGGAATCCCATGCTGGCGGGCCGCCCGGTACGCCTCGGCAATCGCCGTAATCTGCGGCATGCCCGCGCCGGTCACCATGCGCGTGGTGCAGATCGATCCCGGCCCGATACCCACCTTGATGGCGTCCGCGCCCGCGTCGATCAGCGCCATCGCACCCTCATACGTGGCCACGTTGCCGGCCAGCAGCGCCACGCCGGGGAAACGCTGCTTTACTTCGCGCACCGCTTCAAGCACGCGCGAAGAATGCCCGTGCGCCGAGTCAATGGCCAGCACGTCTGCGCGCGCGCGGACAAGTTCGGCAGCGCGCTCCAGAAAATCTCCCGTGGCCCCAATCGCCCCGCCCACGCGCAGCCGTCCCTGGTTGTCCTTGCTGGCGTTCGGGTATTTCAACTTCTTCTGGATGTCTTTAACGGTAATCAGCCCCTTGAGCTCGTACTGATCGTTCACCACCAGCAGTTTTTCCACGCGGTGCTTGTGCAGGATCAGCTCGGCCTCTTCGAGCGTGGTGCCCACCGGCACGGTGATCAGGTTATCCCTGGTCATCACCTGGCCCACGGGAATATCGGTGCGGGTTTCGAAGCGCAGGTCGCGATTGGTGAGAATGCCCACCAGCCGCTTGCCCTGCGTCACCGGCACGCCGGAGATCTTGTACCGCCGCATCACCTCGAGCGCATCGGAGATCAGTTGATCCGGCCCGATGGTCACCGGATCGACGATCATCCCGCTCTCCGACCGCTTGACCTTGTCGATCTCGCCCGCCTGCGCAGTTATAGTGAGATTGCGGTGCACGATGCCGATGCCGCCCTGCTGCGCCATGGCAATGGCCATGCGCGACTCGGTCACCGTATCCATGGCCGAGGAGATGAGCGGCGTGTTGAGCGTAATTGCGCGGGTCAGTTGTGTCTGCGTGCTCACCAGCGCGGGCACCACTTCACTGTACGCAGGCACCAGCAGAACGTCGTCAAACGTAAGGGCTTCCGGTAAATTTTGAGTCAGCATGATAGTCTGACGCGCCTGCGGACGCATGGATTCTGATCATCGAGTCGGCAGGCGCTTCGTTCTATTGTAGCGGAGCGGGCAAGAGAGGTTCGTCCGGCAGGACCGCAGCTTTCCGATCCGGCGATGGACCGGGACTCAATTTACGGCGAACGTGGAATGTAAATGGCGGTCCTGCTCGACACCCAAATGGTTTGTGGCAGGAGTTGTCTCTCCAGGCTTACGCTGCTGACGCCACTTTTTTTGTGGTTTTGCGGGCGGCCTTGATGAGAACGCGGAGGGCTTCATTCACGGCTTCCGCGTCAGGAAAGGCAGCGGCAACGTCAGGGGCGAGGGTGACCATGGTTGTGTCGGGTCGGAAGCGATTAGCATATTTGCCGCGAACGGCGTTGGAAAAATCGTATTCCGGTAGCATATCGTCGTTTTTTTTCACGGGTTGCTTAGATGTTTTGCTCATATTGCCTCTTTGCCCGTGGCTCCGCTTTGCGCGCGCTGATGATGCGGATTGTCCGGTCATCGTCTGTGTGTGCTACGACCAGCAGGAACTGGCGTACTGATCTGCCGAGGGCAATCAAACGCTCTTTCTCCTGAGAATGCCTCAAATCAGGGATGACGAGCAAGAGGGGGTTGCGAAAAACCGTTGCCGCTTCCTCGAAATCAATGCCGTGTTTTTCCCGGTTGATGCGTGCCTTGACAGGGTCCCAGACGATCGATTGAGGTACCACCTACACCCCCACCGGGAACGGCTTCGGGCTCGACTCCTCGGTATTCGTTCTACCCGAGCGCCAGCGCTCGAAGCGGCCTTGCAGCAGGCTCATCAGTCCCGTATACCAGTAGCCGACGACAAAGAGAATCAGGAACGGCGCGGTGAAGTAGTTCTTGTTGGTGAACGTGTAGTAGATGGCTGCGGCAAAGTAGCAACCCAGCAGCAGCTCGATCCACGGAGCCAGCTTCAGCCGCTTGCGATACTTCGCCGCCTGCGACCTTTCGCCTTTCACCGCCACGCGATACTTGGGCGTGCGCACAAACGCGCTCTTGATGCCCAGCAGCGCTTCCATCACCGCCTTGGTGTTGGTCACGGTGAGCCCGATGCCCAGCGCCATCAGGAACGGCAGGTAATAGAAGGTTTTCTTCCACGTCTTCGGAAAAAGCTCGCGCTGGCTCATCACGTAAAACACGGCGATGGAAAAGCTCGACGCCGTAAACAGCGGTACGTCGATAAGCAGCATCTGGAACCATCCCTGGTAAAACCGGCAGATCATGGCCGGAATCAGCAACGCCGACATGATAACCATCAGCGGATAGCTCATGTTGGCCGTCAGGTGATAGACCGCCTCAATCTTGTTCTGCCGCGAGATGTTCGAGCGGAAGACCATCGGCAGCACCTTGATGCTGGTTTGGATGAGTCCCTTGGCCCAGCGCGCCTGCTGCGTCTTGAACGCGGTCATCTCGATGGGCAGCTCGGACGGGCACTCCACGTCGGGCAGATACTTAAACTTCCAGCCGGCCATCTGCGAGCGGTAGCTCAGGTCGGTGTCTTCGGTGAGCGTGTCGTGCTGCCAGCCGCCGCCGTCAAAGATGGCCTGCCGCCGCCACATGCCCGCCGTGCCGTTGAAGTTGAAGAACTCGCCTGAGCGGAAACGCGCCCCGTGCTCCAGCACAAAGTGCCCATCCAGCAGGATCGCCTCGATCTGGGTCAGCATGCTGTAGTCGCGATTCAGGTGTGTCCATCGCGTCTGCACCATGCCGATCTCCGGCTCCGCGAAGTGGTGAATCACCTTCATCAGCCAGTCCGATGGCGGCACAAAATCCGCATCGAAGATGGCCACGAACTCGCCCTTGGCTACTTTCAGCCCCGCGTCCAGCGCCCCGGCCTTGAAGCCGTGGCGGTTGGTGCGGTGAATGCAGATGATCGGGTGTCCCAGCGCCGCGTAGCGCTCCACAATGCCGGCCGCCACTTCCTGTGTCTCGTCGGTCGAGTCGTCCAGTACCTGGATCTCCAGCTTTTCCCGCGGGTACTCCATGGCGCACACCGCCTCGATCAGCCGGTCGATCACGAACTGCTCGTTGAAGATAGGCAGTTGTACGGTCACCGTGGGCAGCTCGTCAAAGCGCCGCGGAGGATCGGGATTGTAATTGCGCCGGTGCTTGAAGTACTGGTAGCACAGCGTGTAACGGTGAACGCCGTAGATCGACAGCACGATCATCACCGCGAAATATGGGATGAGCATCAGCGCGTCGAACAGGTTCCAGTGGTAGAGCCCCTTGAATGTTTGGTCGGCGTACTGCATCTTCAGGTAGTGCCGCCAGCCGCTCTGTGGCGCAAAGATCAGCAGCGCGGCCAGTTCGTCCAGCAGAGCGGGAACGGAATTCAAACAGGTCACAAGCGCAGTGAGCAGGGCACGCCTCCACCATGGGGCTAGGAAAATTGTACGCGAACCCATCCATTGCGTCATGCCAGTGATTTAATTGGGGTTGACCGGCCGGGTTGCCCGCTGGACTCCGGCTGGCGTACCTTGACTCGCAGTGGGAGAAGATTCCTTTTTATGTCCACAGTCCCCGCATCCCCCGTCCTTGCGCCTTCCGGCGGCAGTTTTCTTCTCGAAGACCGGACCCCAGCCGCAATCTTCACACCTGAAGATGTGAACGAGGAACAGCTCCAGATCGCAGCCACGGCGGCGCGCTTCGGCCGCGAAGAGATTCTGCCCGCGCTGGACATCCTTGAGGCCAAGGAGCCGGGCGCGATGGAGTCGGTTCTGCGTAAAGCCGCCGCGCTTGGTTTCACCGCCGTCGATATCCCTGAAGAATACGGCGGCATGGGCATGGATGAAATCACTTCCACCCTGGTCACCGACCACCTCTCCGTGCTCGCCAGTTTCTCAACCGCTTTCGGAGCGCACGTCGGCATTGGCACGCTGCCGCTCGTCTGGTACGGCACTGAGGCGCAGAAACAGCGTTACCTGCCCCGGCTGGCCACCTGCGAGTGGATCGCCGCCTATGGTCTATCGGAGGCAAGCTCCGGCTCAGACGCCATGAACATCCGCACCCGCGCCGTGCTCTCGCCCGACGGCGCCCACTATATCCTCAACGGCGAAAAGCAGTGGATCACCAACTGTGGCATAGCCGGCCTCTACACCGTCTTCGCCAAAATCGACGGCGAAAAGTTCTCCGCCTTCCTCATCGAGCGCGGCGCACCCGGCCTCAGCATTGGTGCCGAAGAGCACAAGCTCGGCATCCGTGGCTCATCCACCTGCCCGCTCATTCTCGCTGACTGCAAGGTGCCGAAGGAAAATCTTCTCGGCGAACCTGGCAAGGGCCATCACATCGCGTTCAACGTCCTCAATGTGGGCCGGCTCAAGCTTGGCGTGGCCTGCATCGGCGGCGCGCGTCATGTGCTGGCGCACATGATCCGCTACGCCAAGGAGCGCCACGCCTTCGGCGCTCCGATTGCGGAAAAGGGCCTGATCCGGCAAAAGATTTCGTCCAGCGCGGCCCGGCTCTACGCCGCCGAGAGCATGGCCTACCGCACTGCTGGCATGATCGACGCCCGCCTGGCGGATGCTGCTGCTGACGTTCCACGCGCCATCGGCGACTACGCCGTCGAGTGCTCTATCCTCAAGGTTTATGGATCGGAGATGCTCTCCCACGTCTCCGACGAGCTGCTGGCCACCATGGGCGGCTACGGTTACGTCGAAGAGTATCCCGCCGAGCGCTACTATCGCGACGCGCGCATCAACCGCGTCTTCGAAGGCACCAACGAGATCAACCGTCTCCTCATTACCGGATGGCTCATCAAGCAGGCCATGGCCGGCAAGCTGCCGCTGCTGGCATCCATCCGGCGCATCATGGACGAAGTCACCGAGCCGCCGTCGTTCGACTCCGGCAGTGACGGTGGCGCGCCGCTCGCGCGCGAGGCTGCCGTGCTCGCCTCGGTCCGCAAGATCGTGCTCTTCGCCGCCGGTGTGGCCAGCCAGCGTTACATGACCGCGCTCGAAGAGCAGCAGGAGATTATGGCCGACCTGGCCGACCTGATCAGCCAGGTCTACGCGCTCGAGTCCTCGCTGCTGCGCGCGCGCAAGCTCGCCACCGCTGGCCGCAGCTCGGTGCAGGCGGCAGCCGCCATGACCGGGCTCATCGCAGAAGATGCCATGGCCCTCGCCGAGCCCGCCGCCCGCCGCGTGCTTGCAGCCTGCGCTGAAGGCGACGCACTGCGCACGCAGCTTGCCATCCTGCGCCGCCTGGCGCGCTTCACACCCGCAGACGCAGCCGCACTCAGCCGCAGCGTGGCGCGGCAGTGCATCGCGCTCGATCGCTATCCGATGTAATGCGGGAGCGGAGCATCCATCGCGTGAAAAGGCTGCGATCGTCCGCAGCGGCGCCGTTTCAAAACGGCGTGCCGTTCGTGAAGTCCTTCGTAATCGCCGTGTAGACGCCGGTCATGCACGCCGCGTCAGAGAAGATCAGCCCCAGCTCGCGGTTCTCCGTCAGTGAGGCAGTTGTGAAGTTCTCCGAGCCAAGAAACAGCTCCGCGCCGGCCGTGCCGTAGTCGGCCAGCACCGCCTTGGCATGAATGTAGTAACCCTTGTTCGACGTGTAGACAGCAATCTTCGCCCCTGCGCTCTTCAGTGCGTTCAGCGTCGCCGTGTATTTGCTCTCGATATCTTCCTGCACCAGCGTTACGGACACGCCGCGCTTGAGCGCCGCCAGCAGCGCTGACTCGATCGTGCTCTCGGAGAACTCCTCCTGCGCAATCAGCAGCGACTGCGTTGCGCCGTTGATCAGTGCTTCGAGCGAGCTGAGCGAGTTCGTCGGACTCCACACCAGGTTGTCGCCCATCGGCGGCGTAATGGCGGCGTCGGTGAAGTCGGCGCTGAAGGTCGTCTCGATCGCCGCTACGTCTGCAGCGTTGTTGGTGATCACTGCGAAATCCCGCGAGGTCGCGTAGTAGTTCGGCGTCAGGTTCAGCGTCAGGATTGCCGACGTTGCCTGGTCCACCGTGATGGTCTTCTGGTGAGTCACCGCATAGGCGGGATTGGCCCAGTGCACGGCTACCTTGTTCTGCTCGAGATAGTTGTACGCGGGCGTATTGGCCGTCTTCTCGCTGTTCTGATCCAGGATCACGCGCACCGTCAGCCCGTTCGCCGCCGCCTTGGCCAGCGCATCGGTCACCGTCACATCTGTCAGCTCATACATCGTCATGTCGATGGACTTTTGCGCCAACGCGATGAGGTTATAGATAGTTGTCAGCCCATCGTCGGGCTCGGTCACCAGCGTGTACGTCGTGTCGTGTGGAGTGGGTGGTGATGGTGGAGTGGGTGGTGCCGGCGGCTTATGCGGATGGTGCGAGGAGTGGCTGTCTTCCATGGTCAACCCCGTGATGCGCAGTGGCGCCTGGAGCAGGAATGGAAAGATTGTAGTCCCGGCGCAGAAGCCGAGCGGGAAAAATGCATCAAGGAGCAATGAATTCTTATAGCTCCGGCAGAAGCGCGCGCGAACAATACAAAGCCATCAGTCCAAGACAAAAAATCCCGCTCTTCACAATGAGCCGCGGGATTTTTCTATTCCTGGTCGAGAGTTACACCTTGGCTGAAGTCAGCGCGCCCAGGTCGGCGGCAATCTTCTCCGTCGAGAAGGCCTCGATCAGATCGCCTTCCTTGATATCGCCAAAGTTGGCGATGCCGATGCCGCACTCCATGCCGTTGGTCACTTCGCGCGCGTCGTCCTTGAACCGCTTGAGCGAGCCGATCTTGCCCTTGAAGATCTGCTCGCCGTCGCGCAGCACCTTCACCTCGGCGTCGCGCCGGATCACGCCGTCCTGCACGCGGCAGCCGGCGATGGTGCCCACCTTCGGAATCTTGAAGATGTTCAGCACCTCCGCGCGGCCCAGGTAGCTCTCTTTGAACATCGGCTCCAGCAGACCCATCATGGCCAGGCGAATCTCGTCCTGCAGCTCGTAGATGATCGAGTGCAGGCGAATCTCCACGTTCTCCTGTTGCGCCAGCTCCGCGGCTTTGCGCTCCGGCCGCACGTTGAAGCCGATAATGATGGTGTTGGAAGCCGTCGCCAGCAGCACATCGCTCTCGGTGATCGAGCCTACGCCCGAGTGGATTACCTTGATGCGCACCTTCTCGGTGGACATCTTCACCAGCGAGTCGGCCAGTACTTCTACCGAGCCGGTCACGTCGCCCTTGATGATCAGCGGCAGGTCTTTCACGCCGGCCTGGCGAATCTGCTCCGCCAGCCCCTCGAGCGAAACGCGCGAGCTCTTGGCAAGCTGCGCCTCGCGCTCCTTCATCTTGCGGTACTGCGCAATGCTCTTGGCCTTGTCGCGATCGGCAACCACCAGGAAGGTATCGCCCGAGTCAGGCATCGATTCGAGACCGAGCACCTCCACCGGCGTCGATGGTCCGGCTTCTTCAAGCGCGCGCCCGCGGTCGTCGAACATGGCGCGCACCTTGCCGAAGGTGTTGCCCACAATGTAGCTGTCGTTCAGCTTGAGCGTTCCATCCTGCACCAGCACCGTGGCCACGGCGCCGCGTCCACGATCGAGCTTGGCTTCCAGCACCGAGCCAACCGCCTTGCGTCCCGGCGTGGCCTTGGGTGCCTTGATGTCGGAGACAAGGCAGATCATCTCCAGCAGCAGATCGAGGTTGAGATGCTTCTTGGCTGAAACCTCGACAAACACCGTCGAGCCTTCGCCGCCGCCGGCCCACTCCTCGGGAATCAGTCCGCGATCAGCAAGCTGCTTCTTCACGCGGTCTGGATTCGCCTCCGGCTTGTCGATCTTGTTCACCGCCACGATGATCGGCACTTCGGCAGCCTTGGCATGGTCGATAGCTTCGAGCGTCTGCGGCATCACGCCGTCGTCGGCCGCCACCACGATGACCACGATGTCCGTCACCTTGGCGCCGCGCGCGCGCATTCTGGTGAACGCCTCGTGACCCGGCGTATCGAGGAACACGATCTCGCGCCCCGATGCCGGCGAGCCTTCCTTGGCAAACTTCACCTTGTAGGCGCCGATGTGCTGCGTAATGCCGCCCGCTTCGCCGGCCGCCACGTCGGTCTCGCGAATCGCGTCCAGCAGCGAGGTCTTGCCGTGATCCACGTGGCCCATCACAGTGACAACGGGCGCGCGCGGAACCTCCAGCTCGTCGGAGTTTTCGGCCTCGAGCACTTCTTCGAGCGCCTGGTTCTCCAGCTCCTCTTCGTAGCTGATCACGGTTGCTGCCGCGCCGAACTTGGCAGCTACGTCCTTCACCATCTCCGCGTCGAGCGACTGGTTCACGGTGACGAAGACGCCGCTCATCAGCAGGGTCGCAATCAGGTCCTTGGCGCGCACTTCCAGTTTCTCGGCCAGATCTTTCACGCTGATGCCTTCTGTGACCGTGATCTCGCGCGTGATGGGAAGAGGCCCGGTGCCGTACTGTGGTCCCGCATAGCGTGGCGGCGGCACAAAGCCCTTCATCGGGCCTTCCTTGGTCTTGGGATACTGCTGCTGCCCGCGCCCGCGTCCGCGCGACGCGGTGCGCTGCGCGCGCGGAGCCTCGCCCGGAGGTGGAATCGCACCCGGTCCGCCAGGACGTGGTCCGCCAAACCCGCCGCCAGGGCGCGGTCCGCCAAATCCGGGACGCGGTCCAAACCCAGGCCGTCCGCCCGGTGCGCCACCCGGAGCAAAGCTCCCCGGCGCTATGCGTGTTGGATGCTTGGGCCGCGGACCGCCCTGGAACTGGCTCGGCGCTCCGGGACCACTGGGACGTGGTCCGCTGAATCCTCCGGGACCGCCGGCAGGCCGGCGATCGAAGATTGGTTTGCCGCGCTGGATTCCGGTGCCGGACGCAGCCGCTGGAGCCGTGGGCGGCACAACGGTTGCCTTGTACACAGGCCGTGGGCCGGTCTGCGGCATCACCATGCGGCGAGCCGGAGTCGCAGGCGCCGCCGCAGGTTGAGGAGCCGGAGTCGCAGCCAGCGCAGGCTCTGCCGCGGAGCTGACTGCCGGAGTCGCTGCTTCTACCGCAGGCTGTACCACCGGCGCAGCCGCAGCGGAAGCTGCTTCCACGCTGGCCGGCGCAACCGCCAGCGGGGCCGGAGCTTCTGCCACAGGCAGCACAGCCGGAGCCGGCGCAACCGCAGGACGCTCCACAACCGGAGCCGCGGGAGCCGGAGGCTTGACCGCGACGACCGGCTTTTCCGCCGTGCGCGGCTGTTCCTCGCGCGCGGCCGGCTTGGCTACCGTGCCCGCAGGCGATGAGACCACAACGACCGGCCGCGGGGGAGCTGTCGCGACGACCGGAGCCTTGGCAATCACCGGTCCAGCCGGCGGACGCGAAGCGATGGCGGGAGCGGCCGGCTTGGCCGGCGGCGCAGCCACAATGGGCGGCGCAGACCGCGGCTGCGGAACAATCCGGCGCGGCTCAGGACGCGCGGCCGGGGCCGGCGCAGTGGCTGCGGGAGCAGCCGGCTTGACTGGCGGCGTGGCCACGGCGGGCTTGGCCGGCGCGTGAGCGTGCCGCGCCTCCTCTTCCGCCTCTTTCTTCTTGGCCAGGATCGCCTTCATCACATCGCCAGGCTTGGAGATGTGCGACAGGTCGATCTTCGGGGTAATCGTCTGCTGCGTGCGCGAGGATGCGCTGCTTGCCTGCGCGGCTGGCCGGTCTGTGCGCGCAAAATGCGCGCGCACCTTGTCTGCTTCCTCGGCTTCGAGAGAGCTCGAGTGCGTCTTGCCGGCGTCCAGGCCAAGCTCCGCCAGCACGTCAAGAATCTGACGGCTCTTGACTTCCATCTCGCGTGCGAGATCGTTGATTCGAACCTTGCTCATCCGCCTCTTTTCAACGCGCCGCCAAACCGCCCCTCAGTCGCTCATAGCTACTCCGTGGCAATGGCCGCTTTTTGGTCTTGCGTTAGGTTGCGTACAGCTTGTCCAGGTCGCGCGCATCTTACGCGCCGCCCTCGTCTTCCGATTCCTCTGCGTCCGCGGGCGATACATTCTCAATCGCCTGCTCCTCAGCCGTGACGCCCTGTTCTTCCGCGAGTTCTTCAGCCAGGGCCACGCTGCTTTTGCTCGCAGCGTCCAGCTTTTTTTCAGCCTGCTCCGCGCTCGCGCTCTCTGTCTCTTCCAGCACCTCGGCCGCGTTTTCAAGCTCGGCTTCGGCCGTGCCCACGGCTGCCGGCGCAGTCAGCACTTCCGCTTCACCCTCGGGCTTTTCCGCTGCTTCGCCCTCTTCAAAGTGGCCGAAGTAGTGGCGCACGGCCACCGAGATCTTTTCGAGCGTCTTTTCACCGATGCCCGGAATCTCTTCGAGCTGCTCCGGCGTCATATCGGCCAGCGCCTCCACGGTGGTAATGCCCGCGGCTACCAGCTTCTGGATGATCGTCTCGCCCAGCTCGCTGACCTGCTCGATCGGCGTCGTGGGTCCGCCGGCCAGGGCCTGCATCTGCTGCTCGACCTCCTGCCGCTTCTCCTCTTCGCTCTTGATGTCGATCTTCCAGCCCAGCAGCTTGGCCGCCAGGCGCACGTTCTGGCCCTTCTTGCCGATGGCCAGCGAAAGCTGCGTGTCGTCCACGATCACTTCAAGCTGCTTTTCGCCGAGATCGGTGATGGAAACGCGGCTCACCTTGGCCGGCTGCAGGGCCTTCTCGGCAAAGGTGGTGATCTCTTCGCTGAACTCGATGATGTCGATCTTCTCGCCGCGCAGCTCGCGGATGATCGACTGCACGCGCATGCCCTTCATGCCCACGCACGCGCCTACCGGGTCCACGTCCTTGTCGCGGCTCTGCACGGCAATCTTCGTGCGCTCGCCGGCCTCGCGCGCAATGGCGCGGATCACCACCGTGTTGTCATAAATCTCCGGAACCTCGGACTGAAAGAGATTCTGCACCAGCTCCGGCGCGGCGCGGCTCACGATCACCTGCGGTCCCTTGGCCGCGCGGTCCACCTTCAACAGCACCACGCGCACCCGCTCACCCACGCTGAACTGCTCCAGCCGCGACTGCTCGCGTTTGGGGCAGCGCGCTTCGGCCTTGCCCAGGTCGAAGATGATGTCCTGGCCTTCGACGCGCTTCACCGTCGCCGTCAGCACTTCCTTTTCGCGGTGCGCATACTCCTGGAAGACCGTATCGCGCTCGGCCTCGCGCACCTTCTGGAAGATGATCTGCTTGGCCAGTTGCGCGGCAATGCGGCCCAGCGGGCTGGTGTCGCGATACATGCGAATCTCGCTGCCCACCTCCACGCCGGGAGCCAGCTCGCTTGCTTCGGCCAGCGTGATCTGGTTCACCGGGTCCTCGATCTCGTCCTCGTCGGCCACGACCGTCTTGTAGACATAGGCCGTAATCTCACCGGTCTCCTTGTTCAGTTCCCCGCGCATGTTTTCCTGGGTCTTGTAAAACTTGCGCGTGGCCAGGGCAATGGCTTCCTCAACCGCGCCCACAACAATGCCGGGGTCGATGCCTTTTTCCTGGCTCAGGATCTCGATGCTCTGATACAAAGCGCTGGTGGCCATACTGTCGATAACTCTCTTCTTCGCGAATGTGTTGAAGTACAGGGAATAGGGAGCAGGGAATAGAAAGAATCCCTGCAATGCAACTGCCGTTTTACTGATCCCTTATTCCCTATTCCCTGGCCCCTATTCCCTGTCTTTTCAAATCTCCGGCACCAGTTGCGCCTTTTCGATATTTCCCAAGGCGATCTCCACCTGGCTTACGCCGGTCTTCCGGCTCTTGCTGTTCTGCCGCACCGCGGCAAGGTCGATTGCGATGGTGTCTCCGTCAGCCGCCGTCAGCCGCCCCTGCCAGTGCCGGTTGTTGCGGATCGGCTCAAAGGTCTGTACCTTGACCAGGCATCCTTTGAACCGCTCGAAATCCTCCCGCCGGCTCAGCTTGCGGTCCAGCCCCGGAGAACTGGCCTCCAGCGTGTACCCCTCGCCGGGAACCAGGTCCTCCACGTCCAGCAGCACCCCAAAATCGCGGCTGAAAGCTGTACAATCCTCGTGGGTCACGCCCGACAACTGCTCCACGCTCAACCCGCCCTCGACCAGCCGTTCCGGCAGCCTCTCGAGACCCTTGGCTCTGCTGGCCAGTTCCTCCTTCAGCCGGGCGCGACCCTCGGCATTTTTCTCGAGGAAAACCCGCAGCGTCCTGTCCCTGGCCGGGCCGGTGAACTCCACGTCCACCACATCCAGCCCATGCGAAGCGGCCACCCGCTCCGCCGCCGATCGGATTACGTCCAGCCTCACTGCCATCCATTCCTGCGCGGCGTCCCCGCAACTCGTTTCAGGACCCGTTTCAGGCTCGATTGCCAGCCTTTACCGGGCCCAAAAAATTGCCGCAAATAAAAAGTGGGCTATGAGCCCACTCATCTCTCCGCCAGCCGGTGCGCACGCGGTGAAAGTCCGGCGGACAAACTCGTCTGCATCTTTAGAATACTGCGAAATGCAAGGAAATTCAACCGGCTGGCAGTGTGCTGCCAACAAAAGCAAGAAGATTCTCAAGCAGCAGAGCTTGCACGAATCCACGCCGCCGGTCTAACAGAGTAGATATGCCTCTGAGCGCGGATCGGCCGGTTTACGTTTCGCCCACCGACATGGAATCCCTCCTCGCCTCCATCGCCGCAACCGTCTCCGATCCCAACGCCGGCCTCTTCGGTCCCGGCTCCATCACTTGGCGCGTCAACCGCGAGTCCGCCGTTTTTCTGGGCGCGGGCCGCGCAGCTCTGCTTCAACTCGCGCATCCCTGGGTGATGGCCGCGCTCGCTGACCACTCCAGCGTCCTCCACCAGCCCATTGCCCGCTTTCATAACACCTTCCGCATCGTCTTTACCATGGTCTTCGGATCGCTCGGCCAGGCCACGGCCGCCGCCCGTTTTTTGCACGAGCTGCACACGCGCATCCGCGGCGATCTCAGGGAACCTGCCGGCCGCTGGCCGCGCGGTACGCGTTACCAAGCCAACGAGATCGGCGCGCTGCGCTGGGTCTACGCCACGCTGGTCGAGAGCGCCGTCATGGGCTACGAGTGCGCCGTCGGCCCGCTCACCGGCACCGAGTGCGAGCAGTACTACGCAGAAAGCCGCGCCTTCGCCGCGCTCTTCGGCATTCCTGCTTCAGCGCTGCCCGCAGACTGGGCTGCCTTCGCCGAATACAACCGCCAGATGCACGCCTCCAACGAACTGGCCGTGACCGGCGCCGCGCGCGACTACGCAGCCAGACTCATGGCCGGCGCAGGCTCCTGGCTGCGCCCGCCCGCATGGTTTCGCGCGCTCACCGCTGCCTGGCTGCCCGCACCGCTCCGCACCGGATTTTTCCCGGAGTTCGGCATGGCAGACCAGCATGCAGCCGAGGTTGCCACACGCCGTCTGCCGCATATCTATCGTCACATTCCAGCGTCGTTCCGTTCCGTTGGCCCCTGGCAGGAAGCCTGCGCCCGGCTCATCCACCGCCAGCCAGGCGCGCTGACGCGCATCAACAACCGCTTCTGGATCGGCGAGCCATTTCTGCCCTTCGCAGAGGACAAGTAGAAATGCGTCCAGCCGGGGAAAAGCAATTCAATTTTGCTCACCACTTTGCTTACTGCGCCCCGAAGAACGACAATGGCGGAATGAAATTTTTCCTCTCGTTGTCGGTTGCCATGCTTACTGCGCTCGCGCCGATGCCCTCACTCCACGCGCTCGAAAAGCAGTCCGCCGACGTCTACCATACCCGCCGCGCCGCGCTGGGCCAGCGGCTGCGCGGAGGCGTCGCCGTGCTCTTTGCGGCGGAGGAGCCGCTGCTCGACTTCATGCCCTATCGCCAGGACTCCGACTTCTACTACCTCACCGGCTGGACCGAGCCCGGCGCAGCGCTGATGATCGTGGGCGACGCGCCTGAGGCCGCATCACCGCGCGCCTATCGCGAAGTCCTCTTTCTGCCCACGCGCAACCTGCGCATGGAAAAGTACACCGGCGTCAAGCTCGACGCGGCCACGCCCAACGCCGCAGAGATCGCGGGCGTAGACGCCGTTGAGCCCATGACCGAGCTGCCTGCCGAGTTGAACAAGCTTATCGGCGCCGACCGGCGGCTGCTCGACAATCTCTGGGTGCAGCCGCTCGCGCCGCAGTCCAGGCCACTGCTCGCATTCACCGCAACCATGCTCGGCACGGACGCCATCCCGCAGGGCCGCGACGTGACCGACCTCACCGCCCAGCTTCGCGTCGAAAAAGACCCCGGCGAGATCGATCTGCTCAAGAAAGCCTCCGCCGCATCCATCGCCGCGCAGTTGGCCATGATGCACGCCGTCAAGCCGGGCATGACCGAGCGCGCCATCGCCGGCCTCATGACCGCCGCGTGGATGGAGCACGGCTGCGAGCGGCCCAGCTATGCGCCCATCGTTGGCTCCGGCATCAACTCCACCGTGCTGCATTATTCGGCCAACGACCGCACCCTGCAGGACGGCGACCTGCTGCTCGTCGACGCCGCCTGCGAGTACTCGATGTACGCCTCTGACATCACCCGCACCGTGCCCGTCAACGGCCGCTTCACCCCGCGCCAGCGCGAGATCTACAACATCGTCCTCGGCGCACAGCAGGCGGCCATCGACGCCTTCGTCGCCGGCAAATCCACCATCAACGACCGCGACCGCCAGGATCCCAACTCGCTCGACACCGCCGCCTACAACTACATCAACACCCACGGCAAAGACCTGCACGGCCAGCCGCTCGGCAAATACTGGCTGCACGGCCTCGGCCACATGATTGGCATCGACGTGCACGATCCCGCCGAGTATCCGGCCGTGCTCAAGCCCGGCATGGTCTTCACCATCGAGCCCGGCATCTATATTCCTGAAGAAAAGATCGGCGTGCGCATCGAGTGCGATTTTCTGGTCGGCCAGGACGGCAAGCTCATCGACCTCGACGCGGCCCTGCCGCACACGGCCGACGAAGTGGAAGCGGCCATGCGCGCAAGATGAGCGACAATCAAATCGAAGCGACAATCAATCGGATGGTTGAGGTTGATACGATGGACCCCCGCGATCAAATCGGTCCCGGCCAGCTTGACGCCCTCAGCCGCGCCTTCAGCGAGCAGTTGCTCGCGTGTCTCGACGAGTGCGCCCGCGGCCGGAATGGCCTGTTCTCCGAATCCATCGATCAGGAAGAAGGGCAGTCCTGGCCCGCGGCTGCGCGGCTGCGCCAGCTCGCCATTGCGCTGCAGGCTGTCTTCGCGCAGCAGGACGAGCGCAACGCGCTCTGCGACGAGTTCCTCGATCTCTGCTCGATGCACGGCGAGTGCCACCCCGGCGAGCGCCGCCTTGCGCGCGCATTCCTTGAGCGCATCGAGCGCGGCGAAGTCGGCTCGCAATCCGAGGACGAACGAAAGCCATGGTGACCCTGCGCGCCTTTCTGGCGCTGCTTACCGGATTCGTCACCATGATCGTGCTGGTGGCCGCCGCAACCGCTGTGCTCAGGCGCTTCACGCCCGGTTGGGCGGGCGAGCCGGGCAGGCCGGGCCCAGGCTATGTGGTTGTGAATCTTGGCTGCTCGTTTCTGGCGGCGGCTGCGGGCGGATACGTCACGGCAATCGTGGCTGACGGCAATCCGCTCTATCACGTGCTGGTGCTGGGAATCATCGTGCTGGTGCTTGCCGCGCTCAGCGCGCTGCAGTCGCGCGGCAGGCAGCCTATCTGGTATCAGCTTGCTCTGGTGGCCGCCGCTCCGCTCGGCGTCCTGGCGGGGGGACTCGTAAGGCTTCAAATACTGGGTATCTTATAAATCCGCAAAAATGCTACGCCCCTCTCTGCGCGTTGTGCTGCGCACAGAGAGGGGTCGCATGTGAGGAATTCAATTAAAAGCGGACACCTACTGTTACCGGAATTATCTTCGTATCAGCCTGAACGGTAGTGATAAGGCCCGAGCCGTTGGGACTGAGGCCGGTGACTGCCGGGCTCAGTACATCCAGAAAGCGAGCTTCGACAAACAGCTTCGTTTTGCTGTCACCATACATGCCGCCCAGGCGGTGCTGATAACCTGCGCCAATATTCCATCCACCCTGATTGGAAGAGAAGTGGGCGACGACTACGTTCTGTTCGTAGACTTCACAGAAGTAATAGCAAACCTCCTCTTCTTCAGGATCGGTAAAGCTGGTCACCTTGCGATAGAAGCCACCGCCACCGGTGATGTAAATGTCGTTCGTGGCCTTGGGGAACAGGTCGATCACTGGATCCAGCGTGAACGACCAGATGTGGGCATGGCCACCCTGCGCATCTGCTTCGGCAATCAACCCGCCCGGCAGCTTGTCGTCGATGAACTGGTACTCGGCCAGCACTGCTAGGTGTTTGTTGAGATTCACGCCGCCGCCCACGGTGAAGTTGCCACCGAAGGTAATCGAGTTGCTCTGCGGCGCGCTGAAGCCGCCGCCGGCCTCAAAGGCAAAGTTGCTCTTGGCCTTGCTCCACAGGCCTCCGCCGCCGTACTGCTGACCGGCGGCTGCGCTGCCGCCTCCTCCTGCCGCCGGTTCGGCTGGCTCGGCAAACGGATTGGCCGGGGCCATGCTGTCGGCAACCTGCAGCGAGCTCGACTCGCCGGGTGACAGGGCCGGTGCGCCAGACTGGTTGAGAGCCACATTGGACTGCGCACTCGCCAGAGAAGCGGCGAGAAAAGCCGCAGCCCCAAGGACACTGACACGCCGCAGCGGCGATATCCAGCAGGGGAATGACATGTCTGAACCTCAAGTATCGAATTGTCTTAAGTGCATCCGGGAATTACCCTCCCGGTACTTGAGTTAGACACGAAATCTGGCAATAGGTTGCAAGGGGGAGCTATTTTCGCAGAGAGGATTGGCTTGATCGTTGCGCGGAATAAAGCATGCAAAATGCCAGGGCCGGACACGCTGGTTCGGCCCTGGAGGATTTGCAAGCTGTGAGACCCCTTCAGCCCTGAATATCGAACTGCTCCGGGTGCAGCGTGGGATCGCTCTTGAGCAGAACGTTCTTGCCGATCAGCTCTTCAAATTCGTTCAGCCAGCGCGCATTGTTGGCCTTGAGAATCTTCACTGTCTCCGGGTGCACGCGGATCATCACGTCCGCGCCCTCGAAGTGCCGGCGCATCTTGCGCAGCTCGATGTAAATCTCGTTGCACACCGTGGTCGGGCTCTTCACCATGCCGGTCGCTTGGCAGGTGGGGCAGGGGACACTCAGCGTGCGCTCCAGGGACTGCTTCACGCGCTTGCGCGTAATCGCCACCAGGCCAAAGTCGTTAAACTGCAGAACCTTGGTCGGTGCGCGGTCGCTCTTCAGCGCCTCTTCGAGCGCGGCCATCACCTTGAAGCGGTTCTTGCGCTCGTCCATGTCGATGAAGTCGATGACGATGATGCCGCCCAGGTCGCGCAGGCGAATCTGGCGCACAATCTCCGGCACCGCGTCGAGATTGGTCTTCAGGATCGTGTCTTCGAGCCGCGCCGACTTGCCCACGTACTTGCCGGTGTTGATGTCGATGGCCACCAGCGCCTCGGTCTGGTTGATCACGATCGATCCACCGCTCTTGAGCCACACCTTCGAGCGCAGAGCCTTGGAAATCTCGTCCTGGATACCGAAGTGCTCGAACAGCGGCGTCTCCTTGGTGTACAGCTTGACGCGCCGCACCAGCGAGGGCGAGAAGCGGTTGAGGAAGCGCACGATGCGCTCGTAGTCGGCCTCAGAGTCGACCCAGATGTTGGAGAAGTTGGCGCTCACCTGGTCGCGCAGGATGCGCTCGATGAGCGAGAGATCGTGATAGATCAGCGCCGGCGACTTGGACGACTCCGAGCGCTGCTTGATGTCGTTCCACAGGTTCATCAGGAAGCGCAGGTCGGCGCGCAGCTCGTCTTCCGATGCCCCCTCAGCCGCCGTGCGCACAATGAATCCGCCCGAGGACTCGCCGCGCTCGTTGGTCAGAATCCGCTTCAGCCGGTGGCGCTCCTCGTCCGATGCAATCTTGCGGCTCACGCCCACGTGCGTCACCGTGGGCATGAAGACCAGGAACCGGCCCGGCAGCGCGATGTGGCTGGTGATGCGCGCACCCTTCTTGGCGATGGGCTCCTTGGCAATCTGCACCAGGATCTCCTGGCCCGGCTTCAGCAGATCGCTGATCACCGGCAGGTCGGTGGCTTGCATGGAGCGGCGCGAAGGTCCGCGGCGGTCGCCACGCCGGTCGCCGCGGACGTGGCGGCCGCGTCCATTGCGGTCGCGGCGCGGTTGGCCGGGCGCCGCAGCCTGCGCCTCGGCCGGCTCCTCTTCGCCGGCTTCCTCAATGTCGAATCCCTCTTCCTCGTCGCCGTTGCCGCCCTCGAAGTCCAACTGGATCTTGTGATCGAGGTGCGCTTCCTGCAACATCTCGCCCAGTTCGCCGGAGCGAATCTGCGCGCGCAGCGTCTCTTCCTCGTAGTCGTCCAGGTCGTGCTCCTCCGCGCCACGCCGATGCGGAACGGCCTCGAACTCATCGCCCTCGATGACTTCTTCCTCGATCAATCCTTTGCCGGGAGCGTAACTGGAAACCGCAGTTGCGCTTGCCGGTGGAGTCTGCGGAGCTTCCGCAGCCGGCGCGTGTTCTTCCCCGGCCTTCTTCTTGCCGCCGAATCCGAACAGCCGGAATCCGGAAGGTGGGGCAGGATCGATGCGGTGCGAAGCCGAAGCATCGGTCTCCGGCTCGTCTTCAGCCGGCGCCGATAGCTCGTATCCCGCAGCGCCATGGCCCGACAGCAGTTCCTCTTCAAAAACCTCTTCGTCGGCAAACGGCTCCTCTTCCGGGCGCGGCGCCAGGATCGCCGCAGCTGCCGTGTTTTCCTCCACCGGCGCCGGTGCGCCCGGCGCAGTTTCAATCTCATGCAAAGCCGGCGGCGCCGACTCCTCGGCCGGAATGGCGAGCTCTTCCTCGAGAAGCCCGTCCTCAAGCCCCTCATCGAGGAGCCCGCTCTGCGCGCCGCTAGCTTCTCCCGGACCCGCGTGCGACTCCCATAGCACGTCAGAGCCGCCGTTGCCGGCAGTCTCGGCCGCCCCAGTCTGGCGGTCGCGATGGCGCGCCAGGGACTCACCGGGCAGGAGCCCGCTGCCGTCCCACTCAATGGGAGCCTCAATCAGCGTGGACGGCTTCGAAGTATAAGCCGGGCGCGGCGGAGCTGCCGTTTCACTTGCTGTTTTCCGGGCTTCGTCCGCTGCCGTGCCACCATATTTCGAGAGCGATTCGCCGGGAAGCAGGAACGCTCCAGGAGCCGCGGCTGCGCGATGCGCAGAGGCCGGCGTATACGGCTCCGCAGCCTGCATCTCCTCGGCGAGCTCGGCCTCCGCCTTGGCTTCTGCCACCGGCTCGTCTGCCGGAGCCCCGGCCGCTTCCATCGTGGGGTGCGCGTCGCGTCCGCGGCCCCGGCGATGCCGCCGTCCGCGCCAGCGTTTTGCTCCCGCGGCGCCAGCCGTCTCCTGGTCAGCCTCTGCAGGCTCGGCAGCAGGGGCCGGTTCGGCGGCTGCGGCGCTTTCCGATTCCGGCATGGCTTCGTCGCTGGAGCGGCGCTCGCGCTGGCGATCCTGACGGTCTGGGCGGCTGGGTCGTCCGCCGCGCGTGGTCGGCTCGGCATCGCCGTTGTGACGCACCTCGCGCGGAGCCAGGTTCGCCCCGGTCGCAGCAGCCCGCTCGATTTCGTCCGTGTCTTCTTGGTCTTCGAGCTCGACAAAGTCGGTTACGTAAAGAAATGCGTCGCGCTCCAGTCCAAGGTCCACAAAAGCCGACTGCATGCCCGGCAGCACGCGTGTAACCCGGCCGTTATAGATGGAGCCCGCAAGGGTGTACTCGTTTTCGCGTTCGTAGTAGATTTCCGCGAGCTGATCGTCTTCAAGAATCGCAAGCCGCGTCTCATGCGGCGTGCTGGAAATGCAAATTTCCTTTGCCATCGTACCTTTCCGTCCGGCAGCTCATGGCTGCCGGTGCCTGCGGCAAAGCTGGGTGGAGACGCGAAAGACCGGAAGGTGAGGCGATGGGCGGATAGGACGACCCGACTGCCCTGCTGCTGCGACTTCCGAGCGGTGGGCTGGCCCACGGCGAAAAACTGGAAGCGCGAGACGAACAAGCCTGGGGGTACTGCGATCCGTATGCAGAGAGTTGTGGCCAACCTGCCTGGGGTGGCGAGGCCGTTCGGTCCCCGGCGGCGCGTCGCGGCTGCTCGAAAGACCGGTTTTCCCGTCTCTGCGTGCTCATGTGCTCAATCCTGCCGGGCGCGATCCACCTGAACCTGGCCGGCGTAAATTCTGAAAATGTTCTTTTGCGGCCCCGGAACCCTCCGGGCGGCGCAAAAGGGGAACTTGCCTTGCAACCGCGTCCCAAGACGCTTCAGTTAACGAAACGGCGCATGCGGACATTCATGGCCACGCCCAGCGCCAGAAACGCGAACAACACCGACGATCCACCATAACTCATTAACGGTAAAGGGATTCCGGTGACTGGCATAAACCCGATGACCATGCCCACGTTGACCGCAATCTGGAAGGTCAACACAGCCACGATTCCCATGATAATGAGGGAGCCGGGCAGGTCTGCGGCTGTTTGAGCGTTCTGTATCAAACGCATCAATATGAAAAAGTATAGCAGCAGCACGAAAACTGCGCCCACAAAGCCGTGCTCTTCGCTGAACGCGGCAAAGATGAAGTCCGTATAGGGGATAGGCAAAAAGTACCCCTGCGTCTGGCTGCCCTTGGACTGCCCCTTGCCCCAGATGCCGCCGTCGCCCACGGCGATCAGCGACTGGCGAATCTGGTAGCCCGAGCCGCGGGGGTCGTTGTCCGGGTTGATAAAGCTGGTAAGCCTCGCCTTTTGATAAGGCTTGAGCACCTTCCCGCTCGACCAGACGCCGGCAATCAGCGCCGTTCCGCACACGATGAGAATCGCCGCCTGGCGGAAGCTGATGCCGCCCAGGAACAATCCCGCCACCAGGATCGGCGCGTAGGTGAGCGTGGTGCCCAGGTCGGGCTGGATGAGCACCAGCGCCATCGGCGCGCCCACCAGCGTGAACGCCTTGAAGATCTCCTTCCAGGTCAGGTTGCGCCCGCCCAGGTTGGCGAAGTACCGCGCCACCACCAGCACCAGCACCAGCTTCACCCACTCCGAGGGCTGGAACTGGACGGGGCCCACGGCGATCCAGCGCCTGGCTCCCAGCGCCTTGTGTCCCACCGCCTTGACCGCTACCAGCGACAGCAAAAAGAACCCGTACATCCACGGCGACCAGTCGAGCAGCCGGTGGTAGTCAACCTTGGCCAGCACAAACATGCCCACCAGCCCGGCGGCGATGAAGATCATCTGCTTGGACTCGAAGCTGGCAAACCGGGTGTGCACGGTGGTTGAGTAAATCTCCAGCACGGAGACGACGCACAGCACCAGCACCATGCCCAGCAGCGCCCAGTCAAAGTCGCGAAAACTGAGTAAGCGGCGCATGGCGTTATGGAACCTTTCCCGTGGAGGACTGGGTTTGCGCCATCAGGGCCGATCTTCCGGAGCGCCCGGCAGCGGCTGGCTGCCGTGATGCGGCTTCCTGTTTCTGAGACGCCTGGCTCCGGGTCTTCAGCCCGCCTTCGGCCGCAAGCTGGCCGTTGGCCACCAGGAAGCTGCCGCCCTGGAGCTTTGCGCCGGAACCGTCGCCTGGGCCGCCGTGCGCGTCAGGCTCGGACCATACCGCGCCCATCTCCACGGGAGCAGGTGCCTTTTCCGGCGGCAGGTTCTTGGCCAGGCGGCGCTGCTTGTTCACGTAGGCCTCCACCACCTTTGCGCCAATCCGCGCCGGATAAAAGCTGAACTCGCCATTCTGCCAGAGCACGGCCACCACCAGCTCCGGGTCGCGGCGCGGCGTAACGCCTACAAACCACGTGTTCGGGTAGCTCGACCGGCCCTTTTCCGCGTGGCTCAGCGCCTCGTGGCTCATCACCTGGGCCGTGCCGGTCTTGCCGGCAAAATCGATGCCCTCCAGGTGAGCTGAGCCGGCGGTATGAAACATGCCCGGCTCGGTCACCTGCGCCATGCCGTCGGTAATGGTGATCCAGTTCTGTGGATCGATGGGAACGTACGCCGTGCCCGAGCCGGGAAAGCTGTCGATCAGCGCCTTGCGGAAATCGGGCGGCAGCTCATCCGGAAATACCACGTGCGGTCGCACCAGGTGCCCTCCCGACGCGATGCCGCTGATGGCGCGCGCCAGTTGAATCGGCGTAACCTCGATCGCTCCCTGTCCGATCGCGACATCCAGCGTCTCGTCCGGATACCAGCGGTGATGGAAGTTCTTGAGCAGCCAGTCCGGCGAGGGCATCAGCCCCGCCTGTTCCCCCGGCAGGTCGATTCCGGTCTTTTGCCCGAAGCCGAACTCGGTGGCGTACTTCACAATGCGGTCGATGCCCAGCTTGTCGCCCAGCATGTAGTAAAACGTATCGCAGGAGTACGGGATCGCGTTGTGAATGTCCACCGGACCGTGCTTTTCATCGCAATGGTGGAAGAATCCGTAGGGTCCCCATCCGCCGTTGCAGACGATGTGCATGTTCTGCGCAATGCCTTCCTGCAGTCCGGCCACCGACATGAGAATCTTGAACGTCGATCCCGGAGCAAGCTGCGCCTGGATGGCCTTGTTCATCAGCGGATGGTCAGGATCGGTGACCAGCTTGTTCCACTCCGCGCGGTTGATCTTCACCGCAAACTCATTGGGATCGAAACTGGGCCGGGATACCATGGCCAGAATCTCCCCGTTGCGCGGGTCCATGGCCACGATGGCGCCGTTGCGGTCGCCCAGCGCCAGCTCGGCCGCGCGCTGCAGATCGTTGTCGATCGTCAGCCGCAGATCCTGCCCCGGAATCGCGTGTTGCGTGCGCAGGTAGCCCACCTCGCGCCCATGGCTGTCCACGATCACGTCGCGGCTGCCGTCCTGGCCGCGCAGCAGCGCGTCGTAGGTCTCCTCCACGCCGGCCTTGCCCACCACGTCGCCCGGTTCGTAAAAGGCAAACCGTGGATTGTTCAGGTCGTCCTCACTCACCTCGCCCACGTAGCCAATCAGGTGCGCCGCAAACCCATCACGCGGATACAGCCGGCGCTCCACATCGATGGTTTCCAGCTCCGGCAGCTCGTTGCGGTGTGCCGCGATAAAGGCCTGCTCGTCGGCCGTGATGTCCTGCTTGATGGGGATGGGCTGGTAGCCCGGCGAAGACTGATAGCGCTTCAGCGTCGCGCGCAACTGGTCCAGGTCGAGGTTCAACCCCCGCGCAATCAGCGGCAGATCGGCGTCCACGTTGTGGCTCTGCTCGCGGACCAGGAAGCAGGTAACCGAGGGGTAGTTATCGACGATCAGCCGGTTTTCGCGGTCGAACAGCTTGCCGCGCGGAGCCATGATCGGCTCCTTGCGAATGCGGTTGGCCTCGGCAAGCTGGCGGAAATTTTCCGCGCCCAGCACCTGCAGCCGCCACAGCCCACCAGCCAGCGCGAGCACCATCAGCAGGATGCCGTACTGCACCACGGCCAACTTGACACTGGAGAGCTTTTCCTGGCGATTGCTGCTGTTGCTCGTTGACATCCGATTTTGCCTGAAAAATCAGACCTTTCTTAGCATAGCGCGTATTGCGGTTTCTGCGCAGAACGTGGTCCATGAGACGGTTGCCTCAATAGAAACGAGGGGGCAGTTCAGTCCTTCAACTGCAGCCGGTCCAGCAGCGGAAACACGATGAGCGCAATCACCGAATTGCCAATGGCAATATAAAGCTGCGTCAGCCAGCTCCATTCCAGATCGAGTCCCAGCAGCACGCGGTAGACGAAGAAATAAATCGCGCTCGACAGCAGCGACAGCAGAAAATTCAGCATCAGCCGGATGGTGAAGTTCTCCACGTCGATGCGGATGCCCACCGACGCCGCCAGGAACCCCACCGCCGTCTTCGCAATCCCGTTCATGCCGATGGCGTGCCGCGACAGCGCATCCTCAAAGATGCCCATCACCGCGCCCATCAGCGTGCCTTGAATCGGACTCCGCCGGCCCAGCGCGAAGTAAACCGTCACCACCAGTGGCAGGTCGAACCACGCGTAGCGCCCCAGCGGACGCGGCAGCCAGGCCTGCAGCACCAGCGCCAGCAGTGGAACCAGCCCGTAGACGATCAGCGGGTAGCGGTGAATCTCCATATCGCGCCGGGCGTCGGCGCCGAGCAAGGACATGGCTTACGGATTCCTCCCCGGTCCTTTTTGCGCGCCGCTTTGCGGCTCGGCCGGCGATTCCGGCTTCGGCGCAGTCCCCGGCGCGGATTGCGAGTCCGTACCCACGTCCGGCGTGGGTGCGGCGCCCGGCGAAAAGCGGTCAGGATGCAGCGGCTGCGGCGGAGGCGTCATGGGATTGGGCGGCGTGTCGTCGTTGAGCGGCTGCTGATCCGCGGGCACGTTCGGCTCGATCAGGCCCGGCAGGTGCTCGGCCATGATCTGCGAGGCCTTCAACTGGTCCTTGATGGCCTGCGCCTCGGCGCCTTTCACCTCTTCGCTGGTTTCGATGTCCTTCTGCTCCTGGTCAGAGAACCGCGGCTGCATGGAGGTGATCACCAGCACCTCGTCGAGCTGGTCCAGGTGCGCCGCCGACTTCACCATCACGTCGATAAACGCGTCGCGCTCCGGGTCGCGCACCACCTTTTCGACCACTCCCACCGGCAGCCCGCGCGGAAAGATCAGGTCGCCGCCCGCCGTCAGCACCGTTTCGCCCGGCTTGATGCGCTCGTCGGCCAGGATGCCCACGATCATCAACTGCCCGTCCACGTCGCCGCGCAGAATGCCGCGGATGCGCGTCGTCTCCAGGATCACCCCGGCCCCGCTGGTCTGGTCGTTGATGGCCAGCACCTGCGCGGTGTGCGGAAACACGTCGCGCACCTTGCCCACGATGCCGTCCGGCGTGATCACCGCCATATCCGGCTTGAGCCCGTTCTGCGAGCCCTTGTCGATATAAAAAACGTGCGACTGCGAGCTGCCGCTGGAGCCGATGGCCTGCGCCGCCACCGTCGAGTAGATGTACTTCTCCTGGAATCCAAGCAGCCCCTGCAGCCGCTGCCCCTGCCGCGCGTCTTCCAGCAGTTGCGCCTGCTCGAGGCGCAGCCGGTCGATGGTCCGCTGCAGCTCCTGGTTCTGGTGACGCACATTGCGCAGGTCGAAGTAGTCGCTCCACACGTACTGCACGCCGAGCTTCGAGCCGTGAATCGCACGCTCAAACGGAGAAACAATCGCCTCCGCCCACAGCCGGATCAGCCGCACGCCCGGTCCGTCGTTCGGGTCCAGGCTTGCTCTTCCCGTGCTGTTGACGCGTCGCACCTGCACGGCAAGCCCCACGATCTGCGCCACCAGGATGGCCAGCAGCACCAGCAGGTTGCGGTAGCGGACGAAGAAGGATTCCATGGTCGCCAGGGACTAGGGACCAGGAACTAGGGAATAAGGAGTGGAGATGAGCCTTGGGCGGTCAAGTTTTTCTAGTCCCTATTCCCTGGTCCCTAGTCCCTGCTTTTATCAGTCGATCTTGATTTTGCGCAGCAGGCGGAAGTCGGAGAGCATTTTTCCCGTGCCCAGAACCACGGAAGCCAATGGGTCGTCGGCCACCGAAACCGGCAATCCCGTCTCTTCGCGGATGCGCTTGTCGAGGTTCTTGATCAGCGCGCCGCCGCCGGTGAGCACAATGCCGCGGTCGGAGATATCGGCGGAAAGCTCCGGTGGCGTCCGCTCCAGCGCCACACGGATGGCGTTCATAATCACCGCGATGCTCTCGCCCAGCGACTCGCGGATCTCGCTGTCGTCAATGGCAATCGTCTTGGGCACGCCCTCGATCAGGTTGCGCCCCTTGATCTCCATGGTGAGCGGCTTGTCCAGCGGATAGGCCGACCCAATCTCGATCTTGATCTGCTCGGCCGTGCGCTCGCCGATCAGCAGGTTGTACTTGCGCTTGAGGTAGTTGGTAATGGCTTCGTCCATCTGGTTGCCGGCCATGCGCACCGACCGCGAGTAGACGATACCGGAAAGCGAAATCACGGCGATATCCGTCGTGCCGCCGCCAATGTCCACGACCATGTTACCCGAGGGCTCGGTGATCGGCAGCCCCGCGCCGATGGCGGCCACCATGGCCTGCTCTACAAGATAGACTTCGCTGGCCTTGGCCCGGTAAGCCGAGTCCTCGACCGCGCGCTTTTCCACCTGCGTAATCTCCGAAGGCACGCCGATCACGATCCGCGGATGCACCAGCATCTTGCGGTTGTGGGCCTTCTGGATAAAGTAGTTGAGCATCTTCTCGGTGACCTTGAAGTCGGCAATCACGCCGTCCTTCATGGGCTTGATGGCCACGATGTTGCCTGGTGTGCGGCCCAGCATCTCCTTGGCCTCTTTGCCCACGGCTTCCACTTCGCCGGTGTTTTTATTGATGGCCACAATAGAGGGCTCGTTCACAACGATGCCCTTGCCGGCCGCGTAGACCAGGGTGTTGGCGGTGCCGAGATCGATGGCCAGGTCGCTCGAAAACATGCTGAAAAGCGAGCGCAGCCCATGCGACCGCGAGGAGCGGGAGGGATAACCGTTCAAAGACATTGCGGACTAGATTTCTACCTCGAAATCTATTGTACGGCCAACCAGCGGGCCCACGCAGCGTAGGAAAAGCCCGCGGAATACAAGGTGAAACCATGGTTTCCCGAATTGGATATCACAATTGGAAAGAGCCGCCCGCACCCCATCCTTGCGTCCGCCACGGCGGATTTCTGTCGCAGGAGCAGGTCGCCACCTGCCCGGCTTGACCGATCCGGTCGAACCCCGTCTTCTTCCCGCCCGCGTTACCATGAACAACGTCAACGCACGAGGATCTATGAGCCATCCCGTCTACCACAACCTCATCGGCGGCGCATGGGTTCCGGCTGCCAGCGGCAAGACCTTTCTGAACCTGAATCCCGCAGACAGCGCCGACGTCATCGGCGCATTCCCTTCGTCCGACGCCGAAGACGTAAACCGCGCCGTCGCCGCCGCAAAGAAAGCCTTCATCACCTGGCGTCTGGTTCCCGCCCCCAAGCGCGCGGAGATTCTGGTTCGCGCCGGCAATCTCCTGGTCCAGAACAAGGAGAAATACGCGCGCGCGATGACCCGCGAGATGGGCAAGGTGCTGGCCGAAACCCGCGGCGACGTGCAGGAGGCCATTGACGAAGCCTTCTACGTGGCTGGCGAAGGCCGCCGGCTCTTCGGCGTCACCACGCCTTCCGAGCTGCAGAACAAATTCGCCATGAGCATGCGCATGCCGCTCGGCGTCGTGGGCCTCATCACACCGTGGAACTTCCCCATGGCCATCCCAAGCTGGAAGCTCTTCCCCGCGCTGGTGGCCGGCAACACCTGCGTCATCAAGCCGGCGGAAGACACGCCGCTCTCCACCTACAACCTGATGCAGACGCTCATCGAAGCCGGCCTGCCGCCGGGCGTGGTCAATATCGTCTCTGGCTTTGGCCCGCACGCCGGCGCGCCGCTCGTCGAGCATCGCGACGTGCGCGCCATCAGCTTTACCGGATCGAGCGAAGTGGGCTCGCTGGTAGGCCAGCGCGCCGCGGCCAGCTTCAAGCCGGTCTCACTGGAAATGGGCGGCAAGAATGCCATGATCGTCCTCGACGACGCCAACCTCGATCTCGCGCTCGACGGCGCGCTGTGGGGCGCGTTCGGCACCACCGGCCAGCGCTGCACCGCCACCAGCCGCATCCTGCTGCAGAAGGGAATTGCCGCCGAGTTCACCGAAAAGCTCGTCGCCCGCGCCAGAAAGCTCAAAGTCGGCAACGGACTCGACGCTGGCATCGAAGTCGGCCCGCAGGTGAACCGGCAGCAGATCGAGACCTCGCAGAAGTACGTCGAGATTGCGCTCGCCGAAGGAGCAAAGCTGCTCACCGGTGGCCGCGCGCTGACCGAAGGGCCTTACGCACACGGAAACTTCTTTGAGCCAACGGTCTTCGGCAGCGTTTCACCAGCCATGCGCATCGCCCGCGAAGAGGTCTTCGGCCCGGTTGTCTCACTCATCGAGTTCGACACCTTCGAGCAGGCCATCGAGATCGCCAACTCCATCGACTACGGCCTCTCCACCGCGCTCTACACGAAGAATGTGAACCGCGCCTTCGCCGCCATTCGCGACCTCGAAGCCGGCATCACCTACATCAATGCGCCCACCATCGGCGCGGAGGTGCACTTGCCCTTCGGCGGCGTCAAGCAAACCGGCAACGGCCACCGCGAAGGCCTGAGCGCCATCGACTTCTTCACCACGTGGAAGGCGGTCTACGTCGATTACTCTGACAAGCTGCAACGGGCGCAGATCGATAACCAGTAGCAATCATGTTCTGCGCATTTTTCGGGACATTCCTGGTCTTTCGGGAATCTCTCGAATTGCCTCCTCGACAAGCTTGTCCAGCGGCTGCATTCCCATCTGTTCGAGGATGTACTGCATTCGTTCATGCAATATCTGGTTGCGGCTGTTCGGATGAAACGAATTGACTGTTTCGCAGTAGTCGCTGAACTGATCGGGTGTATTGTGAAAATGATGAAGGTGTGATTCAAACACGCTGTCAGAGTTGGGACTTCTTAGACTTTTCAGTAGCTTGATCGTGTCCTCTTTTGACATAGCACCTTCTTCTGAAAACTGCACCTTCTGCTTGTTGATATTTCGCGCTACAATTCTGCCATGCCGTACTCCTTCGAGGAAGTCCGACAATTCGCGCAGCAACTCCCGGCGGACCAGCAAATCCTGCTGGCCGAGTCACTTCTGGGCGGCATCGGCCCAGCGGACGAGCAACTCTCCGCGGCTGAAGTCGATGCAGCCTGGGGTGACGAGATCAAGCGCCGCCTCGATGAGATCGACTCGGGCAAAGTGAAGATGATCCCCGGCGAGGAAGTCATGGCGAGCATGCTCGACCGGCTCTCGCCTGAGGTGCGCGCGCGACTGGGAAAGTGAAGCCGCTCGAGTATCACCCCGAAGCCCAATCCGAAATCGATTCGGCGCACGACTGGTACCGTCGCCAGAGTCTTCCTGCGGGAGACGGTTTTTTCGAAGAGCTGATCCCGGTTCTCGACCGCATCACCGGCCATCCGAGCCTGTATCCACACTACCTGCATGGATACGCAGCGTGCCGTCCTCTCCCGCTATCCTTATTCTGTTGTCTTCCGCGAACGCCTTCACGATATTCAGATTGTCGCTGTCGCCCATGCCAAGCGCCGCCCTGGCTATTGGACGAAGAGACTGAAGCAATAACAGGAGCCTTATGGAAACTGCCTATCTTCCTGATCCAAACCGCTATGACCACGCCACTTTCCGCCGCTGCGGCAACTCCGGCCTTGTCCTGCCGGCAATCACGCTCGGCCTGTGGCAGAACTTCGGCGGTGCCGATGTCTTTGAGACCGGCCGCGCCATGATCCGCCGCGCCTTCGACCGCGGCGTGACGCACTTTGATCTCGCCAACAACTACGGCCCTCCCTACGGCTCGGCGGAAGAAAACTTCGGCGCCATCCTGCGCAAAGACTTCCGCGGCCTGCGCAACGAGCTTCTTATCTCCACCAAGGCCGGATGGGACATGTGGCCCGGCCCTTACGGCATCGGCGGGTCGCGCAAGTATCTGCTCGCCTCGCTCGACGACAGCCTCAAGCGCATGGGTCTCGACTACGTCGATATCTTCTACGCGCACCGCCCCTGGGACAACGCGCCGCTCGAAGAGACCATGGGCGCGCTGGTGACCGCCGTGCAGCGGGGCAAGGCGCTTTACGCGGGCATCTCTTCCTACAGTCCCGAGCGCACGCGCCAGGCTGCACAGATTCTCAGGAGCAGCGGTGTTCCGCTCCTCATTCATCAGCCTTCGTATTCCATGCTCAATCGCTGGATCGAAAAAGAGCTGCTCGCCACGCTCGACGAGCTCGGCGCCGGCTGCATCGCCTTCTCGCCGCTGGCGCAGGGCCTGCTCACCGGCAAATATCTCAAGGGCGTTCCGGCTGACTCCCGCGCCACTGCGCAGAACTCATCCCTGCTGAGCGAGTTCCTGAGCGAAGCAAATCTCAAGCGTGTGCGCGCGCTCAACGACATTGCCGCCAGCCGCGGCCAGACCCTCGCCCAGATGGCCATCGCCTGGGTGCTGCGCGACCGCCGCGTGACCTCCGCGCTCATCGGCGCGCGCAACGTGCAGCAGCTTGATGACTCGCTCGACGCGGTCAAGAAGCTCGGCTTCACAGCCGCCGAGCTGGCCGAGATCGACCGCCACGCGCAGGAGAGCGGCATCGATCTATGGCGCGAGGCGCGCGAGGCCATGGCTTGAAGCTTCCTACGTCGCCGCGACTTGTTTTGAGTCGCGCCCAGTCGGCGCGCATCCAAACCAGACGGGATCACGAAGGAGCAGGCAATGGTTATCGGCGTTCCCAAGGAGATCAAGGACAACGAAGCCCGCGTGGGCGTAACGCCTGCCGGCGTAAAGGCACTCGCCGAGGCCGGCCACGATGTGCTCGTCGAAACCCAGGCCGGCGCGGAGTCCGGATTCCCCGACGAGGAGTATCAAAACGCCGGCGCGGAGATGGTGGGCGACGCCGGCCATGTCTGGGGCAAGTCCGACATGGTGGTCAAGGTCAAGGAGCCCGTCGAGAGCGAGTACGTCTACTTCCGCGAAGGACTGGTTCTCTTCACCTATCTTCACCTCGCCCCGCTGCGCACACTCACCGACAAGCTGCTCGAGTCGAAGGTGATCGGCATCGCCTATGAAACCGTGCGCGACAAGCACGGCACTCTGCCGCTGCTCATGCCCATGAGCGAAGTGGCCGGCCGCATGAGCGTGCAGGTGGGCGCAACCTATCTTGAAAAAGAGTGTGGCGGACGGGGCATTCTGCTGGGCGGTGTTCCCGGCGTGCCGCCCGCGCATGTCACCATCCTCGGCGGCGGCATTGTCGGCACCAACGCGGCGCGCATCGCGCTCGGCTTCGGCGCCAAGACCACGCTGATCGATATGAATCTGAATCGCCTGCGCGAGCTCGAAGACATCTTCGGCGGCCGTCTCTACACGCTTGCCTCGAACAGCTACAACATCGCGCAAGCCACGCGCGAAGCCGACCTCGTCATCGGCGGCGTGCTCATCCCCGGAGCCACCGCGCCCAAGCTCGTCACCCGCGAGATGGTCTCACGCATGAAGCCCGGCGCGGTGATCGTCGATGTGGCCATTGATCAGGGTGGATGCGTTGAAACCGCGCGACCCACCTCGCACTCCAATCCCAGCTACAAGGTCGATGGCGTGGTGCACTATTGCGTCACCAACATGCCGGGCGCTGTGCCGCACACCTCCACACTCGCGCTCACCAACTCGACCTTCCCCTACGTGCTGCGTCTCGCCAACCTCGGCGCGCGTGAAGCGCTGCGCCAGGATGCGGGCCTTGCGGAGGGCCTCAATACGTGGCATGGAGCGCTCACCCATCGCGGCGTGGCCGAAAGCCAGAAGCGCGCGTGGACCGCGGCTTCGCAGGTGATTGCGTAGAGGCCGTCGTGGAGCGAGGTTCGTGGTTTCCCACCCTTGCGGCATCCGCCGCGGTGGACGCTGCAAGGATGGGGCACCCGACCGTGATCGGCTGCAGTCATTCGCCTTCGTTCGCTGCCTTACAATAGTCCTGCCATGGGGAGGGTTCTTTGCATCGTCGCCAGTTTCTTGCCGCATCGCTTGCCACTTCTGTTCTCACGCTCGCCAGTGAATCTTCTGCGCAGCCGGCCGCAGACCGCGCCCGCGAGTTCTACCAGGTTCGCCGCTACAACCTCGTCAGCGGCCCGCAGCTCAAGCTCACCGAGAATTATTTTTCCAACGCGCTGATCCCCGCGTTGGGCCGCATGGGCATAGGTCCGGTAGGCGCGCTCAAGCTCGACGTGGGCGAACAGACGCCGGCCTACTATCTCGTTGTTCCCAGCCCATCCGTTGAGGCGCTGGCCACGCTCGACCTCAAGCTGGCTGAAGACCAGGCATTCCTCGGCACCGCCGCGCCCTTCTGGAACGCCACCGCAACTGCGCCGGCATTTCAGCGCGTGGAAATCTCGTTGCTCGCGGCCTTCGCCGGCTGGCCCAGGCTCACTTCGCCGCCTGCCACGGCCACCAAGAGCAAGCGCATCTTTCAACTGCGCACGTACGAGAGCCCTTCCAACGGCGACCACGTGCGCAAAGTCGAGATGTTCCACTCCGGCGAGTTTGCAATCTTTCTCAACGCCGGTTTCCATCCCGTCTTCTTCGGTGACACGCTCATCGGCGCGCGCATGCCCAGCCTCACGTACATGCTCAGCTTTACTGACTCCGCCGAGCTGGACGCCAAATGGGATGTCTTCCGCAACGATCCGGCGTGGAAGAAGCTTTCCGCGAGCCCGCGCTTCGCCTTCGACCAGATCGTGACTAACATCACCAACATCCTGCTCAGCCCGCTCGACTGCTCGCAGATCTGACGATGCTGCCAGGTTGGCTTTCCCTGCGCGTAAACCGCGCCGTTTGTCCCCGCGCGGAGCTGCAATGGCCCGCCAAGAGGTATAGACCGGCGCTACCGGGGCGTTTCATTTATGGAATAAGCTCCTGAGAAAACGCGCCTTGCACGTCTCCCACAGAACGCACCCGCTCTGGTTTCGCTCTATAATCGCGGCATGTCGTTGCTGAGCGAACCACGGCGCCGCACGGTAGCATTCCTCTCCGTTGGAGTCCTGCTGTTCCTCGGCCTGCTGGGCGCTCTGCAGGCGTTCAATACCTCGAACGTCCCGTTTCTAAATCCCGAAACCTCCGGTGAAACCCTGGCCTTCACCGCGTTCATCTCGCTGTGGTTCGTGCTGCTGCTGCTCATGCTGCTGCTTCTGCTCCGCAGCATCCTCAAGCTCTACGCGGACCAGACCAGGAGCGCGCTCGGCGCCCGCCTGCAAACCCGGCTCGTCGTCGGCGCGGGACTCATCGCGCTCACCCCCGCGGTCTTCATGTTCCTGTTCAGCTTTCAGCTCATGAACCGGTCCATCGACCGCTGGTTTTCCCCCAATACCTCGCAGCTCCACGACGACTCGACGCGCGTGGTGCAGCAACTGGCCCAATATGTCACCAGCAATGCACGCGTAGAGGCCGAGTCCATCGCCGCTGCGAGCGCGCTCGACCAGGGTCCGCCTGCCGTGCAGGATCTGCTCATCTCGCATCGCATCACGCTGGCCGGCGGGTTCGCCATGGTCTACGGCAAGGACGCGCGCCTCAAGGCCAGCTTCCAGTCCCCGCCCGAGTCGAGTCCCGCAAACCTTGTCCCTTGGCTCGATGAAGCCGGCCATGGCGTCCCCGTTGCCCTGCACGGGCAGCTCTCGGAGGCTGTGCTTCTGGCTTCGCAACGCAACGATCAGCCGATGATTCAGGTAGCCGGCCAGGAGTATGCGCTGGGCATGGCGATCAACTCGTCGGGCAAAACCGTCGTCGCGGCGCTGCCCATGCCGCAGGGCCTGAGCCAGACCGCGTCGCAGATTCGCTCCAGTGCCGCCGAATACTGGCAGCTCTTTCGCACGCGCAATCGTCTCCGCACCAACTTCTTTCTCGTTCTGCTGCTCATCACCGCGGTCGTTTTCTTCTCGATCGTCTGGATCGCGCAGCTCATATCCAAGCAGATCACCCGGCCCGTGGAAGCGCTGGCCAACGCCATGGACGCGATCGCCGCCGGAAGATACGAGCAGCGCGTCGCTTCTAACGCCGCTGGCGAGATGGGCGACCTGGTGCGCTCGTTCAACCACATGGCCTCCGATCTCGAAGCCAGCCGTCTGCTGGCGGAGAGCTCCTCGGCGCAGTTGACCGCGGCCAACCAGGCCATCGAAGAGCGCCGCCGCGAGCTGGAGACAATCGTTGAAACCATTCCGTCGGGAGTGGTCACGCTGGACGGCTTCGGCATCGTGCTGCAGTCGAACCGGGCCTTCGCGGCGCTGCTGGGCCTGCGTGAAGATACGGATTTCAAGGGTGAAAAGATTGAGGCGCTCATGCCGGCCGAGTGCATTGACGACCTGGCCAGCGTGATCCGGCGCGGCCACCGCATGGGCGCGGCGTCCATCGAGACCGAGTTTCGCGCCCGCGGACGCGCCAGCCACCTGGCCATTACCAGCGCAAGGCTCGATCTGGCCAACGGGCAGACGGGCAGCGTGCTGGTGCTCGAAGACACCACCGAGCTGCTGCGCGCCCAGCGCCAGCTTGCGTGGAAGGAAGTGGCCCAGCGCGTGGCCCATGAGATCAAGAATCCGCTCACCCCCATTGCGCTCTCAGCCGAGCGCATCGCGCGCCATCTCGATCGCGGCCAGTCCGACTCGCCCAACATTATCCGCAAGTGCAGCGAGATTATTCTGGGATGCGTAGGCACGCTGCGCACGCTCGTCGATCAGTTTTCTGCGCTGGCGCAGTTTCCCGCTCCCCAGCCGCGCGCCTGCGACCTGAACCAGGTGGCCGAGCAGGCTCTGGCGCTCTTTGCCGGCCGGCTCGAAGGCATTACCGTGCAGCGCGATCTGGAGCCGGGCCTGCCGCTGGTCATGGCCGACCCTGAAGCCATCCGGCGCGCGCTGGCCAACCTCATCGACAACGCGGCCGAGGCTATGCAGGGCAGCCTGCTGCGGCTGCTCGGCGTTCACACCACCCTGAGTGAAGACGGCGCGGCGGTGGAGATCGGCGTCTCCGACACCGGTCACGGCCTCACCGATGAGATTCGCGAGCGGCTTTTCCTGCCGTTCTATTCCACCAAGCACCGCGGCACGGGCCTTGGCCTCTCCATCGCCGCCAAGATCGTGCAGGAGCACGGCGGCTCGATCCGTGCCGAGGCCAACAGCCCCAAAGGCGCTGTCTTTCTGCTGCGCCTGCCGCTTATGGAGCCTGGCGCGTCCGTGGCTCTTGAGTCCAATACCGAGGCAGTCGTCAAGGGGCTGCCTTCATGAATCACATCCTCGTCGTCGACGACGAAACCGAAATCCGCACTTCGCTCGAAGAGATTCTGCGCGAGGAGGGCTACGGCGTGGTCACGGCAGCCACCGCGGCCGAGGCCCTGGTCCTCTTGCAGGATGCTCCTTACGACGTGGTGCTGCTCGACATCTGGCTGCCTGACCGCGACGGCCTCGACGTGCTGACCGACATACGGCAGCAGGCGCCCGAATCACGGCCGGAGGTGGTCATCATCAGCGGCCACGGCACCATCGAGTCCGCGGTGAAGGCCACCAAGCTGGGCGCATACGACTTTCTTGAGAAGCCGCTCTCGCTGGAACGCACGCTCATCATCCTCAAAAACGCCGTCGAGGCCCGCCGCATGCGCGCGGAAAACGCCGAGTTCAAGCGGCAGTTCAACGTGGGCTCTGTGTTGACCGGCGAGAGCGTGCCGGTGAAGGCGCTGCGCCAGCAGATCCGGCTCATGGCCCCGACCAACGGCCGCGTGCTCATCTATGGCGAGTCGGGCACAGGCAAAGAGCTGATCGCGCGCGCCATTCACGCCGAAAGCCTGCGCCGCGACCGCGTCTTCGTGGAGCTGAACTGCGCCGCCATCCCCGAAGCCCACATTGAAGCCGAGCTGTTCGGCTATCGCCACGGCGCGCAGCCCGGCGGACTCATGGAGCAGCGCGGCACGCTCGAGCGCGCCGACAGCGGAACGCTCTTCCTCGACGAAGTGGGCGACATGAGCCTCAAGACCCAGGCCAAGATGCTCAGCGCGCTCGACGAGCAGTTGTTTACCCCGGTCGGCGGCACGCAGCCGCTGCGCGTCGACGTGCGCCTCATCGCCTCGACCAACAAGGACCTCGAAGAAGAGATCGCCAAGGGCAACTTCCGCGAGGATCTCTTTTACCGGCTCAACGTGGTTCCGTTCTTCGTTCCGCCGCTGCGCGAGCGCAAGCAGGACATCCCGCTGCTGGTGCGCGAGTTTCTCGCCGAGTTCGGCCGCCAGTACGGCCGCCCGCGCATGGAGATCGGCGAAGAAGCGCTGGCCGCCCTGGGCGCGTATCACTGGCCGGGCAACGTGCGCGAGCTCAAGAACGTCATCGAGCGCGTGCTCATTCTCAACCCGCGCGTGCTGCGCATCGAGCGCAAGCACCTGCCCCCGCTCACCCACAAGGCCGGCGCGCGCTCCACCGAGGAGTTCTCTACCCTGCAGCAGGCGCGCGACGCCTACGAGCGCGAGTACATCCAGAAGAAGATTGAAGAGGCCCGCAACAACATCAGCCACGCCGCCGAGCTGCTCGGCCTGGAGCGCAGCCATCTCTACCGCAAGATGAAGGCCCTCGGCATCACCGTCCGCGAGTAAGGATTCTCTGGCATAACCGGAGGCTTCATGGTTTGTGGCGCCTCAAATTGGCCAATAGCGTTGTGCACTTTTGCAGCACCGGCCTCCACGCTACAGGCTATATACGTGAACTGGAAGATTGCCCTAATCCGTCGCCCGCCGTCCTCTTGGATTCACCCGCCGGTCGGGCGCATTTTCGCGGCGGTCCAGCGTGTCCACAGCCGTATCCACGGCCACCTCGGCCGTGCCCAGCAGGCGGTCCTTGCTGCTGATCCGCCGTTCCACCGCGTGCTCCATCCGCGACGGCAGAACGATGGGCGTGCTGGATTGGCGCTGCGGCGGCACGGTCTCCGGCTCGGCTAAGCCTGTGCCGCAGGTGAGCATCTTATTCAGGACGGGCAGGTGGGCACGCTGCGTCTCCACAAAATCCACGCCGTCTGCGGTCAGCGTGAACTCCGCGTTGTCCGCGCGGGTGACGTAACCCTTCCTGACCAGGTACCAGGTGGTAAAGTCCAGGTAGTCGCGCGGAAAGCCCATGCGCATCTCGATCTCCGCCAGCGGCACCTCCGGCATGTGCGGATTGGTGCGGCGCCGGTAGTAAAGCACGGCCAGAACCGCCAGGCGACGGTTCAGCTCGCCTTCCAGGGTGTCCATAAAGTCAACTGAGCTGGAAAGCGGCACCGGCTCCGCGGGCTCCCGGTTGCGCGCAGCGTCGTAATCGGACCGCCGCTCGGGATTCGAGAGCACGTCATAGGCGGTCTTGAGAAGATGAAACTTCTCTGCATCGCCCGATTCCGGATTGTCCGGATGCAGGCGGGTAGCTAGAAATCGATAGACGCGATGGATCGTATCGGTGTCGGCATTGGGACTGATCTGGAGAAACTCATAGTAATCTACCATCTGTGTCCTAGGGTCCTGTATCGATCTCAATCGCTATAGAAAAGCTCTGATTCAGTCGCCGTCTTGAAAGGGCGCGGTTTCAACCCTGTCCTGAGCTCGCCGAAGGGCGCCGTAAATACTATACGGTGAACGAGGCTTTAGCCCCTGCGGGATGCGTGAGCGACTGAAGCAGTGCTTCCATAGGCGTGATTGTATCTCCTTCTTTTACAACATTGAAATCCCACATCGGAGCGGCCGGAAGGATTACCTTCGTGCGCGGGACGCAGATCGCTGTCTGCGGAGACGCAGCATGGCTCCGCCATCGGCCTGTGTGCTCCTCAGGCCGGTCCCGCCGGTGCTGACAGATTCGCCCTGGATCGAGCCATTCGGCGCTGTCCGGAACCGGACGCGCCGTTGCGAAACCGGACAACCGGCGCCGGAGAAGGCCAGGGCACGCCACGGTTAGAGCGTTGTGCTGCCGCGGTTTGACGGCTTGACCGCAGCCGCGTGCAATGGCAGCGCGATTGCGCCGGGAGCCACGTGGAGGCTTTCCATGGCCCACTTCGAGCGGATGCGCGATGTAGTTTCCGGACCCTTCGGTCCGGAAGTGATCCGGCAGCGCACGGCGGCCGGCTGGCAGATGGTTGCAATCGAGTGGCGGCGCGAGCTGCCCGATTCCGAGATTCCCCCGGAGCCTGTCTTCGACGAGGAGATTCCCTATGGCCTGCGCATCTCGGATGACTGCGCGCGGCTGGAAGTGGATCCGGTGGAACACCGGGTGCTGATGGAGATGATGGAGATGCTGGCGCAGGACTTCTCCTACTCGGCCATTGTGAGCAGTCTGAACGAGAAAGGCCGCAGGATGCGCGATGGCCGGCCGTGGAACCGGGTAGCGGTCTTCAAGATGATTCCCCGGCTCATTGAAGTAGGTCCGCAGTTTTTCGCCTCCAGCGAGTGGGAGCAGCGCCGCGCGCGTTTCGGGCAGGTGAAGCCGCCGGCATCGTATCCGCCGCGGCGGATGGCTTTTTCTTGAGGAAAAAGCTACTCGGCGACATCGACTCTGTAAAGGCTTGCACCGAAAACGCTGTAGTCCATCCATGGCAACAGGCTGTTCAGGTGTCCCTGTGCGTGTGTACAATGCAGAGCGGCAGAAGACAACGCGTACTGGTTCCCCCTCTCTTCGTATGCCGGACGCGATTCCAGAGACCGCCGGCGCGGTTTCCCCCGCTGGAAGATTTTCTTAGCTGCTCCGGCAAACGAACTGATCCGAGAATGGCGCAGGTATTTTGCGGCCGTGCCAATTCATGCGATGCTCACGTGTTCATTACATCCATGTAACAGGAGGCGGCTAAGCTTTGTTTATGCGCATAATCAGGTGGACCCCATTGTTTTCTCTTGGGGCGGGCATTCTGCTGCTCGTCTTTGGCCAGACTCAACTGCACGCACAATATGATTCCGGCAGCCTCGTCGGCGTCATCCAGGACTCGACCGGCGCCGTCATTCCCGGCGCAACCGTAACGGTCGTCAACAAGAGCACGGGAGCGGTTTTTACCACCACCTCCGGCGCGGCCGGCCAGTATGAAGCGCCATCGCTGCACACCGGCACGTACAAGATCACCGCCGAGCGCTCGGGCTTCAATACCGCCGTTGCAGACAACATCCTCGTCTCCGTCGGTGTCCGCCAGCACATTGATCTCACGCTCGCCGTGGGCCAGACCGCCACTACGGTGGAAGTCAGCGACGTGGCCCTCCAGATCGAAACCGAGAGCAGCGAGCGCGAACAGACCGTCTCCGGCTACCAGACTGAGGCGCTGCCGCTGGTCAGCCGCAACTTCTCCGATCTTCTGGCGCTGGTCACCGGCTCGCGCCAAGCGCCCACCCAGGCTACCACCAGCTCCATCTCCAGCCTGGTGCGCGAGGGCGCCTACAACGTCAACGGCCAGCGCAGCATGTTCAACAACTACCTGCTCGATGGCATGGACAACAACGCCTACGGCGAGAGCAACCAGGGCTTCGACAACCAGATCATCGCCATCGCCCCCGATTCGGTTGCCCAGTTCAACGTGGTCACCAACAACGAGAGCGCGGAGTATGGCCGCTCTTCCGGTGCCACCATCAACGTGGCCTCGGCCAGCGGCACCAACGCCTTCCACGGCATCGTGTATGACTTTTTCCGCAACACCGACCTGAATGCCGCCGGCTTCTTCAAGCCCACGCTGGTTTCGAGCGCCGGCATCAGCGTTCCTTTCCAGAAGCCCGTCTTCCGCCGCAACCAGTTCGGCATGAACTTCGGCGGTCCGATCAAAAAAGACAAGCTCTTCTTCTTTCTCGACTATGAAGGCTTCCGCCAGGACCTGAGCCCGCTTTACGTCCTCACGCTGCCCACGCAGAACGAAATCAACGGCATCCTCGTGGTTCCGGTGACGAACCCGCTCACCGGCGTGACCTATCCGGCCGGAACCGCCATCCCATCTGGCGCCATCAACCCACTTTCGGCGCAGATTCTCAACTATTACAAGCCGTTTGAGAGCGAGTTGCCGGCGGCAGGCCTAGCCGCCACCGGCCTCTTCCAGGACGACTACGCCAAGGAAGTGCCGTTCACCGACAACTCCGACAAGGGCGACCTGCGCCTCGATTATCAGCAGTCGCCGAACACCTCGTGGTTTGTGCGCGTGAGCGACCGCAAGGAGACGGGCGTCAACCATCCCACGATTCCGCTGCCGCTCGACGGTCAGGCCAACGGAACCATCCGCATTCTCGACCAGCAGCTTGCCCTCGGCTACACCCACCTGTTCGGCGCCAACCGGATCGTGGACGCGCGGCTCGGCCTCTCGCGCACCAAGGCCGGCAAGTACACGCTCTCCATCGGCCAGAACGACTTCACCATCCCCGGCCTGCAGGACGTGCCCAGCTTCATCGAGGGTGGTCTGCCGTCCATCTCCATCTCCGGTGGATTCACCGCCTTCGGCCGCCAGAGCACCAACCCGCAGTGGCAGAATCCCGCACTGCTCGATCCCAAGGTCAACTACACCTGGGTCAAGGGCAAGCACTCGCTCAAGTTCGGCTACGAGTACGAGCACATCTGGATGGCCGTGAATGACAACAACCCGCTCTACGGCTCCTGGACCTACGGCGGCGGCTACAGCGGCGGCACCACGGCCGATAACTACTGGGCCGACTTCCTATTCGGCCTCACCAGCAGCTATCAGCTCGCCAACTACTTCGTAGTCCACCTGCGCCAGGCCATGGACAGCGCCTACGCGCAGGATGACTGGAGAGTGGCTCCGAACCTGACGCTGAACCTGGGCCTGCGCTGGGAGTACGGCTCGCCCTACTCGGAGTGGAAAAACTACATCTCCAACTTCGATCCCGTAAACCAGGTCGTGGACACCATCAGCCCCGGAGCGGTTGCCGGCAACGGCATTGTGCCGGTAACCGCGGGCGGCGTCTACGGCAAGACGCTCATGAATCCCGCGCTGCGCGACTTTGCGCCGCGCATCGGCTTCGCCTTTGCCGCAACGCCCAGGACGGCGGTGCGCGGCGGCTTCGGCACCGGCTATGTCCACTACACACGCGCCGGCTCGGGAGACATCCTGGGCATCAACGCGCCCCAGGCCCAGTTCGCCGTGGTGGCCCAGATCAAGCCGAGCGCCACTGACCAGTGCAGCACTCCGCTTCCGGCCGAGATCATCGCCGTGGGCACCACCACGCCAAGCTGCTACGCCACCGCCGATCAGGGTTTCCCCTCCGGCCTGGTGACCACCTTCAACCCAGCCACGGACAACATCACCTGGGTTCCGAAGAATACGCCCGACAGCTACGTGGAAAACTGGTTCCTGAGTGTTCAGCGGCAGCTCGCCAAGAACACGCTGCTCGATGTGGCCTACGTAGGCAACCACGGACTCAAGCTGCAGGGCTTCCTCAACGCCAACCAGAGGATTCCGTCTACTCTCGGCACCAGCAACGTCCAGCGGGAGTATGCCAACTGGCCCAGCGACATTACCGCGGCCCTGAACGAGTTCTGGTCCAACTTCAACGCTCTCCAGGTCCGCTACGAGCAGCGTTTCGTGGCCGGCCTCACGCTGCTGAACTCCTTCACCTGGGAGCACTCGCTCGACAACGCCTCCGCCTCGCTCGAAGGCAACACGCCTTCGCCGCAGGACGGCACCAACATCAAGGCCGACTATGCGCAGTCTGACTACAACCTGCCCGTGGCCAACGTCACCAGCCTGGTCTACGAGCTGCCCTTCGGCCACGGACAGCACTTCGTCCCGAATGCCAACGGACTGCTGAACAGCGTCATCGGCGGCTGGCAGTTGAGCGCCATCAACACCGCGCAGGCAGGCACGCCCTTCAACCTCACCTACACGCCCAACTCCGCGCAGCAGGTGTCGCAGCAGATCTCGGCCACCTACCGCGGGGCCAACGAATATCGCCCTGACTGGGTGCCGGGCGTCAAGGTGACGCAGGGCAAGTCCAACCGTGCGGCCAACACCGGCTATGTGAATTACATCAATCTGGCGGCATTCAAGCTGCCGCCCTTCAAAGACGCCGCCGGCAATGTGCTCAGCCCCTTCGGCACGGCCTCGCGCAACCCCGGCCGCAGCCCGGCCTTCAACGAAACCGACCTCGATCTCAACAAGCGGTTCGACACGCCGATCGAAAACCTGAAACTCGAGTTCCGCGCCGAGGCCTACAACGTGTTCAACCATACGAACATGTATCTGCCCGGCAACATAAGCGGCTCGCAGGGCACCACCACTGCCACCACCGCGGGACCGGGAAGCAGCGTTCCTGTCTCGGAAGTGACGGGAACCGTCGGCGGCGGCCAGATCACCTCCACCTTTGAGCCACGCATCATTCAGTTCGCGCTCAAGATCATTTACTAGCAGCCACAGCAGCCCGGATCCCTGAGCGGGATCCGGGCCGTTGTGGCTGGCTTTTACGGCGCGTTGGACGGCGCCAGGATCGGCGTCAGCGATCCCTGGTTGTCGCCCTCTGTCGGGTCCACGCGAAAATCCCACACCGTATCGCTGATGTCGCTGGGCGAAAGAATCTCCACCAGCGCGTACTCGCCGCCAATCACCAGCTTCTGCGTGGGCTCGATCCGCAGCCAGTGCTTGCCCGGCAGCATCTCCACGGATGCAGGAATCACATCTTCATCCTGCGTCACTTTTCCGCTGGGACTGATGTGAATCGCGCCCACCAGGCGCATGGCGTTGCGCTCGTCCACCTTGACGATGGCAAAGCCCGACTGCGCCGAGTGCGCGCCGCGGCGGGTCTCCTGCGCCGCCTTGGCGTTGGCCGTGTCTACCGTGAACGGATGCGACAAAACCGGCTCCTTCGTATCCTCGATACCCAGCGAGAGATAGATTGCCGGATCGTTCACGTGCAGATGCACCTTGGCATGCGCGCCTTCAATCTCCAGCCCCGCCTTCTGCCCGGCCAGCGGATTCAGCACGCCCAGCCCGTGCCGCGTCTTCGCGTCCATGCGCAGTTCCTGCGGCGTCAGCTCCACCAGCTCCGGCGTGCCCTGGTAGGTGTCTAGCACAAACACGCTGTCCTCGTCCGGCAATTCCAGGCCCTTGGCCACCTCCGGCATGCGCGCTTTTTCGTCGCTGCGTTCGTCAGCCTCTTCCTTGTCGATCGCCGCCGCTTCTTGCATGGCCGGCGAGGAACCCTCGTTGTCGATGCCGGCGTGGTCCTGCTCCCACTTGCGCGTCGCGTCCCAGTCCACCAGTTCCACCGGCAGATCTTCCCAATCTCCGCGCTCCTGCGAGAAGTAATGCACGCGGTCGCCGTTGATCTGGTACTCGCGCACCACTTGGTAGGAGCCATCTTTCAGAATCAGGCGATGATTCTTGCCCAGTCCCGGCAGCTCCGGCTTGAGCGGCACCGGCTTCGCGTTGTCCGCCTGCGTGCTTTGGCTCGTCTGCGCCACGCCCGGTGCTGGAATACCCAGCACGACTGCCAGAGCGGCTCCGGCCGCAAAAACTGAGCGCCAATGCACCATCCCTGCCATGGGAACCTAGTTTAGACGAAGTCAGAGCGCCGGTGTGGGCAGCCGAATTCCTCATCCCGTGAAACCTTTACGGCAAGCGAGGCGTCCAAAAGAGCGTGTATGCTGAGAAGGAAGGGATTCGTGTCTTGATCGGACGGAAGACAGATTTTCGCCGCGCCTGGGCTGGCCTGCATGTGCCGGTGGCCTTGGCATGCGTGGCGCTGCTGGTGCTTCTGGCCTTCGTTCAAGTCACGCATCTCCACTCCAATCAGACAGATGCAGACCAGTGCCCGCTCTGCGTCGTCATGCACTCCGCCGCGCCGGTCGCGGTTGCGGTGGCGGCTGTCGTGTTGGTGCCGCTGGGCGCGCCTGCGCCGCAGGCTGAGCCCCGGTCCGTTGCGCAGCGTCCTCATTTCAGTCTCTTCATTCGTCCTCCTCCGGTGGGCTGCTAGGCGTTTGTCCGGCGCTTTCTTCCAGTTCTGAATGGGCCCTCCCCTGCCGTATTGCATCCGGCGGGGCGTTGGCACATCTCCACAGGCTGGTGACAGGGCGGATCGACGCACCGCATGGCGCTCAAGCCGCCGCGCGACTCCTTGCGCGGCAACTCGTTCGCATTTCCAGCCATTTTTTTGAGGAGACTTCCATGCTGTTCTATCGAGGCGCATTGCTGCGCATCCTTTCGCTGTTTGCCATGGTCTTTGCCGCCCTCTATGCCTCCGCCCAAAGCGGCAATGCCGGTGATATCCACGGTGCCGTCACCGATCCGACCGGGGCCGTGGTCCCCGGCGCCACGATTCATCTCACAAACCAGCTCAGCGGATACGACCGTATCGTCACGTCCGATGCACAGGGCCAGTTCGACATCACGAATGTCCCGTTTAATCCCTACCAGATCAGCGCCACGGCGAAGGGCTTCTCTCCGGCGGTTCAGAATATCGAGATTCGCTCCTCGGTAGGAACAAACGTGAAGCTCATCCTGCAGGTCGCCGGCGCCAGCCAGACCGTCACCGTGGAATCCGAAGGCGAGCTGCTCGAAGACGACCCTACCTTCCACACCGACGTGGACCGCGACCTGTTCAACAAGGTGCCGCTCGAGAGCGAGTCGTCTACGCTCAGCTCGCTAGTGACGCTTTCCACGCCTGGTGTCTCGGCCGACTCAAACGGGCTCTTTCACGGCCTCGGCGATCACGCCTCAAACTCGTTTTCGGTCGACGGACAGACCATTACCGATCAGCAGAGCAAGGTCTTCTCCAACCAGCTTCCGTCGAATTCAATTCAATCGATCGAGGTGATCAGCGGCGCCCCGCCGGCTGAGTACGGCGGCAAGACCAGCCTGGTGATCGTGGCCACCACGCGCTCCGGCCAGGGCGTGACCAAGCCCACTGGCAGCCTCTCCGCCTCGTATGGTTCGTTCGGCTCGACGGATGGCGGCTTCGATTTGTCCTATGGCGGCAAAAGCTGGGGCAACTTCATTGAAGCCGACGGCCTCAACACCGGCCGCTTCCTTGACCCACCCGAGTTCGTCGTCTTCCATGACAAGGGTAACGAGCAGAACATCTTCGACCGCATCGACTACAGCTTTTCCCAGTCCGACTCGATGCACCTGGACCTGAACTACAGCCGTTCGTGGTTCCAGACACCCAACTCCTACGACAGCCTGGACGTGCAAAACGTCGTGGCCAACGGCACAAGCGCCGATCCGATCTTTGCTAATGTCGGCGACACCGATCAGCGCTCCAAGATCGGCACCTTCAACATCTCGCCCACTTATACCCACATCATCAGCAACAACTCGGTCTTCAACCTCGGAGCCTTCGTCCGCAAGGACATTTACAACTACTTCCCGAGCAACAATCCTCTTGCCGACCGCGGACCGGAGAACCTGCAAACTTCTTCAATCTCCCAGGTCCGCTCGCTGATGAACACCGCGGTCCACGCCGATTACTCCTATGACCGTGGAATCCACAACATCAAGATCGGCGCGCAGTACGGCCAGACCTTCCTGCGCGAGAGCGACACGCTGGGCATCGTGGACCCCATCTACAGCCTCAGCGCGCCCTGTGTAGATGAAAACGGAGACCCGGTGGCGGGCTACGATCCCGACTCAACCTGTTCTGCACCGGGACTGAGCCCCAACCCCGACTACCTGTCGATCCTCTCACCCTACGACCTCACGCGCGGCGGCGGATTCTACAGCTATCTCGGGCGCACAGACGTGAAGGAGTTGGCTCTCTACGCTGAAGACCAGATCAAGGCCGGCAACTGGACCTTCAATCTCGGTCTTCGCGAGGATGTCTACAACGGACTCACAGACGCCAACCAGACCGAGCCGCGCGTCGGCATCGCCTACAACATCAAGCCTTCGCACACCGTGGCCAGCATCTCCTATGCCCGTACCCTGGAGACGCCATTTAACGAGAACCTCGTGCTCTCCAGCAACGGATGCTCCAACGCGGTGCTGGCGCCTCTGCTGGCCTGCTCGCCCGGCGTGTCGGGAACGCTGCAACCGGGCTTCCGCAACGAGTTCCACGCCAGCTTGCAGCAGGCTCTCGGCAAGAACATCGTCTTCAGCGGCGAATACATCTGGAAGTACACCCACAACGCCTTCGACTTCAGCGTGCTGGGCAACACGCCGATCACCTTCCCCATCGACTGGCACAACTCCAAGATTCCCGGCTACGCGTTTCACATTGAAGCGCCCAACTTCCACAACTTCAGCGCCTACTCGGTCATGTCGTCCGTAGCAGCCCGCTTCTTCCCGCCGCAGGTGGCCGGGGCCGGCGCCACGGTCGGCCAAAGCGGCTATCCCTTCCGCATCGATCACGATGAGAAGTTCAACCAGACCACGCACCTCCAGTACACGCTCCCCAACACGAACAAGGTGCTGGGCGGAATCTGGGGCGGCTTCAACTGGCGCTATGACAGCGGACTGGTTGCCGGCTCGGTGCCCTGCTACGACGTCACCGATCCCAATAGCCTGTGCAATCCCATCAACGGCGGTCCTTCCATCACGCTGCCCGATGGCCAGCCCGGCGTTAACCTGAGCGGTCTCACTCCGGACGAGCAGTTCGAAGCGGGCCTGACCTGTGACGGCGTGAAGGCCACGCCCACCGCGGGCTTTACCTCGTGCGATGCTGCGGGCTACACCTCGAACCTTGTCTCCATCCCCGCGCCTGGCACGGAGAACGACGACCACAACCCGCCGCGCATCGCGCCGCGCAACCTGTTCGACGTGACCGTGGGCAAGAACAACATCTTCCACGCCGACCGCTACAAGCTCGACCTCGATCTGACCGCGATCAACGTCACCAACAAGTACGCGCTCTACAACTTCCTCTCCACCTTCAGCGGCACGCACTACGTAACCCCGCGCGCCATGACGGCGAAGATCACCTTCAACTTCTAACCCGCAATCGGCTCGTCGATTGAGATCGGGCCGGGCCATCGCGCATACTATGCGCATGCCCGGCCCGTTGCGTTTCTGCGCTCTATCCACGTGGCTCCTTGCTGCGTTGCTTGCGACCCACGGCCAGGCGCCCCCGGCGCCTGCGGCCGCAAGCAACCCCTTGAGTCAACTGCCGCCAAACGTTGTGCAGATGCTCAACACCCAGGTCGTCTGGGATAACGGCTTCAACCATCCCCATGGCCCTCGCCTGCGCTTTGTCAAGGTCGATGAGGTCACCCGTCCCGAGGGCCACTTCACCCGTTATCGCATCTACGCCGCCGGTGTGCCCGAGGGCGCAGCCTATATCCTTGCCGCCTGGACCATCGGCAGGAAACTCGACGACCTCAATGTGCTCTCAAGCTCCGTTTATGTAAACCGCAAAGGCCTGCTTCTCACCCGCAAGCCGAATCCTGATGAAGAAGATCGCGACACCGTAGCCCAGGATGCGGAATACGACCTCGGCGTGCAGGCCGCGGACGGCGAGCCGCTGCGCTTCGTCCTCAGAAGTCCAGACAACAAGATCCTCATGCCCGGAACGTTGGTTCCGTTTCCGATCGAATCCACAAACAAAGGCTGCAAGCTGTCCGCATTGCTGGCCTCGCCCGATGGCGAGGCCATCCTGATGGAAGGCGACGGTTTTGCCCCGAACACCGAGGTTCTGGTGCAGGGCAGCTCAGCCGGCGAGCCGAAGCAGAGTCAACAATCCGTTGACGCCAACGGCCACCTGCAGTTCGTCGAGCTCCCTTATGTCCTCGGCAAAGACGCCGGCACGCTCAACGACACAATCTCCACCAAAGACTGCACCGTCTCCGTCAACATCCCCTGGGGCAAAGGAACCTACCACCGCCATTGACAGCCAGCGCTGTCAAGATTGCTCAAGTAGAATCAAAATATTTACAGATGAAACTCGATTCAAATCCCGGTCCCCGCATCCCGCAATTCCCCTGCAAAAACTCCTGCAAATTCCCTACAAACTTCGCTAATGATCTGCTCCCAGCCGGGTGCCCTGTCCAGGCCCTGCTTAGACAGGCTCGGATTTGATAGCTTGAATTTATGCCACAAACCGCGCCGCAATCCGCTGACGCCGCAATCGACATCGAATCGCTCGTCGCCGACGTCGTCGCGCAGGCCATGAAGGCCGGCGCGTCCGACGCCGAGGCGGTGGCCCGCGAAGGCGACGAGTTCAGCGTCAACGTGCGCATGGGCGAGGTGGAGACGCTGAAGGAGTCCGGCTCGCGTGGCCTCGGGCTGCGCGTCTTTCTCGGCCAGCGCTCGGCCTCGGCCTCCACCAGCGACCTCACTCCCGATGGAATCCGCCAGCTTGTCGATGGCGCAATGGCGCTGGCCAAAGTCACGGAAGAAGACCCCTTCACCGGGCTACCGGAAGCCGGTGAGTTCGGCGCGGTCGAGACGCGGATTGGCGAGGGCGATCTGCACCTTTACTACGACGACGTCTACTCGCTCTCCGGCGCCGAGCGCATCGAGTGGGCGCGCCGCGCTGAGGCCGCAGCGCTCCAAGCCGATCCGCGCATCACCAACTCGGACGGCGGCAGCTTTGACGCGGCAACGGGACGCAAGGCGCTGGCCAACTCGCGCGGCTTCGCAGGCAGTTACCGCACCAGCTATGCCGGCGTTGCGGCCGCGCCGCTGGCCATGGGCACCGACGGCAAGATGCAGCGCGACGGCTGGTGGTCCAGCGCCCGGCGGCTCAGCGATCTCGAATCCCCTGAAGCTGTCGGCGCTGAAGCAGCGCGCCGTGCCCTGCGCCGCCTGGGAGCGCGGCGCATGCCCACGCAGCGCGTGCCTATCGTCTTCGCGCCGGAAGTGGCGCGCACGCTCGTCGGCTCGGTCTTCGAGGCCGCGTCCGGCGACGCCATCTGGCGCAGCGCCTCGTTCCTGGCCGGCAAGCTCGACGAGACTATCGCCGTGCCCGCGCTCACCATCGTGGACGACCACGCCATGCTGCTCGCCATCGGCGCAGGCGGCTTCGGCACCTCGCCCTTCGATGGCGAAGGACTGCCTTCGCAGCGCAATGTAGTCGTCGAGAACGGCGTGCTGCGCACCTATCTGCTCAACACCTACGCGGCGCGCAAGCTGGGCATGAAGTCCACGCACAACGCCTCGCGTAGCCTGGCCGGAGCGCCGGGAATCGGCAGCGGCAACCTGTTCGTGCAGCCCGGTGCACGCACGCCGGAGCAGATCATCGGCGATGTGCCGAGAGGGTTTTATGTCACCGGCCTGATGGGCTTCGGCGTCAACGTAGTCACCGGCGACTACTCGCGCGGTGCAACCGGCCTGTGGATCGAGAACGGCCAGTTGACCCACGCGGTGGAAGAAATCACCATTGCCGGCAACCTGCGCGAGATGCTGATGAACATCACCGCCATCGGCAATGACCTGGTCTTTCGCGGCCCGGTGGCTTCGCCCACGCTGCGCATCGACGGCATGACCGTAGCGGGAAGCTGACGATTGAGCGAGTCAGCGAGTCAGCAGGTTAGCGGGGCTGGTGGAGATCGAAGACGTGATGGAACAGATTGGTTTCGATCCTGCTGATCCGAAAGCGGCGCTGACGCAGTTGCCGCATGCGGCGGCGGTGTTTGCGCTGTATGGCACTGAGGCGCACGCTGAGCCATACATCGGCCGCACGCCCAACCTGCGCGCGCGGCTGGAGCGGCTGCTGCAGCCTTCGGCAAAGCATCCGCGGCGGCTGCAGCTGGCGGGCCGCGTGCGGCGCATCGCCTGGCGGGTCACCGGCTCGGAGTTCGAGTCGCTGCTGGCCCAGTTCTCGCTGCTCGAAGAGGTTTACGGCGCAAAGGCGGCCGGCCAATCCATCGCCCGCATGCATCTGCGCATGCCGGCCTTCATCCGCTACCTCGGCGGCAATCCCTATCCGCGCATCGTGGTCACCCACCGCCCCAGCCAGCGCGAGGCCGGCTGGGCCTACGGGCCGTTCCCCTCGCGCGCTGCGGCCGAGCGCTACGCGGACGAGGCGCTCAAGCTCTTCCTGCTGCGCCGCTGCACCGACGATCTCGATCCCGACCCCAGCCATCCCGGCTGCGTCTACTCCGAGATGAAGATGTGCCTGGCCCCCTGTTACAAGGGCTGCACCGATGAGCGCTACGCGGAAGAAGCCGCGGCGGTCGAGAGCTTTCTGGCCACGCGTGGCGAGAGCCGGCTGGTCGCGCTGCGCGCCGGGCGCGACCAGGCCTCGGCCAACCTGGAGTTCGAGGCGGCGGCGGCGATGCATGCCCAGGTGCAGCGCGTCGAGTCAGTGCGCGCGCTGGCCTCGGAGCTGGTGCGGCCCTTGAGCCGGCTCCGCGCGGTGATCCTGCAGGCCGGCGCCCAGCCGGACGAGGTTGCCATCTTCCTCTTTGAAGACGGCCGTCTGCGCGGCCCGGCAGCTTTCTCCACGGTCGGCATGCGCATCCAGAACGAGCAGTCGGGATCGAGCTCGCTCTTCGCGCATCCAATGGCGATTGAGGCGGTGCCGGAGAGCGGGGAGCAGGGAATAGGGAATAGGGATCAGAGATCAGGGCGCAGGGGTCGGGGATCAGAGGATGGGGCTCAGGACACGGAGAATGAGGGAAAGGCATCACAAGACGACAAAGACCGCCTCCAGCACGAAGTGTCAGGGCACGAGTTCACTCGTGCCGCAAACTCGGCTCCATTGTCCGAGGCTTTAGCTCCTGAGGGCAATGCGGCTGCGCAAAGGACCGCGCGCGGAGTGCTGGAAGCGCGCATGGAAGCAGCGCTGAGCAAGCTGGCCGAGCTGCAGGGCGCAGCATCGGCCACCGTGCGCCAGGGCCACTTGGCGCTGCTCAAGCGCTGGTACTACCGGCCCGAGGCGCGCCGCGCCGGCGAAATCTTCTTTCCCGATGCGGAGGGCCGCTGGCCGATCAAAGCCATGCTGCGCGGCGCAGGGCGCGTAGCGGCAAAGATGCTTGTTTCTACTGCACGAGCCTAGTTGCTTCACGGAAGGTCAGCACGCGGCCAGCGTGCCGGAAGCATCGTCCGGGTGCTGCGTGCCGGTGCGGGGCAATCGCATTCGCCGCCTGATACACTGGGCCTCGAGGGAGAAGTGGGGCACAAAGTTATGGTCGAGCTGGTTCCATCGATCCTTTCCGCGGATTTTGCGCATCTGGCCGACGAGGTGGCCGCGGCCGAGCGCGGCGGCGGCACGATCATCCACGTGGACGTGATGGACGGGCATTTTGTGCCCAACATCACGCTCGGCCCGCCGGTGGTCAAAAGCCTGCGCAAGGTCACCAGTCTGCCGCTCGACTGCCACCTGATGATCTCGAACCCCAACGACTACATCCCGGACTTTGCCGAGGCGGGGGCGAACTGGGTGAGCGTCCACTACGAGGCCTGCCCGCACCTGCACCGGACGCTGGAGCTGATCCTGCACCACGGAATGAAGCCGGGGGTGGTGCTGAATCCGGCCACGCGGGTGGATCTGATCGAAGAAATCCTGCCGATGGTGCATCATGTGCTGATCATGAGCGTGAATCCGGGGTTCGGCGGGCAGGAATTTATCCCCTTTTCCTTGGGCAAAATCCGCCGGCTGGCCCGCATGCGCAACGAGCTGGGGCTGGGATTTAGAATCGAAGTGGATGGCGGCGTAGCTCACGACACCATTACCCGCGTCGTCCAAGCTGGAGCGGAGCTGCTGGTGGCCGGGAATGCCGTTTTCGGCGCCGGCCAGGCGGAACGCGACGCGCGCGAGCTGCTGGAGATGGCCCGCGCCGCCGAGGGCGCAAAAGCCGCCCTTTAAAGTAAGATTCTCCTGCAGGGAACGAAAAGCAGCCGCCGGTGGTGCGGGCCGCTGCTCGAATGAGGTGGTATGAACCGGTTCTCCAAAACAATTGCCGCGGCAGTCTTGGCTGCGCTGGTTGTCACGAGCCCAACGGCGCACGCTGCGAGAAGAAAGAAGCAGAAGAAGGCCTACGACCTGAGTGCCAACCCGCTGGCCGGAGTGCAGTCCAAGCAGCCCGACAAGGAGCTCTATGACAAGGCCATGGTGGCGCTGAAGAAGGGTCGCTACGACGTGGCCCGGCTCGACCTGCAGACGCTGCTCAACACCTATCCCGAGTCGGAGTACCGGATGCGCGCCAAGCTCTCGGTGGGCGACACCTGGTACAAGGAGGGCGGATCGGCGGCGCTGACCCAGGCCGAGGCCGAATACGAGGACTTCATCACCTTCTTCCCCAACGCTCCCGAGGCCGCGGAGGCGCAGATGAAGGTGGCCGACATCTACTACCAGCAGATGGAGAAGCCGGACCGCGACTTCACCAACGCGCAGGAGGCCGAGGAACAGTACCGGAAGATGATCAACATGTTCCCGGACTCGACCTTGGTTCCGCGCGCCAAGCAGAGGCTGCGCGACGTGCAGGAGGTCCTGGCCGAGCGCGAGGCGCAGATCGGCTTCTACTACGAGAGCCGCGATAACTATAACGCCGCCATTGCGCGGCTGGAGACGGTGGCTGACACCTATCCGCTCTACTCCAAGAGCGACCAGGTGCTGATCGGCATTGGTGACGCTTACGCGGGCCAGGCGCACAGCATCCAGATTGCTCCCGGACTGCCCGGCGCCGTTCGCGAGCGTCTCGCGGCCGTCTATGAAGACAAGGCTGCCGCGGCTTACGCCAAGGTGATCACGCGGTATCCGATGGCTCCGCACGTTGAGGATGCGCGTGACCGGCTGGTGGCCATGAACCGTTCCGTGCCCGAGCCTACGCAGGCGGCCATTGCCGAAAGCGACGCCGAGGTGCGCAGCGAGCAGCCGCTGGGCTTTGTGGACCGGACCCTGGGTGTTATCAAGCACGGCCCCACGGTGGTGGAGGCGGTGCACGTAGGCGAGCCCACGCTTACCGATCCCAAGCGCACGCTTGCGCCCGACGTGACCAAGGAAAACGTGGCCCTGTTCAAGGACGCCATGGACACCGGCAAGCCGGTTGCTCCGGTGACGGCGGCTACGCCTACCGGTCCCAATGAGCCGCCGCGCAGCGACCGTCCTTCTGAAGCTCCGCTGCAGATGGCGGCGCCTGCTGGCGGCACCGGCGTTGGTGCTGAGATCGTGAGCGCGCCTTCGAGCGCGGCAGCGGCCGATCCCAACGCACTGGTGAAGCCGGTGGGACCAGCCAACACGGCCCTGCCTGCGGCGGAACAGCCGGCCGAGGCACCCGCGCAGATCAACGACATCAAACCCGGCGAGGTGCCGGCCACGCAGACGGCCGACGCCGCCAACGGCAAGAAGAAAAAAGCTCCCAAGGCCGACCTGAGCGACGAGTCTTCGAGCAAGAAGAAAAAGAAGAAGGGGCTGGACAAGCTGAACCCGTTCTAAGCTGAAAACGATCCTGAGAAACGAAAGGCCGCACTCGAAAAAGGGTGCGGCCTTTTTGCATTCTGCTAAGATGAACACCATCCCCCGAAGGTGGTTCTATGCGGGTCAAGACTCTCGTTGTTGCGGCAGGATGCATGGTTTGGGCGGCACTTGCGGGAGCGCAGGACACCCCGCGCGGACCGGACGGCCGCACAACCTATCACGTCTCCGGCGTGGAAGTACTGGCCATTCCCGGCAAGCCGTTCACGGCCAAAACCTCTACAGACTGGACGAGGACGCTCGACGACGGTTCCACCATCACTCTCCACCTGGATACTCTGATCGCGCGCGACAGCCAGGGACGGGTCTATCGCGAACGGCACAACTTTGTGCCGTCCAACTCCACCCAGCCCTCGCCGCTCTACGAGATTCACACCTACGATCCGATTGCGCGGACACAGCTTCTTTGCAGTACCCGGGCGCACCGGTGCGTGCTGACGGACTATACCCCGCAAATCTCGTTTGTGGCTGCGCCGGAAGGCTCGTATATGAATGGCACCAGGACGCTTACACGCGAGCAACTGGGCTCGGACATAATCGATGATATCTACGT
>JASHPJ010000119.1 GCA_030038195.1 Acidobacteriaceae bacterium
GAGTAGCCGGTGCCGAAGTCGTCGATATGAATGCTGTGGCCAATACGCCGCAGGTTGCGGATCGTCTCCATCGCTTCCGCGCTGTCGGCAGCCGACCGTTCCGTAATCTCAATCACCATGCTCTGCGGGTTTACGTTGGCCCGCTGCAGCGAGTCTTCCAGCAGCGGCAGAAATGCCGGGTCGGCCAAATCCGCCGCAGCCACGTTCATGCTGATGCGGAAGCTGGGATGGCTGTGCAGCGTGCCGGAAAAGTCGCGCAGAATGTGATGCAGCACGATGCGCGTAATTCCGCCCACGAAGCCGCGTTCCTCGGCCATCTTCACAAACTCGTCCGGCGCCACTTCGTTGCCCTCTTCGTCGGTCCATCGCGCCAGGGCTTCGGCGCCCACGATCTGCTGCGTCTCGAGATTCACCACGGGCTGATACACCACCTGCAGCTCCTCTTGCTGCACCGCGCGGCGCAACTGCTGCGCCAGCTCGCGCTTGCGGTTGAATGCCGCCGATAATCCCATCCCCATCAGGACGCCCGCCAGCGCTCCCGCAACCGCGCCCGCCGCCAGCATGTCGCTCTGGTTGCGCAGCACCGACCGGATCGAAGTGGAGACCGTGATGCAGCTCACTTGAGAAGCCGAGCAGCGCGTCGCATACAGCATGTCTCCCACGTGGCCGGTTCCATCGGTGACCAGGTAAGCGTCCTGAAGCGGGTCCTGCTGCTCGTCCTGCGCTTGGCCTGCGGCCGCATCCGGCTGCCGGTTGAAGCTCGCCCTCACCTGAAAGGGAACCGGTCCCATTTCAGGCGCCGGGCTGACCCCGATCACAACAAATGCGTTGCCCAGCTCCAGGGCCTCGCGCGCCACGCTGCTCTTGTCGGGCTGCGTGAAATCGCTGTAGGCAATCACGCCATCCTTCTCGCGCAATCCGCCCTTGAATGCGCCGATGGGCCGCGCCGGCCGCCCTTCTGCCGCGGAGCACTCCACTTTGCCGCCGCGAATGCGCCCCGCATCCTTCAGGCCGGTCGAGCGAAGCACAAGCTCGCGAAACGCGCCAATGTCGGCATCCGAGCAGGCGGCATACTGCCAGTTTCTCAGGCTCGTCAGAACGCCATGTGCTTCCGCAAGGGACGCATCTTCGTTGGCCGCCATGACCCTGGCATCGCTGGTGAGCCGCAAATCAAATTGAAGCAGTAGGAGTCCATAGGCGAGCAGATAGCCCGCGCCCGCGCCGCAAATCATCATGGCCACCGCCGTGGCGCGGGCGGCTAAGGTCTGCCGCCTGCCAGCGCGGCTCGTTGGAGTTCCCTGAGAGCTGCTCGGAGGCCTCACGTAGCGGCCCTCCCTCTGTTTACAGGGGTAATCCCGCTTCACCTCGCGCGCAATGCGACAATTTGGGCAACTTCTTACCCTTTCTGGTAAGAGCCATCTTGCTCCAGGGAATTACTGCTTTTTTTCGAGACACTTACCTGAGCACAACCTCGACACTTACGTCACCGGCGCCCCTGCGGACCGTGCCCGTGCAGCTTCAGCCATGCCGCAAAGCTCTCGCAGCCCTCCAGACAAAAAACGGCCCCCGTTTTAGCGGGGGCCAAGTTGCCTTGGTTCTCTCGCGTTGCGAGAGCTTGTTGGCGGCCTACGGCGGGGTGGCCGTTGGCGCGTGAAGCAGAGCCTCGGGGGAGGATGGCCGCGAAATTACGGCTGCTCTGCGCCAGCAGTGGCAGTAGCGCTTTGGGGTGACGCTCCTGCCCGGGCCGCCAAACTGTTTTCCATCAGCCGCAGATGCACGCTGCTCGTCCGTACCCGCTCCGGCTTCTGATCTTGATTGTCATTGCCGGCCGTTGTGGCAGCTGCCTCTTCGTTGCCCAAGGCGACGGAGTGCATGCGGTAGATGGGAATCTGGTGTTCGATCAGAAGATAGCGTTTCACCGCGTCGGCCAGCTCCTCGGAATGCTGAATTCCGGCGGCGCCACGTAAGGGTGAGTACGCGTCCATCTCCAGGATGTAGCCGTCGCGGCCCGTCAGGCTCGAAGCCAACTGATCGAGCTTGGTCTTGGAATCGGCGCTCAACACCGCTGCGCCGCCGCGGAACGTGATGTCCACATCCGTAATCTGGTGATACTGGTCAAGGCCATTGACGGTGCTGTTGAGCTGATCCACGTGCGTCGACGCCTGCTGCGCCGTATTGCTCGCGTCCTTCGCCTGCGTGTCGGCAGCCATCGCTACCTCGTTGGCCTGATCCGCCGAATCCTGCGCCTTGCGGATTCCGGCCTGCGCCCGCGCATCCACGTCCTTGATATCCTGGGCGTTCTTCGCGTTCACTTCATCCAGCTCGGTGAGCCGGTCGTTAATCGGATCAAGCTGTTTCTTTACCCACTTCTTACGGGCAAAGGGGTTCACGCGGCCCCAGAACCCCTCCTTCGGCGGATTATTGAACGGCTGTTGCGCCGCCGGGGAGGGCTGCGATGCGGCCGAAGAAGGGGTGCTCTGGTTCGTAATCCCTGTAGACACTTGATTCTGCTGGTCCTGTGCCCAGACAGGGATCGCAATGGCGGATGCCAGTGTGATCAACGCCAACTGGCGGGGAAGCGAGATCATCATCTTCTTTGAGAAAGCCTTCATGGGATTTTTTACCCCTTGGGGACAATCGCTCGCGGCCAACAGTTCACCGGAGCAATTCTGTCCGCTCGCCCTTACTATGAGCAAGGCCGCTGCCAAAGGGAGCCAAAGCCGCTGGGCGGCGTCTAATCTGTTTGAAAGCGAATGAGTTAGCTGACGAGCTTCGCGGTAGGAATCGCCGTTCCGCAGCCCAAAAAGCCTGCCCGCCGGAGCGTAATTTTTTCACGCTCGCGTACTTTCTACCTTCTGCGCCCGCAATTTCTGCCTAAATGGGGAATCAGCGTAGTGACGCCACGAGACGCCTTGAAGCGGATCAAGGAGGAGAGATGGAAGTGGCGCGTGAGCTCTGACACCGAGACAAACGGGAGGGACCTTGCTTATTCCTCTCCGGTTATAGCTCTTCATTCTGAGGTGCCGGTCAGTTCACTGTCAGCGCGACAGTACCCACCGTGGCCGTAACAGGACTGGATGAGCCGCTTGATGTGCCGGTGCCGGTCACAGTGACTGTATAAGTCCCCGCCGTGGTTCCTGCGTTGCCGCTGCCACCGTCTCCGCCGGTTCCTCCGCCGCAGCCAATCACGCCGATTGATGCAAATAGCACAGCGAGCCCAACCATCGCCAGCCAGTTACGCCGCCGCCGTGGAATCCCGATTATCAGCGCCAGCGCCAACGCCGCTCCGCCGGTCGAAGGCCAGAACAGTTTCTTCATCTGGTCCTGGCCCGTTATCGCCGCCGTGGTCGTCACCGTCAGCGTCGAAGCCTGTGCAGTGCTCCCGTTGAGCGTCACCGAAGCCGGGCTCAGGGTGCAAGTGGCCGGATCATTGGCCGCCATCGGGCTGATTGAGCAACTCAGATTCACCGTTCCCGCGTACCCATTGGTCCCCGCCACGCTGATGGTCGAAGTGTTCCCTGTCGTCGCACCTGGGTTGACCGTGATCGCTCCGTCGCTGCCCGTGACGCCGCTCGGCCCGAAAGTGGGTTCCGCCGTAACGGTGAGCGATACGGTTGTGGTCGCGCTTAACGCTCCAGAGGCTCCGGTAACGGTCACCGTCGCCGGCCCTCCCAGAGCGGCCGTACTGCTGGCCGAAAGTGTCAACACCTGGGTACCAGCCGCGGTGCCAGCCGCGAAACTCGCGGTCACCCCGTTTGGCAATCCTGTCGCGCCCAGTGTTACGGTCCCCGTGAACCCGCCCACGTCGGTTACCGAAATCGTGCTTGTCCCACTGCCATTCTGAGCAACCGGCACACTCGCCGGCGAG
>JASHPJ010000120.1 GCA_030038195.1 Acidobacteriaceae bacterium
GAAGCCCACGGTGTAGCTGGCCGAAGCGGCCAGGCTGCCGTCGCCACGGCCGAGCCAGATGTCGAGGGTGCCGGGCTGGCTGCACAGGCTCTGCCCGCAGTCAGAGACGATGGCGAGATCGGCGTTACCGTCGCCGTTGAAGTCGCCCACCAGGACGGCGCGCGGGCTGGCGCTCAACGTGTAGCGCTGGGTGGCGCCGAAGGTGCCGTCGCCGTTGCCGGCGAGGATGGAGAGGGTCTTGTCGGCGCTGTTGAGTGCGATGAGGTCGAGCTTTCCGCTGCCGTGCAGGTCAGCGAGCGCGACGGCAACCGGACCGGCGCCGAGCGCAAGGGTGGAAGCGGCACGATAGGTGCCGTCCGTGTTGGCAAGGAAGACGGTTGCGGTGCCGTTGCTGGAGCAGGCGGCATCCGTGCCGCAGTAGTTGGCCACCACCAGGTCTGCCCGGCCGTCGCCGTTCAGATCACCGGCTGCAACCGCCCTGCTCGCCAGATCGGCGGGATAGAAAGGAGTGGCGATAAAAGTGCCGTCGCCACGGCCGAGTGGGACAACGAGGGTCTGATCCGTGGAGTTGACGATGGCTAGATCAGCTTTGCCGTCGACGTTGAAATCGGCCGCCACCAGGCCGAGCGGCGTGTTGCCGGCCACAAAGTCGATGGAGGGACGGAAGGTGCCGTCGCCGTTGCCCAGCAGCACGCTGAAGGTGTTCGATAACTGGTTGATCGAGGCGAGATCGGTCTTGCCGTCGCCATTGAAGTCGGCAGCGATAACCTTTACCGGGCCGTTGCCCACGGTGTAGGACGCGGCGGGCTGGAAGGTGCCGTCTCCGCGGCCGAGCAGAACGGTTGCCAAGTTGGAGCTGGCCTGGGTTACGGCAAGATCGATCCGGCCGTCGCCGTTGAAATCGGCAGCCAGCACGGACGAGAGCGGGCCGCCGGCGACGGAGATGGCGGGTTGCGCAGTGAAATGGCCCACGCCGTCACCCAGCAGAATCGCGACGGAGCCGTCCTGGTTGGCGAGAATCAGATCGTCGTGGCCGGAAGTCCTGAGGTCGGCCGCGGCCAGCGCGCGCGGCTGGCTGGTGATGGGTACGGCCGCGGCTGGCGAGAACTGGCCGGTGCCGTCATTGAGCAGCACCACCAGGCCGCTGGACGAGGCGACGGCGAGATCGAGCTTACCCGCCGCGGCGGACTTGCCGCTGCCGGTGAAGCTGCCGGTTGCGAGCGCGACGGGATTCTGAAGCGCGGTGTAGACGACCGGCTTGCCCAGGGTTCCGTCGCCATTGCCGAAGAGCACGTCTACGGAGCCGGTGGCGCTGTCAGTGACGGCCACGTCGAGTTTGCCGTCGCCGTTGAAGTCGGCCACGAGCGCGTTGGACACGGTGGTTCCGGCGGAATAGCTGGCCGTAGCCGAGAAGCCTCCCTTGCCGTTGCCGAGCAGCACGCTTACCGAGCCCGAGCCCTGGTGGGTGATGACGAGATCGGCATAGCCGTCGCCATTGAGATCTCCGCTGGCTACGCTGGTGGGAGATGTCGGCAGCAAGAATGACTGGGCCACGCGGAAAGGCGATCTGGGGATCGGATTCGGGCGAGGAGAATCAGTAGACTGTGCAGACACCACGCTGCAGAAGGCAGCACAGAGAACAGTGACAAAAAGCCGACTCGACGGAAGAAGGTTCACTCGTCGCACCATGTGAGTTCTCCGGAACAGCAAAATTTTGAGGCCCCGCAGGGAGATTTTTGGATAATGGCTATCGGTTATTTGCCAGGCCCTAGGTGTAGTGACAGACGCCAATGGGCCGTTACAAAACGATGTGCAGTGCGATCACCGCGGATAAAAGAAACTAGTAAAGCTTGTGGGGACCCGCAGTGAGTATCGATGATAGATCTGCCCAGACTATAAAAATAGCCAGCAAGATCGTGGTTCCATGTCAATCTGCTACTTTACCCCAAAAGAACAGCACAAACCGCCACGCAGATCACATCGGGCTCAGAGCTTGTAGTTAACAAAACCTGAATCATCTTATGGCCATCGAACCGAAACGTCAAGAAGCAATTTGAGAATGGAATACGTGCCTGCAGCGCGCTGTTTGCGCGGCTGCATACGAGGGGGGCGCCGGTGCGCGGCACTTGAACAGGGTGTAAATGCACGCTGCGCGCCGGGCTGCTATTGCCGCCCGACGATGGTCCAGGAGCCGCCTTTTTTGGCGAAGCTGAAGTGGATCTCCACCGAATGGGACTGGGTTCTGCCGCCGGAGACGAAGGTCGAGGTCTCTGTGCAGGTCCAGGTGGCGCTGTCGCCGGAGAGGCTCAGCGCGCCGGACGGGCAACTGTCGGAGACGTGGCTGGAAGGCTGGTCTTTGAAGAAGCCATGGAATTGCTTGGCCTGCGCCGGCTTCATACCCGTCCAGATGGCCTGCATGCGGCCCACGTCGTGCGCATTGTAGGCGGCGTCGAAGGCGTTGACGGCTTCCAGGATAAGCGCGGACGGGTCGACGACAGGCTGAGGCGCGGGAGCAACCGGCGCAGGCGCGGAAGGTTTGGGCACCACGGTAATGTTGACCGTCTCCTGCTGCGTGCCGCCATTGCCTTTTGCGATGAGCACGTAAGTGGTGTTGGCCGACGGGCTCACGTCCCGCTGGCCGGAAGCGCTCACGCCGCCGATGCCGTTGTCGATGGAAACCTCATTGGCGTTGTTAGTCTGCCACTTGAGAGTTGTGGACTGGCCCTCCTGGATGGTCTGCGACGTTGCGTAGAAAGCAGCCTGCACGGGCAGCACCGGGGCGGATGCAGCAGGAGCGGCCTTGGGAACCGGGTTCAGCGTCGCGTAGACGGTCGGATGGTCTCCATTTTTGAGGTTCAGGGTCTGGCTGAACGGCTGGTATCCGTTCAGGCTGATACCCACCCCATGCGATCCGGGCGTGACCTGCACGTTCAGAACGCCATGCGCATCGGTGATGCCGTGCGGCGCGTTGTCGATGGTAACCGTAGCCTGGGGCAGCGACTGGATGGAGATAAACGCGGCTGGCGGCGGCGGCGGCGCACCGACGATCTGCGTCAGCGTGAAGGGCATGGTCTGCTGGCTGTTGGCGGCAATGGTGACCGAGGTCGATGGCGAGTCCGTGTAGCCGGGCTTGATGAAACGCACCGAGTGCCTGCCAGGATCAAGGAGCAGCTTCGCGGTGCCGTCGCTTTGCGTGAGGCCCTTGATGGCGCCGTCGATGAGCACCTGCACGTTTTCCGGGCTGCCCTTGTCCACGCTGCCCTTGATGAGCAGTGTGCCGGTAGGCGCGGTATTGACCGCGGGCGTTCCGGGCACCGTTTTGATGATGACCTGCGTCTGCGCGTTCTGGGCCTTGTTGTGAAGCACTACGGCAACGACGATGCCGACGATGGCCAGAACGCCGACGCCGATGAGCGGAAGCAGCAGCCTGTTGCGCGGCGGAGCCACCTCGGTGGTTGCGCCGGGAGCGCTGACCTGCGGCACAAAGCCGGTGGCCCGCTTGGCGGTGGGCTTGGCGGCCTCGGCGTTGAGGCGTTTCCAGTCGGCCTGCTGTGAGGGTCCGGCGAACTCGAACCACTCGGCGGAGGACTTGAGCGCCTCCACCGCCGCGGGCGCGTTGTTTTCAAGCAGCGCGGCGCGGGCGGCTTCCACCGATTTGGCGACCGTTTCGTTGGCGAGCTGCGCGCGGTGGGATTCGATGCCGGAGACAGCCTTGGCGAGATCGGGCGTGTCACCCCAGGCGCGCCGCACCTTCTGCAGCGACTCGATGGCGGCGCTGAAGCTGGCCAGGTCTGCGGCTTTCACGGCCGCGGCGAGGGCGCTGGCGGTGGCTTCCTTGCGGGCCTTTTCGCCGCGAATCTCGGCAAGCAGCGTGTTTTGCGGAGAGCCGGCAACGCCGGCTGCGGGCAGCGACTGCAGCAGGCTGATGGCTTCGTCGTACTGGCCGCGCTCGCGATGGCGGGCAATCTGGCCCATCAGCGCTTCCGATTTGCGCAGCAGAGCCTCCCGCTGGCCGCGCGCTTCTTCAAGCAGCCGGGCGATGGTGGGGTCGGCGGTTGCGGCGCTCGCCGGCTCGAGCAGGTTGATGGCCTGCTCGAACTGTTCGGTCAGCAGCAGCTCGCGGGCCTGGGCCACGGTAGTGGCGATGCGCGCGCGGCGCTGCTGCTGGGCCAGCTCGCGCCTGGCGAACTCCATCAGCTCGCCGACGCCAGCCGCGTCGGCAAACTCGAGCTGGTAGGACTCGAGAATCTCAATGGCCTTGTCAAACTGCGCGCGGTCAATGGCCGCCTGCGCCTCGCGCAGGTAGCGGCCGCGGACCTCCTCGATCTCGGCGGCCTTGAGGCGCTGGCGCAGGGACTCTTCGAGAGCCAGCAGGCGCTCTTCGCCGGGCAGCTCCTGCAGCGCCTTCTGCACGATGAGCAGCGCTTCGCCGGGCGACTGCAGGAAGACTTCCTGGGCTTTCGCCGCGGTGGTGTCGATCAACTGCTTTGTGCGCCAGTTGCGGGTTTGCAGCGCGACGCGGGTCTTGAGCTGCAGGAGCGAGGATTCGGTAGGAAGCTGCTCGACGGCGCGCTCGACAAGCTCCGACGCCCGCTCGTAGTTCTCCGCGGCCAGGCAGTTTTCGATCTCGGCCTGAATCTGCTCGATCAGCCTGCGGCGCCGCTCCTGCTCCTGGCCGGTGACGGCGGTCTGCAGCAGGGATTCCGCCTCGGGCAGCGAGGGATCGATCTTGGTGACCTCGCGTAGAATCTCGATGGCGCCGGTGAAGCGGCGGGAGCTGAGCTCCGTCCGCGCCTTGCCCAGCATCTCGCGAATCTGCTCTTTCTGGGCGGCGAGCCTGGCCTGGCGCGCGATCTCGGCGTGGATGGCACGAATCTTGGTGTCCGCCTGGTCGATCTGCAGGGCCTTTTCGACGACGCGCAGCGCTCCGGTGTAGTCGCCGCGCTCCTTGAGCGAGTCGGCCTGCGACATGAGCGAGCCGATCTCGTCGTACTTGCGCTTCTTCTCCTTGACCTGTTCGAGACGCGTCTTCAGCTCGGTGTTCTCGGGATCGAGCTGAATGGCGTTGTCGAGCGAGCCGATGGCCTCAGTGAATCGCGAGGAAGCGGCGGCTTCTTCGGCCTCGGCCACGAGCTGGCGAACCTGCTCGGCGCGCTGCAGGCGGGCCAGGTTCTGCTGGACGACGGTGTAAAGCTGGCGCGCGCCGGTGTGCTGCGGATCGATGCGGACGAGCTGAAGCAGGACCTCGCGGGCGCGGCCGAACTGCTGCTCGGCGGCGAGGCGCTCGGCGTCGTTGAACAGCTCGGCCACCTGGCCTTTTTTGAGCTGCTCGGCGAGGGCGTGCAGGTCGGCGGCGAACTCTTCGGCGGTGGAATAGCGCTGCTCGGGGTCCTTGGCCAGCGCGCGGTCGATGATGGCGTCGAGCGCCGGCGGATAGCTGGTGAGGTAGGTGCTGAGCGGCGGATGCGGCTCGTTCACCAGCTTCTGCAGCACGGTCATGTCTTCGCCGGTAAAAGGAAGCTGGCCGGTGAGCATGAGGTAAAGCATGACGCCGACGGCAAAGATGTCGGACCGTCCGTCGAAGGGACGGCCCTTAAGCCGCTCGGGCGCGATGTAGTGGATGGTGCCGATGACGTTGCCGGTGCGGGTCAGGCCGCCTTCGCTGCTCGAGCCCTGCACGCGGGCGATGCCGAAGTCGACGATCTTGGCCACGCCGTCCTGCTGCACCATCACGTTGGCCGGCTTGATGTCGCGGTGAATGACGCCGCGATGGTGGGCATAGCCCAGGGCCAGGCAGACCTGCTCGATGATGTTGAGCTTTTCAATGATGGAGGCCGGCCGGCCAGCGGCGATGAGCTTGTCGAGCGGCTCGCCGCTCACGAACTCCATGACGATGAACGGCACGCCGTCCTCGTCGCCCAGGTCGTAGACGATGACGATGTTGGGATGCTGCAGAATGCCGGCCTGCGCCTCGCGGTAGAAGCGCTCCAGCATTTCGGGCTGGCCGGAGAAGTTTTCCGTCAGGGTCTTGATGGCCACCTGGCGGCCGATGCGCTTGTCCTCGGCGCGGTAGACAACGCCCATGCCTCCGCGGCCGAGAATGCCTGTGATCTCGTACTTGCCAATCTTCTTTTTCTCGATCGTATCCACGTTTTTGAGCCAAAGGCGCGACGAGGCAAAAGTATGACAGGCCGGCAAGCGGAGATCGCAGAACCCGGCTGAGTCGGGAAGAGGAGCAAACTGGGTGCGCGCTTAGTAAGTGATCTTGACCAGCAGAATCACGGTAGCATGATTGCGGTCCGCGAGCCAATAGAACTTTGGGGGGAATGCGCGGCGAAGCTGCGCCGCGTGGCCGATTTCAGAGCGGAGCAGCCGGTCTTGAAGCCCCGGAGCGCGGCGGCGCGCTACAATCGGGAAACGCCTGGGCGGCGCCGCTGCCCGCGGTGGCGCGGGAGTGGATTCAGCATGCCCGATGCATCGACAGACGGACCCGTTGCTACGGTCAAGGCCGGCTTTTCCCTGCCGGTGGCGGGCGTGTTCCTGCAAGGAACCGTGCAGGTGCCGGCGGGGCGAACAACGCTGACCCAGCTTTTGCCCATCATCCAGAACTTCGAGAACGTGATCGTCGGCCGTGTAGCCGAAGAGGCGCAACGGGCCGGCACGCCGATCAGTTGCCGGGCCGGATGCGGCGCCTGCTGCCGGCAACTGGTGCCGCTGAATATCTTCGAGGCCGAGGCGCTGACCGGCTGGATGCATACGCTGCCCGAGGCGCAGCAGGCCGCACTGGCCGAGCGGTTCCATCGCGCGCTCAGCGCGCTGCGCGACGCCGGGGTGATCGATAAGATTCTGAACAATGAGCACGTGATCGAAGAAGGGCCGATGACGCAACTGGCCATCGACTACTTCCATGCCGGCGTGGCGTGTCCGTTCCTCGAAAACGAGAGCTGCGCCATTCACCCGATACGTCCGCTGGCCTGCCGCGAATACCTGGTGGTTTCTCCGCCGGAGCTGTGCCAGGACCCCTCGGTCAACGACGTGAGAGGTGTGCAGCTTCCGCTCAAGCTCTCGCGCGTGCTGCATACGTTCGGGCAGGAGATTGCGCAGGATCCGCGGGGATGGATTCCGCTGGTGTTTCTGCTGGCGTGGGCGCGTGGAGGCCAGCGGCCAGGCGAGCTGGTTGCGGGAACGGGCGAAGAGGTCCTGCGGAGGTTTCTCGACAAGGCAGCCGAGATGGCAAGGGCTGAGAAGGAGTGAGCCGGCGAATGGACCGGCGCGCGAAGGAGTCTTTACAGGTCGGGCGGGATTCTGGCAACCTGAGAGCGGTTTTCCAGTGGGGTGGGAGTTTGTGGCGTTGCGCGCCGCGGTTTTTTCGAAGAAGAAAAACTGCGAAACCGTATAGTATTTGGGAACCGGTGTAGCACGCGTCTTTGCATTTTGTGGTTGAGACGAAGCCCTTGAAGCCGGCCAAAGCGCCGGGCGAAAGAAGATTTCTGCCATGGATAGCGGAACTGAGCTGAAGATCGATGTGGTCGGGCTGACCGATGTGGGCTGCCAGCGCACGAACAACGAAGATGGCTTCGGATACGATCTTGAGTCGAAGATCTTTGTGGTCTGCGACGGCATGGGTGGAATGGCCGCCGGCGAGGTGGCCAGCGCCACGGCGATCAAAGAGCTGGTGGAGCACTTTGCCCAAAGCGTGGCGAGCGACGCCACGACCGAGGACCGGCTCTACCGGGCGATTCTGCACGCCAACACGCAGGTGCACCAGATGGCGCAGAGCAGCGAAGAGCTGCACGGCATGGGCACGACGCTGGTTTCGGCGTGCATCGACGGCCGGCGGCTGCTGATTGGCAACGTGGGCGACAGCCGGGCGTATTTCATGCGTGGCGGGGTGTGCGCGCAGATCACCCACGACCACTCGTTCCTGGCTGAGCAGGTGCGCAAGGGCGCGATGAACCTGGAAGAGGCCAAGGCCTCGCCGCTGCAGTCGGTGATCACGCGGGCGGTGGGGACGGCGGAGACGGTGGAACCGGATATCTTTACCGGCGACCTGGAGGCCGGCGACATTGTGCTGCTGACCAGCGACGGGCTCACGCGCTATGCCGACGCCAAGGCGATTGCGGCGCTGATCCTGGGCTGCACCAACCTGGCCGACGCCTGCCAGGCGCTGATTGACCGCGCCAAGCAGCAGGGCGCGGTGGACAACGTGACCTGCCTGCTGCTGCAGTTGCTGCCAGCGGATGAGGCGGCGTAAGACGCAGTTCGTTTCTCAATCTTCCTGATGTGCGAATCTAGGTTCGTGCTTTCCCATCCTGTCGACAAAGGAATCGACAGGATGGGCACGGTGTTCTTGCCGGAGCTGCCGGTGCGTTCGTGGCCGGATCAGTGGGCCACGGTGGAGACGCAGTGCAGGCCGCTCAGGCCGCCGGGAACCATGAGGCTGGCGTTGGGACCGCTCAGCTCGATGTGGACGACCAGCGGCGTGCCGTTGACGACGATGGGCGTGTTCGAGGTTTCGAGCGGGAAATCGAGCTTTTCCGTTGCGCCGCCGCCCACGAGGCGTCCTTTGGCCAGCAGGTGGAAGACGGACCAGGGGCCGTTGAACTGCAGCAGCGGCAGGCTGGCGGAGCCGTAGCTGGCGGAGAGCTCCGCGTGCTGGCTGGTGGCCGGCGACCAGGTGAACTGCTTGGAAACATCCGAGCCGGAAAGATTCTGCGCATCAAGCTGGAACGAGACGCTCTGGATGCCATTCGAGTGCATGATGTGCACGGTGAAGGGCAGTCCCTGCGAGCCGGGGCCGTAAAGGCCGTTGGAGAGCGCAGCGACGCGGTTGAAGAAACGCAGGAAGTCGGGATTTACCTTGACGGGCGCATCGGGCGCGGCCACGTAGGTTGTGCCCTGCGGGAGGATGAGCTTGTTGAGCGATGCGTTGTAGAACTGCCAGAGCGCGCCGGAGCCGGGCTGGAGCAGCGTGGTGAGGTCAGAGGCGTTGGCCTCGACGGAGGCGTTGGGATTGAAGGGGAACTTACCCGTCATCTGGTTGAAGGCCGAGCAGAAGCCCGCGCCTCCACCGTTGGCCGCTGCGGCGCCGCGTCCGCGCACCACCGCGTCAACCGAGTTGATGGGGTCCTGCATGAGTGCAAGGACGGTCTGGTCGACGTGGCCCTGCTGGTCGATGTTAAAGGCCTGCGCGGTTTGCGTGGCTGCGGCGTGGGCGGCGGTGGATGAGTTCGTGATGGGTGCGACGACCGAGGGGTCCTGGGACGGCGGCCCTGGAGTGGAAGCGACCTGCTGCACGGATGCCTGCAGGGCGATCAGGCCGTTCATGTAGTTTGTGTTGCCCTGGCCGACAAACTTGTTGGGATTGTCGGGAGCAACGAGGGCCTGCGCGGGCTGGAATTCTTTCGCGATATCGGGATTGGCGACCGCCGTGTTCTGCGAGACGGTGAAGAACAGCGCCAGCAGCGGCGAGTTCGGGTTGGAGAGCAACTGCAGCTTGCCTGCGGCGTCGCCGAGGCTCGTGTATCGGGTGACCTGCGCGGCATGCAGGAAGTTGCGCCACTCGGTCTGGTAGTCGGTGACGTAGCGGGTGGTGAGCTGCTGCGTGACGCTGGCGCGGTCAAGCGACGGGGGCGCCTGGTTGCCGAGCACCCAGACTTCGCCGCTGAAGTAACGGTCGGGGTGGGCGATGGCGTCCTGCATGAAGGCGTAGCCCTGCCTGGTGAAGGCTCCGGCGACGACGTGCGGATCGGTGACGGTGGCCGAGGAGCCGGGGTACATCTTGTTGAAGTCGATGGAAGGCGCAACCTTGCCAGCCGCGGTGAGCATGGACTGGTAGATGCGCTCGAAGCCGCCGAAGCCGTTCAGATAAGTGCGCGCGCGGTTGACGGCCAGCGTGTCGGGCGCGGTCTGGATCGGGTCGGCCTTGGGCAGCTCGGCCGCGTAAAACTCGAACTGCGCCTGGGCCAGGTTTTTCTGCTGCTCGGTTTCCGGCGTGCGGCCGTTCTCCCAGTACTGCATCAGCACCGGCGGCAGAAACTCGACCGTGCTCTTTTCAGGATTCGACGTGGTGATGAGGTAGGCCTTGAGCGGGTTGTAGGTGGCCGCGTAATCCGTGCCGGGCGCGGGCGTGGGGGGCAGCGCGTTGAACGAGGCGACGAGGTTAGCCTGGGTGTTGGCCAGCATCAGGTTGCGGAAGCGGTCGAAGTAGATGCGCCGCGCCGCGTCGAGCAGGCTGTTGCCGTGATAGATGCCCAGCCGGTAGAGGAGCGGCGCGCCGTTGTCATGGAAGTCTTCGAGCTTGACGATGGCTGCACGGAGCTGGTCGAGCTGCGCAAGCTGGTCGCCCGGAGCCAGCACCGATGGCGGCGTGGCCGTGGTGGGCAGGGCATTGGCAGCGTCAAGGATGTCGTGCTCGAGATGCGTGTTGTGAATCCACGACGCGGTGAGACCGAGAAGATAGAGAAAGAGCAGGAAGGCGACGGAGCCGAAGACGACGCGGCGGAAGGTATGCGTGCGGCTGCTGTTGCTGGTGCCGGCCAGGGCGCTGCGGTCGCCGAGAATCTGGTTGGGGAACAGCCGCGGCAGGAAGCACCACTGCGCCTGCTTGCGCGAAACCATCTGCGGCGCCTGCTGCTGTTGCGCGGCCTGCATCTCCTGCACCGTGAACATGCGCGTGGCGCCGGAGCCGGCGGCCTGGGCCTGCGGCTGCGGCGCGGCCGCGGCCACCATCTGCTCCACGATCTGCGCGCGCACGCCAATGGCGTAAAAGGCGCGCAGGTAAGGATTGGCGTTCAGATGGCTGGGGCGCGCCACTTCCACGAGATACGAGGCGAGATTGTTGCGCAGCTTGCGCAGCTCGCGCGGGAACTCGTATATGGGATCGATGCTGCGCTGATCGTTTTCGCGGGTGAGCAGCGTGGAGCGGAACTCGCTGAGCGAGAAGAAGAGCTGATCGAGCGCGGCGACGACTTCACCCATGGCTTTTTCCGCGTAGAGGCCGGTGGAGACGGTGTTGCGCTGGAAGGCCATGCCGAGCGGCTGCGAGGCCTCGTTGCTATCGAGGTTGCGCACGCACTCGCTGAAGTAAGGAATGCGGTCGAGCTTGGTGAGGATGACGTAGACGGGGACTTCGGTGCCGAGCTGCTGGGCCAGGTCGCGCAGCATCTGGTTGGTGGAGCGCGCGGCGGCCAGCGCGGTTTCGGTTGCCGTTGCGCCCAGGAAGAGCTCGCTGCTGACGCAGACCACGGCGGCGCGGACGGGAGCCTGTTTGCCCATGGCCGAGCGCGCGGCGCGGGGGCGGGTCTTGCGCACCAGCTTGTTCCACAGCGGCGGAGCCTTGCGGATGGCGTCGCCGGCTTCAACAAAGGCCGATCCGCCGGCGGCGGACGCGTACCAGATATTGACCACGGGGGTCTGGATCACGTCCTGATCGCGGTAGACCTGGCCGGCGAGTAGCTCGGGATCGAAGCCGGATTTAATGACGGCGGTGGTCTTGGCGGAGTTGGCTTCGCCCAGGATGTAGAGCAGCGGCAGGGTGTCGAGCGACCTGGGGCCGGTGCGCTGCGCGGTGGCCAGGCGGTGTTCGGCGTCGCGCAGCAGCGTATCGAGATCGGAGCCGCCGGGCATGGTGCGCGTGGCGGCGTCGCGGCGCTTTTCGCGCAGATGGAAAAAGACGATCACCCCGGCGGCGATGGCGCCCAGCGCGACCAGAATGATGCGCAGCACGAGCAGTGAGGCGCCGGCGATGCCCAGCAGCGGGCCGGCCAGCCAGGCAAGCAGGACGGATAGAACAAAGATGACAATTGCAAGCACGATCGCAAGCACAGCGGGCTCCTATCGTGAAGTGATGCCGGCGTTCTGCACCTGGGCGACGCCGGAGCCAAGAAGAACTTCGTACCCTCCGAAGGCGACCACGGTGAGGCCGGCCAGCACGCATGCGGTGACGAGCAGGGCGCGGGTCCACGAGTCGCTGGTGCGCGCCGGCGGCACTTCGGGCGCGGCAACGGGAGGCGCAAGCTGCGCGGCGCCGCGCACGCGCTCGATTTTGCCCAGCGCCTGGCGCAGCAACTGGTGCAGCTCGCCGCTGTCGCCCAGGGCGTAGCGGCCGCGATAGCCCATCTCCAGGCACAGGCAGTGGACTTCAAGCGCGTCGGCCACCTCGGCCGAGTCCTGCTGGCCGAGCAGGCTGCGCAGATTGGTGAAGACCATTTCGCCGGCGAGATGCCCGCCGAAGAGCTCTTCCTGGAGCGGGCGGCGGGCCCAGTCGGCAAAGACGGGGCTCTGCAGGTTGAGCACGCTTTCATCCAGGAAGCCGACGACGGCGAAGACGCACATCTGCACGGTGTCACTGGAGTAGCCAAGGGCGCGCGCGTCCTGCATGGCCGACTGCAGCGAGCGGCGCATCTGCGCGCGGAAGCTTTCCGAGTCCTGCACCTGCTGGCGCTGGAAGCGCACGCGCACGATGGCGGTGAGCGCCTCCTGAAAGCAAAGGGCAAGGCTGTTCACGCGGGGAGTGGGCATCAGTTTGTCTCCACGATAATGGTGAGCTCGAATTCGGGCTGGGCGATCTCTCCGGGTATATATACGCCGACCTGGTGGGTCTGGAGGATGTGTTCCCAGCAGGGCCCGGTGGTGTCAACGGCAAAGTATTGCATGTCGGCCTCGGCGCGGATGGCGGTGGGCGGGACCGGCAGATGAGTGAGGGTCATGCCGGGCAGCGCGCGCTTGACCAGCTCGGGGACGAATTTGGAAGAGCAGACCTTGACCAGGCGCGGCGTCTGGCGCAGCAGCTCGGACTCGGCGATGGCCGAGCGGATGCCGAAGACCCAGCGCGCGCGGCGCAGGCAGCGCTCGTCGTGCACCTCGGCGGCGTGCATGTATGGCTCGCTGGGATGGAAATTGAGCGAGACAGTGTTCGACGGCACGACGATCTCCAGATGCTTGCGGATGTGCGCGTCGAGCATGCGGAAGGCCGGGCCGGGGTCGCGATGGTTGTACTGCGGCAGGTTGCGCGGGTCGGAATCGACGGCGAAGGTGCACAGCGCGCCGGAGAGACGCGAGAGCTCCAGGAAGACATCCTCGGGATGCGCGTGGCGTGTGCCGGTGAGGTGCTGCAGCGGCGCGATGGCGCTCTGCAGCGCGTGCAGGAACCAGTAGTTGGCCACGTCCAGCGCGCCGGTGCCGGCTTCGAAGCGTCCGTGGTGGCGCGCGCCGCGCGCCACGGTGGCGCTTTTTTCACCCAGCGCGTCCAATAAGCGGCGGACCAGCAGCATGAGCGTCTCGCTGGCGCTGATGCGCAGGCAGGGCGGAATGAAATCCTCGTCGCAGACGAGATGGCCGCGGCCATCGCGCAGAACGCGGGCGATGGGGATGGAGAGAACCTCGGGCGAAAGCTCGGCCTCGGTGAGCAGGCGGATATTTTTCTGGCCGAGATCGATCTCGCGCTCGTCGATGCCGTTGGTCTCGTCGCGCAGCATCCGCTGCATGCGCGAGAAGCGGCTGCCATTGGGCGCAGCGGAGAGATCGGTGTCGAAGCCGTTGTCGCGGCGAGCGGGCACGGCGAGATAGAGCGGCAGCACGGCGTCAGTGGACGGGAAGACTTCGAGCAGGTCGCGCGCCGGCGGCGTGGGATCGGAGTTGGGAACCTCAAAGGCCAGGCCGTCAGGAAAAATGCCTGACGCGTGCAACAGTACGGCGGTACCGTTACGAATGGCCTTGGGATCGAGCTCGGCATGCAGCAGCCCCCACGGCTCGCGCCACAGGCTGGCCGCGAGGAAGGCCATGGAGTCTTCGAAATATCGGCTTTGGGTCTGGAAGTGATGAGGGCTGAGATACATTCCCTCGGACCAAACGACCCGTGACAGGAATTTCATAGCAATTTCATAGCAACCAAACCGTCTGGCGGTCGTGACTGTTGAGCGGTTCGCAGCCAGGCGCACACGCGAAGGGGATCATCAATGCCGCGACAACCTGCCCTGACCTCGCTGCCATCAAGTGTGCTTGCATCGTAGGCTGCCTGCTCTTTACTGTCAAGCCAAGGCGATGTAGTCTTGGATTCCGGAACAAGGCAATTTTTTCTAAGACATGGTGGACCTGCATGGACGCGTTCAGGGATCGCTTCGGCAAGCATTTTTCCCCCCAATCCGATGAGCCTCCTGGCGGTTCGCCGTCCAGCGCGACCGGCATCTTCGGAGTGCCGTCCGCATCGCCGTCGAAGGACGAAGAGGACCTGCTTGTGCAGTTGACCGGGAAGCCGGCGGAGCCAGCCGCAGCGGCAGCTCCGCTGCCTGTCCCCGCGCCTGCGCCTGTTGCGGCTCCGCCACTCTTCTCGCCCGCGCCTGTTGCCGAGCCGCCTGCACCGGCAGCAAGCCAGCCGGGTGGCTTTACCGCGATGTTCCAGTCGCTGAGCGCCAAGCCGGCTGAGCCGGCGCCGGCTCCCGTGTTCGCTGCTGCACCTCCCAGCGCGCCTCCCACGGCCCCGGCTGCGCCGCCTGCTTCCGGACTCTTCTCGACTCCCTCGGCCGATGTGATTGCGGGTTCTTCGACACCGGCTCCGCCGGCAGCGCCGTCACCTGCGCCCCCGCCCACCGCAGCCCCACAAGGCGATTTCACGCGCATGCTGCAGGCGCTGCGGACGCCCGCAGCGGCGGGACCGGTTCCGGCGTCGCGGCCTTCGGAGGAGTTGGCCAAGGTCTTCAGCCCAGTATCGATGGATAAGATTCCGTCGGTGGCTCCCCTGACGGAGACGCCCGGCGCGGCGAAGGAGCCGATCGCACCGCCTGCGGCAAGCCAGCCGGGCAGCTTTACGCAGATGTTCCAGTCGCTGGGTACGAAGCCGGCTGCGCCCGCTCCTGCGCCTTCGCCTGCTCCGGCGTCGCAGGGGCCGGGCGAGCCCGCCGCGGCAGGCGAGTTCACGCGCATGTTCCAGGGGGTCGGGAGCAACGGCGCGCCGGGCACGGCAGCACCTTCCGCGCCGGCCACACCGACTACCCCGGCGTTTCCCGCCGCCGAACCGCCCAAGAGCTCAGGACCGGGCTCACCCGCCGCGGCAGGCTCGTTCACGCAGATGTTCTCGGCGCTCTCGCCGCAGTCGACCCCCGATCTGGATGCGCTGAAGCCGGTCGCGCCCACACCGGCGCAATCAGCGCCGGCGGGCAGCTTCTCCTTCCATGAGCCGTCTGCGCCGCCTGCGGCCGCTCCGGGCTCGCCCGCCCAGGGTGGGTTCACGCAACTGCTCAAAGCGCTGAACCAGGAGCCGGAATCCGCTGCGGCGGACAAGGAGCCGCTTTTTGTGCCTCCGCCAGCCGCGGCTCAGCCGCCGGCAGCGGGCGGATTCACCCAGCTTTTGCGCACGCTCTCTGAGCAGCCGGTGCAGAGCGCTCCGCCTCCGCCGGCGTTTACGCCTGCCGCGCCACCCGCGTTTACGCCGGCTCCGCCGTTTACGCCGCAGCCGCCCATGGCTGCGCCGTCAGCCGCTCCGCCTGTGCTGCCCAGGCCACCGGCTCCGCCGCCGATGGCTTCGAGCGGGCCGGGCGAGTTTACGCGCGTCATCTCCGGCTCGGCGCTGCGCGATCTGCAGGGCGGCGCCGGTGCTGCGCCACTGCCTCCGGCTGCGGCTGCCCCACCTCCGGCTGCCGGCGCACCGCCCGCGTGGCCAGCGATGCCCGCCATGCCTGCCATCCCGAAGCCGCCCATGGCCGCGCCTCCTGCCGCCGCGCCACACTTTGCGCCGCCGGCGTTTTCTTTTCAGCCGCCTGTGCCGCCACCGGCGCCGGCTGCCGCTGCTCCGGGCGGAATGCCCAAGTGGATGCTCGGGCTGCTGGTGGTGATGGGCTTCCTGGTAATCGCGCTGCTGATCATCCTGATCTTTGTGCTGATGCGGCACAAGTGAAGGGTGCGCGCACTTGCTACGTGGATCAAAATCCGCAAATCAAATCCGCAGAGATCCGCAGATCAAAGAGAACGAAATTTTCTGAGAATTGATAGAGGCGGCGTGGATGCCGCCAGGCAGCCGGTCGGAAGACCGGTGCTACGCAGGCACTGCGCGATTGCCTGATGCCAGCGCGGGCCAGATGAAGTCCAGCAGGAAGCGGGCTTCGATTGCGGGCGGGGTATTATCCTGCTCGAGGATGCGGCGCTGCACGGCGCCACGGATCATGTCGGCGATGAGCCAGGCAGTCTTTTCCGCGGGCAGGGGGCGGATTGCGCCGCTGCGGGCGGCTTCCTCGATGGCCTGGGCCAGGCGCAGGACCGGCTCGCGGTGCCAGTCGCGGTACTGGCGGCGGTTGTAGGTCAGGCTGCTGCCCTCGGCATCCATGATGCGGAAGAACTCACGGCGGGCGTCGGCGTTTTCCAGGCGCACCAGGGCGAAGGCTTCGATCTTGGCGGGCAGGCTCGGGGCGGCCTCGATGCGGGCCAGGCTGCTGGCCTGCAGGGCCTTCATGTCCTGGGCCAGGACGGCTTTGTAGATTTCGGTTTTGGAGGGGAAGTAGAGGTAGACAGTCCCCTTGGCGATGCCCGCCTCGCGGGCGATGGCGTCCATGATGGCGCCGGTGAAGCCGTTGCGGGCAAAGACGGTGCGGGCGGCGCCGAGAATCGCAGCGCGGCGGAACTCGGAGACGACCTGCTGCTTGCTTTTCATCGAGCGGACCCTCGCCGGCGCCGTGGATACGGCGGCCCAAACGACTCTGACCTATGAGTATAATAAAATGACTCTATGGTCAGTCAAGCGCAAGATGAGCCCGGGAGCGCGACTCACACCGAGTGGCGCCCCTCGGTGAACCCGTGGATGGTCGCGGTTTCCGTGATGCTGGCGTCCTTCATGGTGTCGCTGGACTCATCCATCGCCAACGTTGCGCTGCCGCACATCGCGGGGAGTCTTTCGGCCTCGACGGACGAGTCGACGTGGGTGCTGACCAGCTACCTGGTTTCGAACGGAATCATGCTTCCGGCGTCGAGCTGGATCACGCGACGGATCGGGCGCAAGCAACTGCTGATGCTCTCCATCCTGACATTTACCGCGGCTTCGGTCCTGTGCGGCCTCTCGCTCAACATGCCCATGTTGATCCTGGCGCGGGTGCTGCAGGGAGCAGGCGGCGGAGGCATGCCGCCGCTGGCGCAGTCGATCCTGCTGGAGAGCTTTCCCGTGAAGAAGCAGGGCAAGGCGATGGCGGTCTTCGGCGTGGGCATCGTGGTGGCGCCGGTGATCGGGCCGACGCTGGGCGGGTGGATCACCGACAGCTACTCCTGGCGCTGGATCTTCTATATCAACGTTCCGGTAGGCCTGCTGGCGCTGTTCATGGCCAACCTGTACATCGAGGATCCTCCTTACCTGCGCCAGGCGCGGCGCATGGCGGTCGATGCCCTCGGGTTCGGGCTGATGGCGGTGTGGCTAGGCACGATGCAACTGGTGCTGGACAAGGGCCAGGAGGCGGATTGGTTCGGGGCAAGCTGGATCCGCTGGACGACGGCGGTATCGATGGCGGCCTTTGCAGGCTTTGTTGCGCGCGAGCTGCTCTGCCAGGACCCGATTGTCGAGCTGCGCGCGCTGAAAAACCGCAACTTCTGCATCGGGACGGCGCTGACCGGCTTCTACGGCGTGCTTCTCTACGGGATCACCGCGTTTGTGCCGCTGTTCCTGCAGACGCTGCTGGGCTACTCGGCGACGGACAGCGGCCTGGCCGTGAGCCCGCGGGGACTGGGGTCGATGATCGGCATGATCCTGGTGGGGGCTCTGGTCAATCGCTTCGACGAGCGGATTTTGCTGGCCATCGGGCTGGGAATCTTCGGGATTTCGTCGTTCGCCTTCGGCCACGTCAACCTGACAATCTCGATGGAAGCGATCATCCTGCCCAACTTCTTCAATGGTTTTGGCGGCGGCTTTGTCTTTGTGCCGTTGACCACGCTGGCCATGGGACGGCTGCGCAAGCAGGAGATGGGCAATGCGGCCGGTATTTACAACCTGGTGCGCAATATTGGCGGCAGCATCGGCATTGCCGCGCTGACGGCCACGATCGTGCGTGGCGAGCAGATTCACCAGAGCTACCTGGGCGCGAACCTGGCCGCCGGGAGCACCGCTTCCTCGGTCGCGGCGCAGGGACTGACGGCCCGGTTTGCCATCGGCGGGTCCGACCTGGTGACGGCCCACCTGAAGGCGCTGAGCACGCTGTACATCAACCTGCAGCAGCAGGCGACGGTTCTGGCCTACGCGGACAGCTTCCGCCGGCTTGGCTATCTCTCCATGCTGTGCATCGCGCTGGCGCTGTCGTTTGGCGTGGTGGCGAAGAGCGCGCGCAGTGGACGCGCGGCGAGCGCGGAGTAGAGCAGCGAGCCGGCGGGCCAGCGAAAAAGCGGGGCCACACACCTGTTCGGAGACCGCTCGAAGCACTGAAGAAAGCTCCGATCCAGTGCAAGCATGCGTGAACCTCATCCCTCAAGGGTTAAAACCCCCATTCATTCTGCTGCTCTTTTGCGGCACGGCTGAAGTTGTGCCCTGACACTTCGCGCCTGGCGGGAAACATTTTTCAGCAAGCTCTTCAGGCCGTGCCCTTGCAAAACACAACTGATTCAGAGTTTCCTGAAAGCCTGTTCGCACTGCGCAGGCCGACTGGGTCGAGTGAGCGGCTCCTAATCCGCATTCGCGAAGAGGAAGATCAGCTCCATCTCGGGGTTGGGAATCTCGCGCGGGGCGTAGACGGCGAAGTTGCGTGCGCGCACGATCGACTCCCACACCGGGCCGACGCGGTCTAGGCTGAAGTACTGGTAGCGCAGCTTGACGGGAATGGCGCGCGGCGGCGCGGGCACGTGGGTGAGCTTGACGCCAGGCAGCGCCTGGCGGATGAGCTGCTCGATGTGCGTGGCCGAGCAGACCTTGGTGAGCGTGGGGGTGCGCGAGATGAGGTCGGCTTCCTTGAGATCGGACGAGATGGCCAGGTAGGCGCGCGAGTTCTCGAAGTAGCTGTCCTTGTCGATGGCCGTGGCGTAGATGGAGTCGCGCAGCGGCTTGAGCGGCAGGGCGACGAAGTTGCTGGGCACCACGGTTTCCAGCAGCTCGGTGATGGCGGCGTCGAGCGCCAGGAAACAGGGGCCCGGCTTTTCGTGCTCGTACTTGGGCAGGTCGCGCGATTCAAATTTGGACGAGAAGGTAGTGAGCGCGCCGGCCAGCGAGAGCATGTGCAGAAAGAGCGCCTCGGGATGCACCTGGGTTGCGTCGAGCATGTGGCGCGCCACGGGCAGGTGCTGGTTGATGGTGTAGAGAAGCCAGAAGTTGGCGATGTCGGAGGCGCTGAAGTCGGCCAGCGACTGGTTGCGCTGGCGGCGCGAGCCGGCAAGCTGGCTGCTGCGCGCCACCAGCGTCTCGATCTGGCCGCGCAGAATGCCGGTGATGAGCTCGTTGCCCTTGATATTCAGGAGCGGCGGAACGAACTTAGGGTCGTGGCGATAGCCGCCCGCTTCGGTGCGCTCGATCTGCGCCAGCGGCAGCAGGATGGAGCCCTCGAGATTTTCGCTTTCCGCCAGAATCTGCAGGTTTTTGCGGGCCAGCGAGACGGGTTTCTCCACGCCCGAGCTGTTTTCGTCGCGGAGCATCTGCAGCTCGGAGTAAAAGCGCGTGCTGGCGCCGCCGCGCTGCAGCGCGATGTTGATGCCGCCGGGGCGGTCCTGCGGCACGGCGAGGAAAAATGCGCAGGTCTTGCGGCCGTCGTGGAAACACTCGTCGAGCGTACGCGAGGCAGGCGGAGCGTCGGAGGCCGGCATGTCGAGCATGAGCCCGTCGGGAAAGATGCCCGAGGCTTCGGTCACACTGAGGCTCCCCTGGCTGAGCCCGGCTGCGTCTATCTGCAGAGAGGCGAAGCCCCAGTTGCGATAGGAAAGGGCGCCTGAGAGGAAGCGAAGGGTGTCTTCAAAGAAGCGGTCCTGGGCCTGCAGATGCTGCGGCGACAGGAACACTCCCTTGGACCACACGACTGGCTGTAGCTGTCTCATGTTATCTTTCTGCCCGGGAAACGAGTATACACTGAGGCACAGAGCCGGGCAGGCGCGCAAGCCCGGCCCGGCGCAGAATAAAAATAGATGAAACGAAACGAAGGGAACCGGCACTATGAGGGTTGACGGTACTTCTGTAAGCAGCTTTTTGACTTGACACCGATTCCGACTCATTCAATAATCAACTCGCTCCCGATTCGGACGCAAGAACTTCCCTGACATCTAAATAAAGTTCTTGCGCTCATTTCGAACAACGGAAACAGCTACCCCCGGTCTGGAGATTGCGCAAGCCGGATCTGGGAAACGAATGGGGATCAATGTCCGCGCGGATTCCACGCGCTAAGGGCCTCGAGGGGATAATATGGCCAAAGAAAGCACTCAGCACAAACTTGATCGCGTCCGTTCACCACGCGTGCATATCACCTATGACGTCGAGATCGGCGACGCAATCGAGATGAAGGAACTGCCCTTTGTGATGGGCGTTCTTGGAGATCTTACGGGTCAGCCTGAGCAGCCTCTGGCGGCCCTGAAGGATCGGAAGTTCGTAGAGATCAACCCCGACAACTTCGACACCGTGCTCAAGGGCATGCAGCCGCACCTGACCTACTCGGTCGCCAACAAGCTGAGCGACGATCCGAACGCGGGGCAGATCAAGGTCGATCTCAAGTTCGAAAGTCTGGATGATTTTTCACCGGAGAACGTGGCCAAGCAGGTGGGACCGCTCAAGGAGCTGCTCGATCTGCGTACGCGCCTGTCTGACCTGCGCGGCAGCCTGCAGGGCAACGACAAGCTCGACGAGGCGCTGTTCGAGGCGGTTTCGAACACCGAGTCGCGCGACAAGCTGAAGGCGGAACTGGGCAAAGGCGGAGGTGCTGAATGAGCGCACAAGAGGCAGCAGCGGCGGCAGCGGCAGCGGCAGCCGCAGAGTCAACGACTCAGGAACAGAGTCTACTGGACCAGATTGTGGCCCAGGGCCGGTTCAACCGCGACGCGGCGACCCTGGAGCGTGGCCGCGACATGGTCAAAGAGTTCGTCAACCAGGTGCTGGAAGGGCACATGACGCTGACGCGCGACGCGGAGGCCACCATCCAGGCCCGTATTGCGCAGATCGACCGGCTCATCTCGCTCCAGCTCAACGAAGTGCTGCACTATCCGGCCTTCCAGAAGCTGGAATCGACCTGGCGGGGCATCAAGTACCTGATCGACCAGTCGGAAACCAACGAAATGCTGAAGATCAAGGTGCTTAACGCAAGCAAGCGCGAGCTGCTCAAGGACCTGCAGCGGGCGCCGGAGTTCGACCAGAGCGCGCTGTTCAAAAAGGTCTACGAGGAAGAGTTCGGCGTCTTCGGCGGGGCGCCGTTTGCAGCCCTGCTGGGCGACTACGAGTTCGGCCGCGGCCCGGAAGACATCGAGTGCCTGGAGCGCATCTCGCAGGTGGCCTCGGCGGCGCATGCGCCGTTCATCTCGGCGGCCAACTCGGAGCTGCTCAACCTGTCGAGCTACACGCAGCTCGGCGCGCCGCGCGACATCGGCAAGATCTTCGACTCGACCGAGTACGCGAAGTGGAAGAGCTTCCGCCAGTCGGACGACTCGCGCTACGTGGCGCTGACCCTGCCGCACATCCTGATGCGCCTGCCCTACGGCAAGGACACCAAGCAGATCGAGGCCTTCGACTACGAAGAGGCGGTAGACGGCAGCGATCACTCCAAGTACCTGTGGGGCAATGCGGCCTACGGTCTTGGCGCGCGGCTGACCAACTCGTTCTCCAAGTACGGATGGTGCGCTTCGATCCGCGGCGTGGAAGGCGGCGGCCTGGTGGAGGGGCTGCCGGCGCATACCTTCCGCACCGATGAGGGCGACGTGGCCCTGAAGTGCCCCACCGAAGTGGCCATCACCGACCGACGCGAAAAGGAGCTGGCCGACCAGGGGCTGGTGCCGCTGGTGCACTGCAAGGGGACCGACTACGCGGCCTTCTTCAGCGTGCAGACGGCCAACAGGCCCAAGCTCTACGACAAGGATGCGGCCAACGCCAACGCGCGCCTGTCGGCACAACTGCCGTACATCCTGGCCATGTCGCGGTTTGCGCATTACCTGAAGGCCATGATGCGCGACAAGATCGGCAGCTTCATGACCCGCCAGGATTGCGAAAAGTTCCTCAACCAGTGGATCAGCAACTACGTGGTCTCCGACGACAACGCGTCGCAGGCGGCCAAGGCGAGCCATCCCCTGCGTGAGGCTGCAATCCAGGTTTCCGAGGTTCCCGGCAAGCCTGGAGCCTATCGTGCAGTAGCATTCCTGAAGCCGCATTTCCAACTCGACGAGCTCTCCGTTTCGCTTCGTCTGGTGGCCGACCTGCCTGCATCGGCGCGGAAATAACGGAAAGATTATTTAGCTGGCGCAAGCTAACGCGGCAAGGCGAGGAACGCAATTGCCGATTGAGAGGAGCAAACGATGGCAGTTGATTATTTTCTGAAACTCGACGGAATTGATGGAGAATCCGCAGACGACAAGCACAAAAGCGAAATTCAGATTATGAGCTGGAGCTGGGGTGCCTCGCAGGTGTCTTCGGTGGCCGGAACCGGCGGCTCGGGCGCGGGCAAGGCCGACCTGGCGGACTTCTCGATCATGACCTACTTCGACAAGTCCACTCCCAAGCTGTTCAAGTCGATCTGCGCCGGCACCCACGTGAAGACCGGCACCATGAGCGCTATCAAGTCCGGCTCCGATGGCAAGCCGTACCTGAAGGTCGACTTCAAGGAGCTCTTCGTGACCAGCCTGCAGATTTCAGGATCGAGCGAAGTTCCGACGGTTTCTCTATCGTTCAGCTATAACGAGATTAAGATCGATTACTCTACCCAGAACGAGCAGGGCAACGTCACCAGCACCGGGGCGGTCACCTTCAGCACGAAGGAAAACAAACTATCGTAAAGGCGGCCCGCGTATGGACGCGCAATCTCTTTACCGGGCAGGAAATCTGCAAGCGGCAATCGAAGCGCTTGGCGACGAGTTGAAAAAGCAACCGCTCGACGCCAAGCGCCGCATTTTTCTGTTCGAGCTTTTGTGTTTTGCCGGCGAGTACGACCGGGCGGAAAAGCATCTGAACGTTCTCTCTGACGCCAATCCGCAGGCTGCGGCCGGGGCGATACTCTATCGCTCGGCGCTGCATGCCGAGCGGGAGCGGCAGACGATGTTCGCGAACGGCACACTTCCGGTGAGTGCGCCGCGCCCGTCTCCAGCGGGCGAGCTGAACGGCGAGAAGTTTTCCGGCTTCACGGATGCCGATCCGCACATCGGCACGAATCTTGAGACTTTTATTGCCGGAAGCTATACATGGATTCCCTATGCCTACATCGAGGCGATCGAGACTGAGCCGCCCAAGCGCCTGCGCGACCTGCTGTGGATGCCCGCGATTCTGCATACGACCGCGGATTTCCGCCTGCAGGACCTGGGCGAGATTCTGCTGCCTGCCATAGCGCCGCTGTCGTGGAAGGATCCCGACGATGCGGTGCGACTGGGCCGCACGACGGTGTGGCGGGACGATCCCGAATACGGACAACTTCCCTCCGGCCAGAAGTTGCTGCTGTGCGGAGAAGAGGAGATGCCGTTCCTGGAGATGCGGAAACTCACCTTCGATCACGCCGGCGAGAGGGCTGAAAGTGCCACTGCGTGATGATCTGCTGAATCCGGTTCCGGGCGACAATCCTTCAGGCGTCAGCCTGCGCTATGAGCGCGTATACGACCAGATCAAGGAAGCGCGCACCGAAGACGACGACACAATTCCGGCTGGCGCCTGGGCGCGCACCGCCAAGCGGGCCGACTACAACCAGGTGATCAAGCTGGCCGGCGAGGCACTGGCCAACAAGAGCAAAGACCTGCAACTGGCCGCATGGCTGACCGAGGCCCACGTCAAGAAGGAGGGCATTGGGCTCATCCAGCCGTGCTTCAAGCTTTTCCAGGATCTGCAGGAGCAGTTCTGGGACACGCTGCACCCGGAGATCGAGGACGGCGACGCGGGCATGCGCGCCGTGCCCATCGAGTGGGCGGCAAACCGTGTTGCCGCCATCCTGCGCGAAGCCCCGATTACACGCGACGGGCTGAACTACTTCCAGTACAAGGATGCGCGGGCCATCGGCTACGAGGCCGATGCCGAATACAACGAGGCCAAAAAAGCGCAGCGCGAACAGGCCATTGCTGACGGCAAGCCGACTGCCGAGGACTTTGACAAGTCGTTCAACTCGACCTCGAAGTCGTGGTACGTGCAGATGGAGGCTGCGATCCACTCGTCGCTGGAGACGATGGAAGAGCTGCAGATTTATTGCGAGCAGAAGTACGGCGACGACGGGCCGGCCTTCGGCAAGCTGCGCACTTCGCTGGAAGAAGTGGGGCAGGTGATTACCAGCCTGCTGAACGAGAAGCGCAAGACCGAGCCCGATGCTCCGTCGCCCGAAGAAGCCGCCGGAGAGGAGCCTGAGCCCGAGCCGGAGGCCGAAGCTGCGCCGGAAGCCCAGGCGGAGGCCGCGCCGACCGCCCGGCCAAAGACGTCGAAAGCGCTTTCCGCCGAGCTGGTGGACAGGGACGACGCGTTTGCGCGCGTGCAGGCCTGCGCCCGGTTCCTGCAGAAAGACAATCCCTCCAGCCCGGTGGCCTACATGCTGCAGGTGGCGCTGCGCTTTGCGGAGACGCGCGAAGCGGGCAGCTCTCCGGCTTGGGATTTTCTGGCGCCGCCGGCGACGGAAAAACGGCAGAACCTGAAGCGGCTGGCCTCGGAGTCGAACTGGGGCGAGCTGCTGGCCGAGGCGATTGCCGCGGCCGGCGAGCCCTGTGGCCGCGGATGGCTCGACGTGCAGCGCTACATATGGAGGGCGAGCTACGAGTCAAGCTACTCGGCGATCTCGGCCGCGGTCATCGCCATGCTGCAGGGGCTGCTCAAGGACGTTCCGGAGATTCCCACCTGGACGATGAGCGACGACACGCCGACGGCGAATCCCGAGACGCAGAAGTGGCTGGAGGAGATGGTGATTCCCAAGCCGCCGGAGCCGGTGGTCGTGGAAGTGCAACGGGAGCCCGAGCCGGAGCCGATGTATGCGCCGTCTGCGCAACAGGCGGAAGAAGACAAGCCGCCCGACGTGCTGGATACAGCGCGCGAGCTGATGGCGCGCGGGCATCTGCCGCAGGCGCTTCAACTGCTGATGCGCGACGCGGCGCAGCAGCCCAGCGGTCGCGCGCGGTTCCAGCGCAGGCTGCAGATAGCGCAGCTCTGCGTGGGCGCCGGGCAGGGCAAGGTGGCCTATCCGGTGCTCGATGAGCTGGTGAAGGAGATCGACCAGCGCCAGCTCGAAGAGTGGGAGGCGAGCGACATGATCGCGCCGCCGCTGGCGCTGCTGCTCAAGTGCCTCGACGACTCGGCGGAGAACGGCAGCGTACGGGAAACGGTCTTCAACCGGTTGTGCCGTATCGATCCCATCGCGGCCATGGATGTTTCGCGGTGATATGAAAGGAGCAGGGAAGGTTGGCGCGCGCAAGCACAGAGACGCTGGTGACGCAATCGATTCTCGACCGGCTGATGCAGGTCGAGGAGTGGCCGACGACCCGGTCGCAGTCGATGCGTTTTTTTCGTGATGCGCTCAAGCGCGACCTGGAGTGGCTGATGAACACGCGGCAGCCGCCGCTGCCGGAGCTTGCCGGGTATCCGGCGGCAAAGGGCTCGGTCATCAACTACGGCCTGCCCGACATCAGCTCGCTGGGATTCAACAACGCATCGGACCATCGCGCGCTGCGCATCGCCATCGAGGCCTGCCTGCGCAACTACGAGCCGCGCTTGATGGACGTGCGCGTGAGCCTGGAAGGCTCTGACGGCGTGGACCGGCGTCTACGCTTCCATATCGAAGGCAATATGAAGCTCGATCCGGCGCCCGAGGAGATCGCCTTCGACACCGTGCTGGAGCTGACCAGCGGCGAGTATAAAGTGAAGTGACCCATGCGCGAAGAACTGCTTGAATACTACGAGCGCGAGCTGGCATACCTTCGCCAACTAGGGAGCAAATTCGCTGAAAAGTATCCGCGCGTAGCCAGCCGTCTGCTGCTGGAGCCGGACCGCTGCGACGATCCGCACGTGGAGCGGCTGCTGGAAGGTTTCGCGTTCCTGGCGGCGCGCATTCACCTGCGCGTGGATGACGATTTTCCGGAAGTCACCTCGGCGCTGCTGGGCATCGTGGCTCCGCATTACCTGCGGCCCATTCCGTCGATGACCGTGGTCGAGTGCCAGGTGGACCCGGAGCAGGGCAAGCAGACGGCGGGGCAGGTCATGCCGGCGGGAACGCCGCTGTCCACCAAGCGGCTGTTCGATGGGCAGCCCTGCCGATTCCGCACCGCGTATCCGGTGGAGCTTTGGCCGTTCACGGTGAGCGAGTGCGACTGGAGGCAGCCGGAGCGGCTTTCCGATCCGGTGCGCGTGCCGGGCGCGACCGGCGTGCTGCGGGCGCGGCTGCAGTGCGCGCGGGACGTGGACTTCAGGCAGATCAGCCCGCGCCGGCTGGTTTTTCATCTGACCGGCGATGTGAACGTGGTGTACACGCTCTACGAGCTGCTGTGCCGCAACTGCATCTCGGTGCTGGCGCGCAATCCCAAGATACGCGGCAGCAGGCCGGTAAGCATTCCCACGGCGCGGCTGCGCGCCATGGGCTTTGAAGAGAGCGAATCGCTGCTGCCGTATCCCAAGCGCTCGTTTGACGGCTACCGGCTGCTGCAGGAGTATTTCACTTTCTCTGAGAAGTTTCTCTTTTTCGAATTGAGCGGGCTGGAGGCGATTGCCGAAGCCGGATGCGAAGACCAGGCCGAGATCCTGTTCTGCTTTTCGCGCTTCGACCGGCCGGAGCGCAGCCAGGACCTGGAGACGGGCGTTTCGGCGCGCACGCTGCGGCTGGGCTGCACGCCGGTGGTGAATCTCTACTCGCAGGTGGCGGAGCCGATCCTGGTGACGCACACCAAGCATGAGTACCAGGTGATTCCCAGCGTGCGCCGGCAGGACACGCAGGAGATTCACTCGATCGACGAGGTGATGGCCTCGAGCACCAGCCGGCGCGAAAGCATCCGGCTGGAGCCGCTGTATTCGTACCGCTTTCAGGCCAGAAAAGAGGGCGCGCGCGCCTACTGGCACGCGGTGCGGCGCCGGAGCGAGCTGGGCGAGCGCGAGCCCTCGACGATGCACCTGTCGCTGGTGGATATCGACGGGCAGCTTGCGCAGCCGAACGCCGAAGTGCTGACGGTGCGTTGCTCGTGCTCGGATTTCGATCTGCCCTCGCGCCTGCCGTTCGGCCTCGAAGACGGCGACTTCGCTGCGGAAGATTACCCGGCGATCCGGCAGATCACGGCGCTGCGCCGGCCCACGCCCAGCTACGACCCGCCGCGGGTGAAGAGCCAGTTGTGGCGGCTGGTCTCGCAGCTTTCGCTCAACTATCTTTCGCTGACCGAAGAGGGAGTGACGTCGCTGCAGGAGATTCTGCGGCTGCACAACTTCACCGACTCGTCGTACCTGGAGAACCAGATTGGCGGAATCGTGAAGATGGATTCGAGCCCGCACTTCGCCATCATGCAGTCGCCGTATGGGAATCTGCCGGCGCGCGGCACGCGGGTGGAGGTCGAGTTCGACGAGCGGCAGTTTGTGGGCGGAGGCGTGTATCTTTTCGCCAACGTGCTGGACCGCTTCCTGGGCTGCTATACCTCGATCAACAGCTTTTGCCAACTGGCGGCGCGCACCAGCCAGAGAAAGGAGCCGCTGGGCGAATGGCCACCCAAGGCGGGGTACAAACCGCTGATCTGAGGATCGACGCGCGGTTCGAGCCGGTGCGCGAGATGCTGGAGCAGGAGCCTTACTGCTTCCAGTTTTTCCAGGCCGTGCGCCTGCTGGAGCGGCTCTATCCGGAGCGCAATCCGGTAGGGCTGTTTGTGTCGCCGTTGACGGAGGTGGTGCAGTTTTCCTCGGTTCCCACGCTGTCGTTTCCGGCCAGCGAGATTCACGACTATCAGCAGGACAAAGACGGGCCTCCGAAGCTGTTCGTCAACTTCATGGGGTTGTGCGCCGCGGTGGGCGTTCTGCCGCACGCGTACACCGAGTTCCTGCTGGAACGCGCCAAGGCCAAGGATCGCGGGCCGGCCGAATTCTTCGACCTCTTCAATCACCGGCTGATCTCGCTGTTTTATCGCGGCTGGCAGAAGTACCGGTTCTACATTGCCTATGAGCGCACCGGCGCGAACGACGACGTGATCAGCGCGCGGCTGCTCGATCTCATCGGGCTGGGAACGCCGTCGCTCACGCGCCGCATGGAGATTGCCGACGAGGCCTGCCTGTTTTACGCGGGCCTGCTGTCAGAGCGGCGGCCGACGGCGCAGGGACTGAAGCAGCTCATCGAGGATTACTTCGATGTTCCGGTGAAGGTGGAGCAATTTACCGGAACATGGCGCCGGCTGCCGGTGCAGAACCGCACGTTTCTGCGCGATACCGGCGCGTTCTGCGAGCAACTGGGCATGGGAACCATTGTGGGCGACGAAGCCTTCGATCAGCACGGAGCGGTGACCCTGCGCCTGGGGCCGCTGGGCTTCAAGCGCTATCGCGAGTTCCTGCCCGGCGAGCATGCTTATAAAGAGCTGCGCGCGTGGCTGCGGATTTACGCCAACCGCGAGTTCGATTTTGTGATCCGGC
>JASHPJ010000121.1 GCA_030038195.1 Acidobacteriaceae bacterium
GCCGAGTTTTCCCTCTGCGTCGATAAACCACAGATCGCTGCTGTCAACGCTGCCTTGCCGCCCTGCCCATGTCGCGATCCCACCAAGCCCTGGCTGGCCTTGCATGGCCAGTTCGCACAGCCTTCGCGAATCGCCTGCTATTTTGATCGCACGCCCGCGTGCATCCCATAGCTTCCAGGCCGACTGCGCGTCGACAGGCAGGCTGTCCGGAAGAATAAGCAGAATCAATCGCGTGTAGTCTGCTTGAGCCGGTGCCGAATCGCGTTCCGCAGCGTTGATCGCTTCGAAAACCCTTTGCACCTCTTTGCGCCACGCCGCGTAGTATTCTGACCGCGCCAGTTGACTGGCGTTTTCGATCGTGTCGGCGGACTCTGAGAAATCCCAGTGCCTGACACCCATCTTTGCTTCCAGCTCCTGCAGCGGACCTGTAAGCGCATTCCAACCGGAGGGGCTGAACGCCTGAACGCCTCTCATAAATTCCGTCACTTGCTGCTGCTCGAACGGGAAGAGCGTGCCCCACTGGCTCAATTGTTGATTCAGCGCGGGCCGCATGGTGATCGGCAATCGCGCGATCAACGGGCGAAATGCGTCCGGAAGAGGTGCTTCCTGCTGCGATTTGACGGACCTATCATTCATCGCGCTTCTCACCCCTGTCTCACAATCCCGGCAATGGACTTCCCGGAATATCCAGATCCTTGATCCCGAAGAGCTTGGCTATTGTGGGACAAATGTCGATGTGCTGCACCGGACGCTCTACTACGTCCGGCGACCGCGCCGCTTCTCCCAGGCACATCATCCATGTCAGGCTGGTGGAATCGTCCAGCGCCCGGTGATTGAAAAAGCCGTTGGTGTTCGAACCGTCGAAATCGCGCCCGAATTCGGGAAGTACAAACAGAGTTGTCCGGCCACTGTAAGAGGGATGCGTCTGCGCCACGTTCCATAGTTCGTAAACCAGGCGATCCATGGTTCGAATACCTGCCAGGTGCATGGAATACGAGCCGAAATGTGCAACTTCCACATCGGAGAATGTTATTACCAGCAAAGAAGGTGCAAATCGCCGCATCACCTCCGTGCTCACCAGGAACGTGAATTCATCTCCGGTTACCGGCGCATTGGTGCGCACCAGATCCTCGATAGCTTGTTGCATGGACCTTTGCATCGAAAGGTCAAGCACCGATTCATCTCCCGAAATCGACCACCCAAGCCCCTCATAGTCGTCGGCGTTTCTAAGTACGGATTCCAGTTCGAGCTGCATAGCGGCGCGGTCCGCGCTATGTTCGGGATGCCCTTGGGATGCCGCTCGAATCACCGCGTTGATCAGTAGTTGCTTGGGGAAGATGACATTGGCACCGTAGCGGGGACCGAAGTCGCGCACCGAACTGGCGCCTATCCGGTTGGTCAACGCTTTATTGCTCGAGACCAACCACGCGTTGTCCTGCGTAAGGCCCATGCGCTTGCGCAGATACTCAAACAGCGTCGGGCTGGCCGGCGCTGTCATTCCCCAGTCGTCCAGCCGTTGCCAGCTCCCGGTAATGATGCTGGAGATCGCGTTGTAGTGCGACGTGGCGCCGGCATTGCGAATGAATGGATAAAACACGCTTCGCGGAAGCAGGTCGCCGTAAAGATGAGGAATATTTTCCAGTCCGGAATGGAAGAACGTCTCGGCACGGCGTATTCCACCGCATGCCACAACAATGACCTTGCGCTCGTCCTTTGCAGGCCCTCCCGTTGGCTCGTCGGCAAAGGCGAATTGGCGCGACATCGCCCATTGGTCAACCAGCAGAATTGCGGCCGCTTTCAAAACGTCTCGACGGGAAGCTTCCATTGCTCACCACCGCCTACCGGGAATCTACATTCCGCGCCCGCCGCGGGATTTCGTGCGTAGACAGATACTATCGCAGGTGCTGCCAAAACCGAATCTCCCGCAGACGCCTTCACGCCTGCGGGAGACTTGCTGCCCAAACTGCAGACCCAATTACGCCTGCAGGCTATGCGCCCTTACTAGAACACGTACTTTGCGGCAAGTTGGAAGAACCGCGCATCGGGCGTGTAGTTCTGGAACCCTTGCGTGGTAGTGATCGCACTGTCGCCCAAACCAAGATCGGTGCCGCCTGGATTCGGATTACCCCAGGAAGGCGTGTTGAAAAGGTTGAAGACGTCTGCGCGAAGTTGAATGTACTGGCTACGCAAGGTCGCGATGTTCTTGAACGCGGACATATTGGCCCGCTCCCATCCCGGCCCGTGGATCTGGTTTGACTTTGATCCGGAGTATTCAATGGCGCTTTGCAGATCCGTCAGCAATGTGCCAACCGGGATATTCGCTCCCGGCTCCGGATCGATGAAGGCGCAGGGGTTATACCAGTTCGTCCTGTTCCTGACGGAGGCCGGGCACGCGTTGCCAGCCATGTCGATGTTTGCCGCAGGCACAGTACCGCCGCCCTTGAACGGATCGCCAACCCGGATTGCGTTAAGCTGGTTAAAACCGTTGGCCCCTACGAAATTGCCACCGCCAGTCGTAACCGTAAACGGAATGCCGGTTTGCGCGGTCCACGTCGCGCTGGCGGACCAGCCGCCCACCAGATAGTCCAGCACGCCGCCCTGGTGCAAGTATCTCCGCCCCTTACCGAAAGGCAACTCATAGGAGCCGTTCACTGTCACGCGGTGGCGAGTATCGTAGTTGCCATTGGTCATTTCGTCCTTGAGTGGAATGAGGTTGGTGTTGCGATAGCTTGGCCCTCCTCCAATCCCAGGATTCTGAGCATCGTCCTCGCTGTGAGACCAGGTATACGAGGCTAGGAAGCTCAACCCGTCGGAGTAACGCTTTTCGAGTTTTGCTTGCAGCGAGTTATAAATCGCTTCGCCAATCCACTGCTCGGCGGAAGCCGAGAGAGCTAGCCCCGGGAACGCGATCGTGCTCATATTGCCATTGGGGTTGTTGCTGCTGGTCACAGCAAGAGGATCCAGAGGGTCGGTGCCGGCAAACGTATGTTTGGCATTGTTTCCAACATAGGCGACGGACGCAACCATGTTTTTGGACACCTGGCGCTCGATCGTCAGGTTGTAGCTCTGTGTGTAGGGTGTCTTGATGTTGGTATCGGACATCGCGATGCCGCTTGAACCGGCATACGCTCCGATGCCGCCGTTTGCGAAATAGAGCGAGCCACCGGTCTCGATAGTCGTCGGATACGGAATATACGGTGCATAGGTCGTATCCGCGGTACCGTTGGATGGGCATTGGCTATTGGGGTTGTTGAAACCAACCTGGGTCGATGGAAGACAAAAGCCATACGGCGCGATGTAGTTATTGTTAAGAACAATCGCATACGCGAACGGATAGTTTGTCTCCAGCTCGGCGCCTCCCGGAGCTTCAATAGACGCGTAGAACAACCCGTAAGCAGCGCGCACGACCGTCTTTGAATCAAGTTCGTAGGCAAGCCCGATGCGCGGTGCAAAGTTGTAATGCTGAACGCCCACCAGGGAGTTTTCATTGGAGCTTGTGTATTCAACATCAACGCCAACCGCCTGGTTGGAACTCAGAAAACTCGCCGAGAGAGGAGCTGAGGCCGCAACCTTGGCGGGTAATATGTAGTGGCCCACGCCGGCAGCCGCCTGCCCGCCCACACCTGCGCCCGGTGCGGTTATATTTTGTGATGCAATCACAAAATTGGCCAGATCGCCCGCCTTGCTGCTGTCTGGCTGAATGAAGTCGTACCGGACACCCAGATTCACGGTCAACTTCCGGTTGAACTTCCAGTCGTCCTGAAAATATGCGGCTCGGTAGTTGCGATAGTAGCTGGTGTCCCAACCTGGAGAGAGCTTGATATTCCCCATATTGTCGGTAAACCCGTCGGCGGCACCCATTCCGGTGTTCGACGTTGCTGTGTCACCAACGGTAAATTTGCTGGTGTACTGGCCGTTGAAATTGTATCCTCCGCGCGGATATGTGGACTGCGCAAATGAGGTCCGGATACTCTCAAGCTGTATACCGAACTTGAAGGAATGGCTGCCATGGACCTTGGTAACATTGTCGAGTATCTGGTAAATGTTTTGCCGCTCGACGGACGGAATGTCATGGCGCGAACCGGCCGTGGAGAGCTTTGACGAGCCGCCAAAAATTAACACGGGGAGGCCGCCATTCGGCCCGGCAAAACCGGTAAACGGCACGCCGCCCATTCCAGGAACAAGTTGCTCTGCCGGGACGTTGCTGTTCATCTGAACGAATTCGTATAAGCCCCAGTTGTAGCCAAACCGGAATTCGTTCACGAGATTCGGCGAAAAGAGATGGGTCTCGCTGGCCATGAAGTTCTCAGCCAGGTTGAAATTGGTGGAACCATGGAAACCACCCGGCGCCACCTCGTCGCCATCAAGAATCGGTCCTAGCGGAGGCGCATAGCCGGTCTGCTCATGCGTGTAGCTATAGCGCGCGTATGCCTGATCCTTGGCACTGATGTTCCAGTCCAGACGCTGATCCCACTGCCAGGTGTCATCATGCACTGGAACGTTGACGTTGTAATTTTGATATACGTTCCCAGAGCCCGGCGTGCCGAAGTTGGCGCTTGTCCAGCCGCCTGCGTTCGGCTTGGGATAATCATTCATCACTTCCTGGGTAACGACATCCATATCGCCCCCGGCGCTTGGATCTCCCGGGCTAAGAACGTTTGTAGTGGCAGGTCCGATTCCGCTGCCCGGAGTTGCGGGATTCCACGCACAATATTGTGGGTAGGTGTTGCAGAGAGCCGGATTCGCTGCGGCCGGATTTGGAAAAGCGCCACCACCCTGGGTCAAGGGAACTTGACCGCCGGAATTCGGCGCAAAGACTCCAATAGGTGTGTTCTTCCCGGTGAGAGATGTATTGAACAGCTCGGAAAAGTCTCCATTCCGCATGCTCGCCGTGGGGACCGTCAATCCCGGATCGGGATCGGCAAACGAGATGCGATTTGCTTCCGCATCTCCGAAATAGAAGAACTTGTTCTTCCAAATGGGCCCGCCCAGTGTGGCTCCGAACTGGTTCTCGTGATAGACGGGTACTACGCCGCCGTTCGAGTCCCAGTCGGCCGCGTCCAGCTTGTTGTTACGGAAATATTCCCACACATCCCCGCGGATTTGGTTGGTGCCCGACTTGATGCTGGCGTTGACCACGGCTCCGGCTGAGTGCCCAAACTCCGCGCTGTAGTTGGAAGTGTCGATTTTGAATTCAGCCAGCGCGTCCGGAGGAGGCCGCACATTGTAGCTGGCGCCATTCTGGAAGTCGTCGACATTCACGTTGTTGTCCACGCCGTCCAAGATGAAGTTGTTCTGGGTCGTGCGCTGGCCATTGGCCGAGAAGTCGCCCGTTCCGCCGCCGCGCGCGCCGCCAGCCGATAAGCCCGGATCTACGCCGGCCGTCAACTGCGCAATATAAACCCAGTTGCGTCCATTGAGCGGTGTGGCATTGATCGTCTGCGTGTCCATCACCTGGCCTACGGATGCCGTCTCCGATTGAAGCATGGGCGGGGCGCCGGTGACCGTTATTGTCTCCTTCACGCCTCCGGGTTTCAGGGTTATATCGATATTCAGACGGTCCTGGATGTTCACGCGTACATTTTCCTGGGTCGTCGTCTCAAACCCCGGCGCTGTCGCGCTCACCATGTAATTGCCGATCTTGATCGGAGAGAAGCTGTATTCTCCTTTGCCGTCCGCCTTGCCTTGCAACACAAAATTCGTGTCGGTATTAGTCAGGGTCACTTCCGCACCCGGGATGAGTGCTCCGGAGGGATCTTTCACAACACCGTTGATGGCTCCCTGGTCGAGCTGGGCCGTTGCCCTTCGTCCCGTTAAAAGAATGCAAAAGCTCAACACAAAGAACGTAACGCAACGCATGCGCCATTTCGTCTGCCTCAATCGAATATTTCTCATTGTCACAGCCCTCTCGTTTCTGCATTTTAATCACCGAACGCTCGACTACGAATTGACACCTTTTTATTCTCTGGGGTATCTGTCCCTCATACAATTGAGAGATGATGGGAAACAATAACACATCATGCAGATAAAAAACTAGCAAAAAAATGCAAAAGCAAAGAAATCTACAGGCTTCCTGGAAATCGTTGAATATGTCTTGCCTAGCTGCCTGCCTCCCTCGCCCTTTTATCTTTGCGCCTCTTCTAGGTCGTTTTAATCCCTCGGCACGTTCCGATTCAGAGATGCCAGACAATCCGGAAGTGGATATGATGGTATCGGAATACAAATAAAACGCAATAAAACAATCATTTCTAAGACACCGCCAGGCCGGCAACGATTAAAACCGCGTATGGAGTGTATAAAGCTCTGCGAGATGCTGGACTGAAGATTCCCGACGACATCAGCGTCGCCGGCTACGACGATATGGTCGGTTCATCTCTGAACCCCGGGCTGACCACAACCCGTCAGTTTCCCGAACAACTGGGACAAGAGATGGTCGAGTTGGTTATGAATCGGATAGCCAACCCCGGTTTAGAGCATCCCTCCCGGAGATGTAGATATGTGGGAGAGGCGATTGTTCTGGCCGAAGCTGTTGCCTGAGAAGGCGACAAGACCATCAGGCAGCGAATCCGACAGAACGTTGAAGCTCATCGGCGTATCGCCAGAAGGCTGCGTCATGTGCAAAACGTTGTTCTGATAGAGCGCGAGACCGTAGTAGGTTCCTCTGCAACGTAAGGAGGGCAGCCGTCATCCCGCTGGCGATCATGGCGGCGAGGACGCGGAGGTTGATGTCTGCGTTCTTGAATGTGCCCGCGATTCTCATGTCTTAACCTCACGTTCCGGTGCCGTGGTTGTGGAGTCAGACGATCTCCAGATCGGGCCGCGAAGAGGCTCCCACGCGGCAGGGAAACGCAGAAGCTTGCCGCGCTGCTTCTGCTTCTTGTCCTCGGGGACAGGTGCGAAGAGCTTCGAGGCTCTGCACGCGCAATAGAGCATGATCGTTTCACCGATTTTCCTGTACCCGTTCTCGGTGTCGAAGAGGTGCTCGTGTGTGTCGGTGGGAATGGTGTTGTCGGTCGGCATTGTGCCCTTGGGGACTAATACCGATCAGCGGGTCGGGAGACCCGGTATAGGGATGAGGGAAACCGTTTATTGGGAAGAGCTGTTGGGGGGTGGTTGAATTCGGCGGCCTTCCGGAAGCGATTTTTCGAAAAAACCACCCCCCTATCCAATCCCAAAAATTCTACTGCCCTTCTAACTTACTGATTCCATTTGACTTTGGTGAGCTCGCTGGGATTCGAACCCAGGACCCACGCCTTAAAAGGGCGTTGCTCTACCACCTGAGCTACGAGCTCTCACACGCCACGTGTTTCTCTCCTAGTGTACCAACCTTTTGCCATCACACCAAACTGCTGTCTTCCCGCTCGCAACACACTTCTCGCCCCATACTTATCAACTTAATCGATTTTCTTGACCACATTGTGGTTTGTCCCGTATTGACAAGCTCCCGGCACATCAATTCCCATGGCCTCGCCACGCAATCAAGGTCCCTGCATATGATCAACCGACGCGATCTGCTCAAAGCCAGTGCCGTTCCACTGCTCGCCAGCCTTACCGATCCCATTCTCGCCACTGCGCCCGCCACAGCCGAGACGCCAAGCTCCATCCCCTGGCAGCGCCAGCTCCGCCGCTGTGGCCAGCTCAACATGACTGAGCATGATCCCGTCACGCTCAATATCGACGAGTGGGCTGACTACTGGGCCAGCCTGCGCGTGGGCGCAACCTTCATCAGCGTCACCGGCATCCTGGCCTACTACCAGACCAAGGTCCCGTTTCACCGCAAGGGCAAATACCTCGGCAACCGCGACTTCTTCGGCGAGTGCTGCAACGCCGCCAAAAAACGCAACCTCCGCGTGGTCGCCCGCATGAGCCCCGACCTCAACTGGGGCGATGCGGCGCAGGCCCACCCCGACTGGTTCGAGCGCGACGCCAGCGGCAATCTCATCTCCGATAAGGATGAGCAGCGCCTCTTTCGCACCTGCATGTTTTCCGACTACATGACCGACTACGTTCCGGCCCTCATTCGCGAAATCAACTCGCTCTACGACGTGGACGCCTTCTACACCAACGGCTGGCCACCCATCGGCAGCCTGCCCGTCTGCCACTGCGCGCGATGCCGCCAGCTTCCACCCTCCGGCACGCCCGCCTACTGGGACAAGTTCAACGACCGCTTCGCGTATCTCTGGAAGCTCTACGACTCGCTTGCCAAGGAAAAAGGCTCCGGCAAATTTTTCTTTGCCAACTCCGGCGGCGGTGCGCGCTCGGCCGCCAATCTCGCGCGCCTGGGCTCATTCTGCGAGTGGTTCCAGGGCGATAACCAGGGCCGCGGCGGAGAAGACGCTCCTGTCTGGCTCTGCAGCCTGCAGGGCCGCGTTTGCCAGTCTGTACTCGACGGCAAAATGGCCGCCAACGTCACCGGCGCGTGGACCACCGGCCCCATCCGCTGGCGCAATGCGGGCAAATCGCCCGCGGAAATCAACATGTGGCTCAGCGAAACCAGCGCCAGCGGCATGATTCCCTACTACCACATCGTCGGTGCGGAAAAAGGCTTCGGCGAAGACCGCCGCGAGCTCGACGCGCCGCGCGCTTACTTCAACTGGACCGCGCAGCACGATCCGCACTTCGTCAACAAGCGTACCGTCGCGAGCCTCGGCGCGGTCGTGGGCCAGCGCACGCATCTCTTTTACAAGCCGCAGCCCGGCGCAAACATGCAGCAGTTCCTCAACGGCACGTATTACGCGCTGCTCGAAGGCCGCTTTCTCTTCGACTTCGTGCATGAAGACCGCATGGACGCCGAGCATCTGAGCAAATACTCCGCGCTCATCCTGCCCAACGTCGCACTCCTCAGTGACGCACAGTGCGACCAGCTTCGCGCCTTCGTGCAGCGCGGCGGCTCGTTGCTGGCCACGTTCGAAACCAGCCTTTACGACGAGCAAAACCAGCCGCGACCGAACTTCGCGCTCGCTGATGTCTTCGGCATCCAGAAAACCGGCGACATCATCCCCACCAATGGCAACGCGTATTACGCGCGCATCGAACGCCAGCACGAAATCCTGCGTGGCTTCTCGAACACCGGCTGGCTCCCGGGCGCTGAATATCGCATTCCGCTCGCACCCGTCCAAAACCCTGTGCTCACCGTTGTTCCCGGCTTCGCCGCTTACCCGCCTGAGCTTGCCTACCCGCCCACGCCGCAAACCGACGTGCCCGCCATCGTCCTGCGCGAGCAGGGCCAGAGCCGTCTCGCCTACATCCCCGGCGACATCGAGCGTAGCCTCTGGGTCGCCGGCGACGTTGACCTCAGCCGCCTTATGCAGAATACGATCAACTGGATTCTGCGTGACGATCAGCCCGTCACCATCGAAGGTCCCGGCCTCATTGAAGCCTTCGCCTACGAAACCGAACCCGGCTTTGCGCTCCACCTGCTCAACTACACCAACCCCAACCTCCACCGCGGCACCATCCGCGAGTTCTACCCCATCGGCGTACAGTCGGTCCGCTTCGCCATTCCGGCGGAACGCAAAGTCACGCGCGTGCAACTGCTCAAATCCGGCAAAGACGTTCCTTTCACGCGCAACAACAACCGCATCGAGTTCACCATCCTCGGCGTCACCGAGTACGAAGTGGCCGCGATCTATGCCTGACGTACGACGCTCGCATCCTCACAGGAACTCGCACACATGACCTTCGATCCGCATTCCTCCATCGAGCGCCGCGACTTCCTCAAGCTCGCCGGCAGCGCGGCGCTCTGCGGCTTCGCGCACACCGCCTCTGCACAATCCGCACGCGTCGCCATCCTGGTTGACAGAGGAGACACCGTCGCCTTCAGTGCTCCCGTATTGCGCGCCGCCGCACAGCTTGAAAGAGCGCTCGCCGCCCACAACATTCCTTCCGCCATCGTCCACTCGCCCGCCGATGCATCGGGCGCATTGCTCTCGATCGTTGCCGCCGGCGCAGCATCCCCACTCGCACGCGGCTTTGCGCTGTTGCCCGCGTTCAGCGCCGCAGAAAGCTTGCATCTCGCGCCCGGCCGGCTCGCCAATGCGCCCGCCATCCTCGTCTCCGCCATCGACGCGCGCGGTTACGTCTACGGCCTGCTCGAGCTCGCCGAGCGTGCGCGCTTCAGCGCCGATCCGCTCGCTACACTGCATCGCACGAAAGCCGCCACCGAAGCTCCCGCCAATCTCATTCGCTGCGTCAGCCGCTATTTCTGCTGCGAACTCCAGGACAAACCCTGGTATCTCGACAGGAACTTCTGGCCCGGCTATCTCGACACACTCGCCGCCAGCCGCTTCAACCGCTTCTGCCTCGCCTATGGCCTTGCCTACGACTTCCCGCGCGGCGTTACCGACGACTACCTCCACTTTCCCTATCCGTATCTCGTCGATGTACCTGGCTACAGTGTGCAGGTCCTTCAGCTCCGCTCGCCCGAAGGCGCAGCGCTTCCATCGCCCGTCCCGATCAGCGCGGCTGAGCGCGCGCGCAACTTCGAAATGCTCCAGTTCATCGCCGCAGAAACCGCCGCGCGCGGCCTCCACTTCCAGCTCGGCATCTGGACCCACGCCTACGCATGGACCGACAGCCCCAATGCCTACCATCGCATCGAAGGCCTCGCGCCGGAAACCCATGCCGCCTATTGCCGCGACGCGCTCACCATTCTGCTCAGAGAGTGCCCGCAGATTCAAGGCCTCACCTTGCGCGTCCACGGCGAAAGCGGTATTCCCGAGGGCAGCTATCCGTTCTGGAAGACGCTCTTCGAGGCCATCTCCTCTGCCGGCCGCACCATCGAGATCGATATGCACGCCAAGGGCGTGAGCCAGACCATGATCGACATCGCCACCGCCACCGGCATGCCCGTCCGGCTGGGCGCAAAGTACTCTGCTGAGCACCAGAGCCTCGGTTACCAGCAGGCCGACATCCGCGCGCTCGAAATCCCCAGTCCCAGCCACCACGACGACGCGCGCCTCTTCAGTCTCAGCGGCGGCTCACGCCTGTTCACGCGCTATGGCTACGCCGATTTTTATCAGCAAGGCAGCGCGGCCAAGCTGCTCTATCGTCTCTGGCCCGGCACGCAGCGCCATCTGCTCTCCGCCGATCCGGAGATGGCCGCAGCTTACGGCCGCACCGCGCACTTCTGCGGCGCGCTTGGCATCGATCTCATGGAGCCGCTCACCTTCAAGGGCCGTGAAGGCTCAGGCAATCCGGGCAGCCGCTGCGCCTACGCTGACGCATCGCTCAACCCCAGTGCCGACTGGCAGAAGTTCGAGTACTACTACCGCGTCTGGGGCCGCAAGCTCTACGATCCCGAATCCTCACCCGAGCCCACGCGCCGCTACCTGCGTGCAAACTTCGGCCACGCTACGCTCTCCATCGAAACCGCGCTCGCCAGCTCCAGCCGCGTGCTTCCACTCATCACCTCCGCGCATCTGCCCTCGGCGTCCAACCACTCTTTCTGGGCCGAGCTCTACACCAACATGCCCATCGTCCTGGGCAGCGAGCCCTCGCCCTACAGCGACACGCCAACACCCAAATGCTTCGCTACCGTAAGCCCGCTCGACCCGCAGCTTTTCTCCACCATCGCCGAATACGCGCACGACCTGCTGGCCGCGCGCATGAATGCCAAATACTCACCCATTGAGGTCGCGCAATGGCTCGAGGACTTCACCGCCGCATCCAGTCAAGCCCTGGTGCAAGCTCACACGCAGGCTACGTCGAACACGTCACTTGAGTTCCGCCGCATCGAAGAGGATGTGCTCATCCAGAACGGCCTCGGCGCATTCTTCGCCGCCAAGCTGCGCAGCGGCGTGCTCTACGCCATCTTCGAGCAAAGCGGCGATCCGCGTATCGGCGGCCTCGCACTCGACCACTACAGAAAAGCCCATCTGGCCTGGAAACAAATGGCCGATCGCGCCGCCATGGTCTATGCTCTCGATATCGGCTACGGCAGCGTTCCCATGCGCCGTGGCCACTGGGTCGACCGCATCGACGCCATCAACGCCGACCTCGACGCCATGCGGCAAAAGCTGGCGTCCGCACCCGTCGCAGCTATCCCATTCCCCAACACTGCGCAAGCCATCGCAGCCGCCATCGGCAAACCCGTGCGTCCATCCGCCAACTGCACACACGCCGCGCCCGAAAGCTTCCACCCCGGCGCGCCTCTATCACTTACCATTACCATCGCCGCCGGCAACGTCCAATCCGTCCGCCTCCACTATCGCCACGTCAACCAGGCCGAGCGCTGGCTCTCCACAGAGATGCAAAGTGGGAATGGCCGCCACGCCGCCGCCATTCCCGCCGACTATACCCAATCTCCCTACCCGCTCCAGTACTACTTCGAGCTCATCTACACGAACAACACCGCATCGCTCTATCCACCCTTCAACCCCACCCTCTCCAACCAGCCTTACTACGCCATCGACAAGCGCAGCGCATAGCGCTCATCGTAAACTACAGCAAAACCAGTTGATGTATCTCGGAGCCACAGCCCTGCGGTGGACGCGACCAGCAGGGAGTGGCAGCCTTGCACGTCTCTCGGCAGGACACACTCACTCTGCTTTCGCTCGAATGACTAGAGAGTGGAGCAATTGCATTCAGAAAATTCGCATCAGTGGTGCTTCTGTGAATCCACTTGCGCGATTAGATCCAGCCCGACGGTCTGCAGATGAGTGCGCATGGCCTGCTCCGCAATGTCAGGGTCTCTCCGGCGAATTGCCTCCAAGATGATTCGATGCTGCTGGATGGCGATACGCGGATTGGGGGTGTTACGACCGGTCAGTTTCCGGCTGCGGAGAAGCGACGGAGAGAGAAAATGCGCTATGTCCTGGAGCACCCGGTTGCCCGATGCCTGCAGAATCGCCTCATGAAAAAGATAGTCGTGGCGCACGAGATTTTCGCGATCGTCTGGGCGCTTTTCCTGGGCAACGACTTCGGCTTCCATTGCCGCCAGTTGCTTTTCATTGCGGCGCGCAGCAGAGAGCGCGGCGGCATTCGGCTCGATCATCTTTCGCACTTCCAGCAGCTCGATGAGATCAATGTTGCGCGCGTCCAGATCCACCTGGGAGGGCCACCCGCCCGACAGGCCAGCGCGCGACTTGATGAAGGTGCCATCACCGTGCCGGCTGTCAAGAACGTCCAGAATCTGCAGCGCCTTGATCGCCTCGCGGACCGATGGCCGCCCGACGTGAAACTGCAACGCCAGCGTTCGCTCGGAAGGCAGCCTTTCGCCGGGCTGCATGTTGCGGCTCTCGATGAACTGGCGCAGATGATCGAGAACCTCTGAGGGAGCAATTGTCTGTGCACGCTTCCTAGGCATTCTTCCCGCCTCTATTCCCTAGACTAACCTCCGGCGCGGAGGGCGGCAGCATCGCGAGCTACCCTTCGTCGCGATGACTACCGCAACCGGCCGGTCCTATTGGCCGGCCGCGGACATTCCACCATCCACGGTAAGCACCGTTCCAGTGATGAACGCGGCCTGGTCCGACGCCAAAAAGAATACCGCGTTGGCCACGTCCACCGGTTCGCCGATGCGGCGCAATGGATGAACCTGGGCCACTCTCTGCTCTCCGTTTTCCATCGCGGCAAACCAGCGCTCGAGCAGAGGAGTGCGCGTGTACCCCGGACAAATTGCATTGACGCGAATGCCCTCCGGCCCGTGATCGATTGCCAGCGCTCGCGTGATGCCCAAGAGTCCGGCTTTCGTCGCATCATAAGCCGCGCATCGCGGCCACGAAAAAAAAGCATGAACCGAAGAGATGTTGATAATGGATCCGCCCCCGCTGTCGCGCATGCCCGGGATGCAGAACTTCGCAAACAGAAACGCGCTGGTCAAGTTTACAGCGAGATGACGATCCCACTCCTCCCGGCTCTGCTCCACTACGGTTGCATTCAACTCGATTCCCACGTTGTTCACCAGGACCCCAACGCTTCCAAACCTCTTCTCGGTCGCTGCAACAGCATCGCGAGCCGTTCGCTCGTCGCCGGCGTCGCCTTGCACAACCACTGCATGGGCCGCGCGTCCACTCCGTTCGGCCACGGCGCGGGCGCCCTCCGCATTGACGTCCAGCAAGACAACCGAGAAATTCTCCGCGAGAAAGCGGGTCGCAATTGCGGCCCCAATACCCGATGCCGCTCCGGTGACAAGGACGGTTCGATGGAACGCCACGAGAATCTCCTGTTCACGCTCCTGGATTGATAAGAGCTCTCAGCAGATGTGGTATACCACTTGACAGCACTTGTAGTCCATTGTGTAGAGTGGCGAACGAATCGATACGGCCGCCTCCGTGCGAATGATTCGGACGAGCGTTGGAAGCACGAACGGCGATCGTGGCCGATCATGACCTGAGCTATGCGAATCACGAGAGTTTCCACAACTATCGTTCATGCTGGAATGCGAAATTGGATATTTGTTCGCGTGGATACCGACTCTGACGGCCTCTACGGCTGGGGCGAGGCGACATGCGAGTGGAAGACGAGAGCGGTTGTCGGCGCCATCGCCGACCTGGAGCCGCTGCTGGTCGGACGCGATCCGCGCGACATCGAGCAGCTCGTCCGCGTCATGAAGAAGCACAGCTTCTGGCGCCTTGGCATTCTAGGGACGTCGGCAGTTTCAGGCGTCGAGATTGCGCTCTGGGACATCCTGGGAAAGTCGTTGAACCAGCCGGTCTGGCGTTTGCTCGGCGGTAAAGTGCGGGACCGCGTCAAGGTATATACCCACCTCGGTCTCGGCGACATGCGCGCCGTGTACGAGTCGACCGATGCCGATCCCATTGTGGAGCGGGCAATGGCGGTGATCGGGCGCGGCTATAAGGCGTTGAAGGCGGTTTTCATTCCCTATACGCACTATCACGCGCCGTTACCCGATGTGAATCGCGTCGCGCAGATCATGCAGGCACTGCGAAAGGCCGTGGGAGACGGCGTTGAAATCATGGTGGATTTTCACGGCAGGCCTGCATCCATAGGCGCCGCACTGGCCTATATCGCAGCTCTTGAGCCGGAGCGCCCCATGTTTGTGGAAGAAGTGCTTCAGCCGGGCGACGCGCTTGCCATGGCCCGGGTCGCAGCACAGACCCAGGTTCCGCTGGCCTGCGGCGAACGTCTCAGCGAGCGCGCCGAGTTTGACGAGCTTTTTCGCCTGCGTGCCATCGATATTGCGCAACCCGACATCTGCCACTGCGGCGGCCTGCTTGAGGCCAAGAAGATCGCCGCGATGGCCGAGACCGCCTCAATCGGAGTCGCTCCGCATAACCCGCTTGGGCCCATCGCAGGAGTCGCGGCATTGCACTTCGCGGTTTCGACTCCGAATCATGTCATCCAGGAAGAGATGGTCGGCGCGGTGCCATGGTACGGCGAAGTCGTCGATGGACCCATACGCATGATCGACGGCCACTGGCAGATACCCGAGGGGCCGGGCCTTGGCATCACAGTGAACGAAAAAGCGTGCGCGGCACATCCTTTTGAGCCGGAGATCCAACTGGCCGCATCGCAGGCGATCCTCGACGATGGGACGGTCGTCGATTGGTAATCGATTGGTGGATGGCAAACTTCGCGGAGGAAGAAAATGGATCGACGTGCGTTTCTTGGAGGTCTTTGCGCCTCGGTTGCCGCCACCGGCATGCGTGTGCGCGGCGAAACGGCCTCTGCAGACTTCAGCAGAGAACCGCTTTCGAGCTCCAATGCCCAGTCTGCCGGGAGCATGACCCTTGCCGGCGAGTGGCGTATGCGCCTCGATCCATTGGGCACGGGAATCAACGACAAGTGGTTTAGCGCTTCCAATTCATTTCCCGATCCGATTCCATTGCCTGGCTCAACCGACGAACATGGCTTTGGCCGGAAAAACGACGAGATTGCGCCGCAGCATCTCACGCGCGCGTATATGTTCACGGGACCAGCCTGGTATGAGCGACAGGTCACGATTCCGGAGTCATGGGAAGGAAAGCACGTCGTGCTATTCCTGGAACGCTGCCACTGGGAGACAAGGGCATGGCTCGACGACTATCCTCTGGGCGCGAGAAACAGCCTGAGCGCTCCTCACATCTATGAGCTCGGCGTCGTCGGGGCGCCTGGATTTCATAGGCGAAGAGCGTCCTTGACGCCAGGAGCACATCGGCTCACGGTATGCGTCGATAACCGCATCAAGATCGACATCGGGCCTTCAACCGCGGATACCGCGGAAACCGGCGCGACCTGGAACGGCATCATCGGGCGCATGGAGCTCCAGACTACCGATCCTGTATGGATCGAGCGGTTGTCCGTGTATCCGCATCCAGCCGAGAGGCGGATTCGCGTCAGGCTGTCGCTGCGCAACCTGACCGGAGCGCGATACTCCGGCGCATTGAGGATCGCAGGGAACACAAGGAGCAGCGCAGACGCCGGATTCAAAAGCGCCGTCGATGTCGACATATCCGATCTGCCCGTCTCCACGGTTGAGCACGATGTGGACCTGGGCGCGGCGCTTCCAGGCTGGGATGAATTCTCTCCCTCGTTCTTTGATCTTGTGGTCTCTCTGGCAGTGGCACAAGCCAATGCCAAGTTCGCCAGTGAAGCTCACGCAACCTTTGGTTTCCGTGAAATCTCCACCGCAGGAAAGCAGCTGCGATGGAATGGAAAGACCATCGTGCTCCGCGGCACGGTGGATAACGGCATCTTTCCGCTGACCGGTTACGTACCGATGGACATGGCATTCTGGCGAGAGCGTCTCAGGATCTATCGCGACTATGGCTTCAACCATGTGCGTTTTCATTCATGGTGCCCTCCCGAGGCTGCATTCGCCGCAGCCGATGAGCTGGGCCTGTTGTTCCAGGTCGCCAACCCGCTTTGGATCGCCGACGGACGTGTCTCGGCAGACGATGCCCGCATGGAGTTTATTCGCGATGAGGCGCACCGGATCGTAGACACGTATGGCAACCATCCGTCGTTCGCGTTGATGAGCATGGGCAACGAAGAAGGCTCCGGGCAGGATGAGTTTCTGAACGAGCTGGTTCGCACGCTGCAGAATTACGACCCGCGTCATCTTTACACGAGTACTTCGGCTCCCGATAACATCCATCGGCCCGACAACTATTTCGTCTCGGCCGGACCTAACTGGACCGACCTGCGCGGCGATCCGCGGTTCGAGAACGATCCGCCCAATACGAGCCTGGACTACGCAGAGTACATTCGCAACGCCGACATCGATCGACCCATAGTCGCGCATGAGGTCGGTCAATGGACAGTCTTTCCCAACTTTGCCGAACGCAGCGAGTACACGGGGCCTCTCCAGCCTCGCTACTTCGATCTGTATCGGCAGGCTCTTGCGCGCACCAGCCTCACGGAGCAGGCAGAGCCATTCCGTCTGGCCTCTGGAGCGCTGACCGTCGCGCTTTACAAAGAGGAGATCGAAGCGCTGTTACGCACGCGCGATGTTGCGGGCTTCCAGCTTCTAGGGCTGACCGACTTTCCCGGATTCGGCCCGGCTTTCATCGGCGTCCTAGATACGTTGAGCCAGTCGAAAGGCCTGATAACCCCCGAGCAGTTCCGCCGCTTCTGCAGCCCCACCGTTCCGCTGCTCCGCCTGGAGAAAAGGCTGTGGAGGCACGATGAAACACTGATTGCGCCCCTTGATATCGCGCACTACGGACCTGCAGATTTGAATGGCGCAAACGTGGCCTGGTCAGTTCGTGGAGACGCGGGCGCGGCGAAGATGTCCGGCGCTCTTCCTGCAGCGAATATTCCCGCAGGAGGCCTAACGCGGCTCGGCACAATCGAGATCCGTCTCGGCGATCTTGCCTCCGCGGCGCGTTACGCCGTGGAATGCAAGGTGGGTGGATTCGCGAATGCGTGGGATTTTTGGGTTTACCCGGCACAGCTCCCGGCTCCTGCAACGGGCATAATGGTCGCGAACCAGTGGGATCAGGCTGCCCGCGCAGCGCTGGAGAACGGGAGGACTGTTGTCTTGCTGCCCGGCTCGACGGGCTTTGAGAATGCCGTTCCGTGCAGTTTTACAACTATATTCTGGGCGGCGTCCTTGTTCACTAATCGGCACCAGACAATGGGCCTGCTATGCGATCCTCAACATCCCGCACTGAAGCTGTTCGTAACAAAATCCCATTCCGACTGGCAGTGGTGGGAACTGATGAGCAAGTCCTGTGCATTCGACCTGACGAGCGGACCTGCCCAGCTCCAGCCCATCGTCCAGGTCATTGACGATGCCGCACGGAGCCGCCGGCTTGGCGCGGTCATTGAAGCTCGCGTGGGCCGGGGCAAGCTTCTGGCGACTTCCTTCGATCTCACGAGCGGGCTGGAGAATCGTCTGGCTGCGCGCCAGTTGCGGGCGAGCCTGCTGGCCTACGCCGGCTCTTCCGCGTTCGATCCGAAGGACGAGCTCGAACTCCCCTATCTCGATGCGCTGTTCCGATCAAAGCAACGTCCGGCTTGAAAGGTGCTCAGGGCGAAGTCTGCCCCAGGGGAATGATCAGGACGGAGAGAAGAATCAGGGCCAGCCCGCACCCCAGCAGGCACCTTGTGCGCATGGAGGCCCCATTCCATTCCCCTTTGCCAAGACCGCAGAATACACCGGTCGCGATCGACACCGATACAAGAATGGGCCAGCCGATGATCACCCCGCTGTGACCAAGCCGCGCCGCTCCCATGCCGTAGAGATACAAGCTGCCGATCCACATAAGGCCCATGGCCAGTGACCATGCCCAGTTGATCAGGCGAGCCGGCGCATAGAGCGCGCGCAGGTTTCTGCGACGGAAGATGAGCCATGCGCAGTAGGCCATGTTGACGAGGCCACCAAACGTAAAGAAGACCAGCCAGATCGAGTCCCCCGCAAACACGGGCGATGCGCCCAGGCTGGTTGCCGCGTGGACAGTTGCCGTCCCGTAGGAGAGGCCGATGTTCGGCAAGCACGACAGACAACCGGAGGCCACCGCCATGAAGAGTCCGGAGACGAATCGCCGACCAGGCCCGGTGTCGACATCGCGAGCAGAAGACTGACGCTGCGCGCCGGCGATCGAACAGACCGCGATCCCGGCGATGGCGACGATCGTTCCCGCAAGGATGAACAGGTGGCGGCCCTGAAACATCGCGAGCCCGTCGAACCAAAGCAGCGGAACGAAGGTGCCGATGCTTGCATTGAGCCCCATAATCAGCGGATAGCCGAGAGTGAGCCCGAGCGCGTCCATGGCCAGGCCAAAGAGCACCGCGCCCGCGCCCCATGCCAGGCCGAAGCAGACCAGGATCAGGACCTCCCGCTGCGGAACCTGTGCAAACAGGGCCGCCGGACTGGGCAGCACGAGGACGGTAAGGAGCCAATTGCAGAGAAGCATGCCGAACAAGGAGAACGCCAGCCAAACGTGCTCCCAGGCCCAGCCGCGCGCTCGCGACATGGGCAGCAGAAAGATTCCTTGCAGTATGGCGGCGATCAGGATGATGCCTGTTCCGGCGAGCATATTCGTTTTATCGTCCTTTTTCGGACTACGTCAGAATCTCCCCTGATGGGTGGGCTGCATGTTGTAGCGCGTGGTAATACCAGTTTAGAGTCACCACGAATTCTGCGAATTCGCGCAGAAAGTGTCAAGAGAAGATTTCTCTTGCATAATTTAAGTGGCTGACCACTTGACAGAAGTTGTAGTCCAGTGCATATACTTGCGTTCCAAGCCGGGCTGTGCCCCAAAAAAGGACTTGGGAAGGCGCTGCTCCGGTAATGCGGTCGTTTGGAGGTCTCATGAGAAAGGCGATTCGAATTGCGGAGTGTGTGCTCATCCTGCTGTTCCTCGCAAATCCCAGCGCCGGATTTGCCCAGGCGGCGGGCGCGAGCCTGACCGGCCAGGTAACCGATCCGGCCGGAGCAGCCATTCCCAACGCAACGGTATCTATTCGCAATGTAGGCACCAGCCTCACTGACCAGGCCGTGTCGGACGCGCAGGGAGTGTACCGAATCTCGCCGCTGCCACCCGGCACCTACACGCTGACCGTATCGGCCCATGGTTTTTCCATCTACGTGCAACAAGGAATCGTTCTGACGGTCGGCCTTTCGGCAACGCAGAACGTCGCTCTCAAAGTGGGCAGCGAGCAGCAGACGGTCCAGGTAACTGCCAACGCAGAGCTGATCAACACCACGTCGCCCTCGATCGGCATGACGGTCAACGAGGACGAGGTGAGCCAGTTGCCATTGAATGGCCGTGATCCGCAGTCGCTCGTGTTTCTTGCTCCCGGAATCACCAACGGCACAGCCTACGGCATCGCCGTCAACCAGGGCGACTTTACGTTTCCCCAGGAAACCGGAGCCTCCTCGGGCGTAGGCGCAGGGCGGGCCGGCAGCACCTACTATCTCCTCGATGGCGCTTCGAATACGGATGACTACGTGGGCCTGGCTGCGCCATTTCCGAATGCCGACGCTACGCGCGAGTTCCGCGTAATCACAAACAATTTCAACGCGCAATACGGATTCGCTCCCGGCGCAGTGGTGATTATCGAAACCAAATCCGGCACGAATAGCTGGCATGGCGGCGCATGGGAGTTCCTGCGCAATCAGAGCTTCAACGGGTCCAACTGGTTCTCTCACACAGTCGATCCTCTGCACCAGAACCAATTCGGCGCGGACGTTGGCGGCCCGGTGCTCAAAAACAAACTTTTCTTTTTCACGAACTACCAGGGGACGCGCGCCAGCACCGCGTCCACTTCGGGGCTGGAGTACACCTACACGACAGCGATGCTGAATGGCGACTTCAGCGCTGTGCCGGTGACGCTGAATGCGCCATTCCAGACAGTCGACGGAAAACCGAATCAGATCGATCCAGCCTTGTTTAATTCGGTCGCGATCGCGATCACCAAGCTGGTGATGCCGATCAGCTCGAGTCCTGACGGTCAGCTCTATTACACGACGGCCAAGCAGCTCACCAACTACGATGAGGGCACTGCCCGTATCGACTACGCTATCTCGCCGGCTCAACGCGTCTTTGCCCGGGCCTACACCAATTACTACAACGAGCCCGGATCGGGAGTTCCGGGCAACATTTCCACGTCCGTGTCTCCGAATCCCGAGGAAGACTATAACCTCGCGATCGGCCACACGTGGATCTTCAACCCGAAGCTGGTCAACGTCATCACCTTGTCGAACACGCAGATGGACTTCCGCATCAGTGGCCAGGCCCTCATGAGCAATAACAAGCCTTTTTGCTGGTCGCAGTTCATCAGCGTGAGCGATCCGCCGGGACCGTGCTCTACCGAGGGCTTTACGGTCGCCGGCAGCGACTCCTATTTCTACGGTCCGTGGGTTGAGCCGTGCAGCAACAATCATGGCAACGACGGCTTGTTCGATAACTTCTCCGCCGAAGAAGGACGGCACGACCTATCATTCGGAATCGACATTGTACGCCGCTGGATGGCGCAGGCCTGTGATTATCCCGCCCAGCCCATCATCGACTTCAACGGCCAATATACAAATTACGCGCTGGCGGATTTCTGGCTCGGCGACATGGCCTCAATGCTGCAAGGAGCCGGCGCTTTCGGCACCTACTCAGACTGGCAGCTCGGCCTGTACGCGGAAGACCAGTTCCGCTTCCGGCCCAACCTGACCTTTGAGCTGGGCCTGCGCTGGGATCCGAACTTCCCGCTGGCGGTGGGCGACGGACGCGCGGCAACTTTTGTCCCCGGCCAGCAAAGCACTGTGTATCCGAATGCGCCGGCGGGGTTGGTGTTTCCCGGAGACAAAGGCATCGGTCCCGGATTAATGCGCACGACCTATGGTTACTGGGAGCCTCGCGTCGGAGTGGCATGGCAACCCCACGGCTTGCCCCGCACTTCATTCCATGTCGGGTTCGGGTTGTTCACCGCTCCGCAGATCATCTCCACTGACGACCACACCACGGAGAACAGCCCGTTTGCGCCGACGTTCACGCTCAACGGCACTCCAACGACGCCGCTGCCGCTGAACAATCCCTGGGCGGGGTTCTCGGGAACCGGAGGAACGAGTCCGTTTCCGCCCTTTGCTTCTTCAGCCTATAAGCCTCCGGCCTCGGTCACCTTCACGCCCGGTCTGTCCATTGCGGATGGAATCGATCCAAACTCCAGGCTCGGCATGACGCAGGCATGGAACGTCGCCGCCGAGCAGCAGCTTGGTTCGAACACGATGGTTCGTGTCGCCTATGTCGGAAGCGAATCCTATCATCAGCCGAACACCATCGACAAGAATCCGGGAATCTTCGCCTCCGATGGCGCGAGAAGCACGTATCCGGCCTTCGGCCAGATTCTGTACAACGAGAGCGCAGGCACGGCCAGCTACAACGGCCTTCAGGCAACCATCGAGCGCCACCTGTCGCACGGCCTGCAGCTTCAGTCGAACTGGACGTGGTCCAAGCTCATCGATACGGCAAGCAGCGCCAACATCGCATTTGGTTATCAGTTGGCCTATAACCCGTTCGATCTCCGCCTCAGCCGCGGCATCTCCCTGGTGAACTTCCCCTTCATCTGGGTGAGCAATGCGATCTACACCTCGCCGTCCCTGTCGCACCACGATCAACTCATCCGCCAGACGCTGGGAGGCTGGGAAGTAAGCGCCATCGTCACGTCGCAGTCCGGGCAGGCATTTACCGTGAACGGCGGATTCGGCAATAATAATTCCGAGTCGCTGCAGTACGGAGATCATGCCGACCGCGTAGCCGGCGCAGCGTTGAATGTGCGCCAGGGAAGCCGATCGCATTGGCTGAACAACTACTTTAATATCGACGCATTCACCGAGAATGCTCCTGGCACCTTCGGCGATACGGGTAAGGACATCATGCGCGGTCCGCCATACAACAACATCGACGCGGGTCTCGACAAGAATTGGCTGATCCTCGAAAAGTACACCATCCAGTTCCGCTGGGAGATGTTCAATGCTCTCAATCATCCGAACTTCAGCACGCCGAATGCGACCAACCAGATCGGTCCAGGTGGCACAAATGCCGGAGGCATTGAAGGCACGATCACTTCGATCTTCGGGGCGCCGCGCATTATGCAAGGCGCATTGAAAGTGACGTTTTGACGGTTGCCTGTCTTGTTGAGCGCCTGAGCTTCTGCTCAGGCGTGTTTTGTCTACGCTCCAGAGCTCCCTGCGGATCGCCGACAGTGGATTGCATCGGGTGCGCTGGGAGTACGGGAGCGAGTTGATGCGGATCACCGAAGTCAAAACCTGGCTGGTGGAAGGAATCAAGTACAACTGGGTAATCCTCAAGGTCTTTACGGACGAGGGCGTCACCGGGATAGGAGAAGGAACCAACTGGCCCGGCAGTCCGATCGTTTTCGAGGCATGCCGCCATATCGGTGAGGTAATCGTCGGCGAGGATCCAAGCCGAATCGATTACCTCTGGACCAAGCTTTATTCGGACTTCAACTGGATCGGACAGGCCGGACCGGTGATGAGCGCAATCAGCGCCGTCGACATCGCGCTTTGGGATATTGCCGGCAAGCGCGCGGGAATGCCCGTGTATCAACTCCTCGGCGGAGCATACCGGACCCGCATCAAGCTCTATGCGAACTACTGGTTCCTCAGCGGCAGCGGCGAGCCAGGCGATTACGCGGCGCAGGCGCGCGCAATGAAAAAGCAGGGATTCACTGCCTGCAAGATGGATCCATTCGCGCACGTGAATTATTGGTACGGAGAAGATCTTTCAGACAACCTGAGCCTGACCGAAGAGCAGAAAAACAAGGCGATCGATCGCCTGGCTGCCGTGCAGGAGGCTCTGGGGCCGGAGTTTCCGATCGCGGTTGAAACGCACGCTCTGCTCAACGAGCCAACGGCCGTGGAGATGGCGCGCCGGATTGCAGCGGCAAAGATCAACTGCATGTGGTACGAGGAGCCGGCAAGGCCCGAGTTCCCGGACGAGATCGCCAAGATTCGACGGCAGATTCCGCTGCCGGTGTGCGTCGGCGAGCGCATCCACTCACGATTCATGGCGCGGCCGATCCTTGAAAAGCAGGCTGCCGATTTCCTCATGCCCGACATTACGCGCTGCGGAGGTATCAGCGAGATGAAGAAGATCGCCAATCTCTGCGAGACCTACAATCTTCTCATTGCACCGCACAACCCCAACGGCCCCATTTCGACCATTGCCTCCGCGCACGCGATGGCCACAGTGCCAAACTTCTTCCGGCAGGAGTTCATGCTGACCGATGTGCCCTGGCGTGATACGGTTCTTGACAAGCCATTGCCGGTCAAAGACGGGTTTTTCAATCTGAGCAACGTGCCAGGACTCGGATTCGACCTGGTTGAAGAGGAATTGGAGCGGCATCCGGGAATCACACGCCGGCGCGCAGGATTCTATGTATAACTCACGTTAAACAGTCGAGCAAGTGAGGCGAATTATGGAATGGACGAACGATGCAGAACTGTTTCGGCTCATGAAAGAGCAGCTTTTTACTGCTATCGTCGGCGATGTGCTCGACCTGCACGGCTACCATCATCAATTCCTGCCTCCCGAATGCCGTCCTCTGCGCCCGCATATGGCCGTCTGCGGACGCGCCATGACCGTGCTCGAGAACGATGTCAACGAATTCGGCGATCTTCCCTTTGGCCTGATGCTGAAGGCTCTCGACTCGCTCAAGCCGAACGAGGTTTATATCGCTGCCGGCGCATCGCCGCGCTACGCGCTGTGGGGCGAGCTTATGAGCATTACCGCGCGGGCTCGCGGCGCAGCGGGCGCAGTGCTCGTCGGGCACACGCGCGACACGAATGGTATTCTCGCCATGGATTTTCCCGTCTTCTGTCATGGCTGTTACGCGCAGGATCAGCGCGGGCGTGGCAAGGTGGTTGACTTCAGGATGACGCTCAACATCGATAGCGTCACCATCCGTGCCGGAGATATCGTCTTCGGCGACATCGATGGCGTCGTGATCCTCCCGCGCGAGGTAGAGGCCGATGTCATCCACTACGCGCTCGAGCAGGTGCGCAAGGAAAAGACCGCCAAAAAGCTTCTCGGTGAAGGCGCATCTGCCGAGTCAGTCTTCACGGAAACCGGCGTGCTCTGAAGCTGCAACGAAAGGCTTCTTCCACGGCAGTGTCGCGGACCTGCAGGAAGGCTACTCCGGCTGATCGGTCAGCAACCATCGCGATTCCATCGTGGTGACGGCCGGTGGCCCACCCAGGCCGGTGTAATTGCCCCAGGCAAGATCCGGATACGACCAGTAATGATAAAGGCTGAAGCAAACTGCGCTGCCCTGAACCGAGGCGCGTGCAGCAATGTCGGCATTCGCCTCGGCGCGAACGCGAATCTTCCCCTGCTGCGCTCCAAGGCTCGCCCACCAGATATTCGGCTTCAGCGAGCGGAAATCATTGGTTAGTCCAGGATTGCCCCCCGACTTACCCCACAGAAAGGAATCGCCGGTATCCTCAGACCAGGGCCACTTCGGCTCCTGTCGATAAGCTGCCATCGGATGAGACGGCCTGCGCAGCGAAACGCCTTCAGGCCGCCCGATATGATCCTCCGGATACACCGACCACAGCGCCTTCCTGCTCCAGGCCAGCTTGTCAAACGAATCGGGCAACAGATAGGCAACACCCAGGTTGGGATGGCTGCCTGATCGCATCTCCACGCGGTATCGCGTCGTGATTCCGCCATCCGCATCGATCACGACCTCAAACTGCACTGGGATTCCGTCGATCCCTTCGACCGCCTTGCCCGCGCCTTCCGTGAGAATGAATACCCGGTTTTCTTCGCGTCCTACTTCGCATCGTGTCATCTGCCAGGAAGTGATAGCACCGCCGCCGACATCAAGATAGGGCCCGCTCTGCACGATTGGCTCATCACCAAACCTGGCCCAGGCAAGTAATCCTGTCAGCTTGCTTACCGACATTGAAAACTTCGCGGCAGCGATTCGGTACTCGCTGACCCGGTCCTCGACAGTGATGCTGCCGGCTGCAGCAACTCGCTGCGCCCGGGCGACCGCGCCGACGGGAAGCTGTACCTGCTCGATCAGCGCGCCGTTCCTGCGGAACTCAAGCTTCAGCCTTTCGCCCGGTATCCAATGACGAGGCGGTATTTCTATGACCCCGGAGCTGTGCGGCCCGAGATCGGGCGGCGCGATGCTGCCGGAGCTGGGCCCGGCAGACCATCGCACATCGAGTTCTTTGAAATTTGTGTGATTAAAAGCATTGCGGACAGGAATAACGAGAGACTTACCTGGCTCCGGCGCTGGCAGGGAGATGCTTTCGTCAAAGCGAATAGGGGAATAAGCCTTCCGCGTCAGCCAGTGCTCCGGCTTTTTACGGCGCCAGCCGTCGATGATGCCCCATTCTCCATAACCGGTCGGGCCGTCCGGCAGCAGAAACACCTCGTCGATGCCGGCCCAGATCGATCCTCCAAGGCAGCCATCTTCATTCAAGAACTTGTCACCGAACCGCTTGATACTCTCGCCCCAGAAGTTGCGCGCACCAGGGTCGCGGCGCAGCGTATCGAGGTTATAGCAGGAGATGTGCGCAAACTCATCATTGAGCAGCGGGTATTCGGAGCTGGCTAAGACCGAATTCACGTCGGCATAGTGCTTGCTGTAAATAGCGAAGCCTTCGGTTCCTATCGGCGCCGTATCAGGGTAACTGAAGATCGTTGGCCGGCTCGTGTCCTGCTGTTTTGCGTATTCGCTCTCGGCAGCGATGTTCGGTCCCCAGGTGCTCTCGTTACCCAGCGACCAGAACAGAACACAGGCGTGGTGATGGTCCCGCACGATCATCTCCCGGAATTGCCGCAGGTAGTTTTCTTTCAACTCCGGATTCGACGAGCTTTCCGTGCTCCAGCAGACCGCGGTTTCCTCCTCGATATAGATTCCGTGGCGATCGCAGGCATCGAGAAACGTCTCGGTTGGCGGATAGTGCGACGTGCGCACAAAGTTCACGTTGGCTTCGCGAAGGAGGATCGCATCCTTCTCGTCGAATTCGGCAGGAACCGCACGGCCGTAGAGCGGATGAATGCTATGGCGGCAAACGCCGTGCAGCTTCACCGGCTGGCCATTCACGAAAAGCTGGTTGCCGATGCGCTGCACAGTGCGAAACCCGATCACGCGTTCCACGGTTTCAACAGTTTGTCCACCGGCGAGCACGGTGATCGCAAGCTTGTAGAGATTGGGATGCTCCGCGTCCCATGCCCTGGCGGAGGGCACGTTGAACTCATGTACGCATGGCGTCGCCGGCAAAATATCCACTTCCGTGGCCGGCTCGAATGTTACAGTCTCACCGGAAGAGCTGCTCAGCGCGAAGCGCAATGTCGCGCCCGCTGTATCCCGCGAAGCCAGCGTCGCTTTCAGCGCGATCTTTCCGCCCTGCTCACGATCGTAGGACGCGGTCAGAGCCAGGCCGCTGAGGTGAGTCTCCGGCACAGCAAACATCTTCACCGCACGGATCATGCCCGCGATCGAGTGCTTTGCATAATATGAGCCCTTCGAAATATCTTCACTGCGATCGGTGACGCCTACGACAAGCTCCGCAGACCCGCCCGCCTGGACATGCTCGGTGATCTCCGCGTCCCATGACGTAAATCCCCCGGAATGCTCCCGCACAAGCTGGCCGTTTACCCACACGCGCGCGTAGCTGTAAACGCCATCAAAGCGAATGAAGATGCGATAGCCGGCGAATTCTGCGGGAATCTCGACTGTCCTGCGGCAGGGATACTCAACATCGGGAGCAATGGTGAATCCTTGCATTGCGAACTCACCCGGCACCTCGATTCGAGACCATTGCGACGCGTCGGGAGTCCGCATCCAGAACTCCGCAGGCGGAACAGGAGCAAAGAGCCACGTCTCGACGAGACTGGCTGCGGCGTTCTGAAGGCCGTGCACCGACGTTGGGTATGGAATGAGCAGAGCTGGCTCTTTTGCAGCCGAAGGCGCCAGGTCTGCGAAGGCCGCGGAGTCGACGGTCTTCGCATGGGACAAGAGCCCCTCGTTCATCAGGCACACTGCACTGAGCGATTCAATGAATTGACGGCGATCCACAGTTGCTCCGTGTTCAAGTGAGATAGGGTAAACCCGCGCAAGAAAGTTCACGAGCGCAATACGATCAGATTGACGCCTTGGCTTCGAGCCACAGGGTCTCATATGGGTCAAGGCTCTTGTTTGCGCTGACTGTGCGCTGGGCAATGCGATCCGTCGCAGCGGAGCGAAACGCACAGGTCTTCGGCTGCGAGGTTGCGTTTATCACAAACAAGCTCTGGTCGCTTCGTGGCGCTGCCAGCACGCCGTCTGGAAGCGGAGCTGCCAGCAGTGGATGCATCAACGGACTGGCATGGCCTACGAGCGTAAGCAAGCTGTCGTCAGCGGGCCAGAAGCCAAGCTTGATCACCTGTCCGCGGCCCAGCTTGTGCAAAGTCGCTGCGGGCCTTCCGTCGATAATCTGCTGGTCGCTCACAAACGTCGCAATGGTATTCGTGTCCGGCCCGCCAATCTCCAGATATTCCATATAGCCGTCCAGAGAGACTGGAGAGCGCCCGCTGACTTGGCTGCCGCTCCAGTTCACCGCAAGCTGCGTCTTGTTGCCCCGCTTGGGCGATCCGGCCCAGCGCACCGTGCGCACGATATTGCCAGTGAGCGCGGACAGGTTGGCGGCAAAGCCGTCTCCGCGAAAGATGCCATTGTCATCCATGTACGCAGTAAACGGCGTCACGATCAGCGTGCCGCCCTGCAGGACGAACTGGCGCAGAGATTCAACCGCAGGGGCATCATCGAACGCTGTCGCCGCTGCCAGAACGAGCAGGTCGTACTTTTTAAGGTTATCCACCTCGCGAGCCTTCACGGAGTTGATTGTGTCCGTTCCGATGCCCAGCCGATGGAGCGCCGCAAACGTATCCGTAAAGACCGAGCGGCTATCGGGAACGTGAGGATAGATCTCAAGCGCAGCGCGATTGTCAAAGTCGGTCAGTACTGCGGCGCGGCTTTCCACCGGATGCGCCAGCAGCGTTGTGCCCCACCTGGCAAAGAAAGCTCCCAGCTCCGTGGCCCACTCGACATCGGGCTCAAAGTGACCCGACCAATCCAGTAGCCCGCCCCAGTTCGGCCAGTGTCCGCCTCGCCACCGGTTGCCCGACCAATACATGATCCCGGAAGCGCCAAACGCCGCCAGTTGCAGGTCCCACATGCGGAACTGTTCGCGGTTCGGTGCCGGGTCCCACATCACTGTTGCGCCGGCAACGCCAATGCGCGTCTCCGTCACAATGAACTGGTTCTTGCCGTAGCAGGAACGGTGCATGTCGAAATGCCAGGGCGAGTTGTTCCAGCTCTCCGGTTTGTCCGTGCTGTCCTGGTAATAATTCAGGCCGGCGATGGACATGAACTCCTGCGCCTTGGGGTCGTCGGCAATCGCCGTCCACAGCGGATTCCAATCGGTGAGAAGCCATTGCCGGACACCCGCGTCACGCAGCAGGGATGCCTGCTCAGCGAGAAACCCGAGAATCGTGTCGCGGCGAAAGTGAAATGCGGCCAGCGAAAGCGCTGGCAACTGCTCGCGCACGCTGGCTGAGCCACCTTCCACTCCTCGCCGCGGCTGGGGAACCTCGTCGAACGACTGAATCTTCATGCCCCAATCGATGAGATCCAGCCTCGCGTTGAACTCCTCTGGCGTGTGAAAGGTATTCTCCAGCCACGCGCGCCAGGCATGCTCGCAGGCCGGGTTATAGCAAATGATCTGATCGACGAATTCGATCTCGTTGTCCAACTGCCAGCCAATCACCGCCGGATGGTCATGGAACTCATGAGCTAATGCCTGAATGTATCTGCGGCATGCGGCGCGATAGAGTGGATGGTTCAGGCACGGGCACTTGCGGCTCATTGGGTCCGACGGTCCTGAGCCCGGCTCCAGCACGACGAGAATCTCCGGATGCGCAGCCGCCAGCCACTGCGGCGGAGTGTAGGTCGAGGTTCCCAGGATGGCTGCAATACCGCGCTCATGCATCTGGTCGAGAAATTCGCGAAGCCAGCCGAAGTTAAACTGGCCGGGAGCTGTCTCCAGGTTGCCCCAGCTCGATTCGCCTACTCGCGCCAGGTTCATGTGCGCGCGCTCGAGCAGATCAAGAATGATTTTGCCTTGATCGCCACCTTCAATATCCGGATAAACGGAGGCGCCAAAAAGAAATCGTCCGGTCTCTGCTGCGCCGGCTTGCGTCCAGGCGGGCAGCGTTGACAGGTCGCTCCACGCTGGCGCCGCCAGCGCCGCCGTCTTGAGAAAATCGCGTCGCGTCTGCATTCCGCACCCTTCCGACGTCTTTGCGCCCAGCCCGCCCATTTTATGCCTGGCGAGGCATTACCGCCCGGCCAGAGGACAGACCATAATTACTCAGTGGCCGACCAGTGGTCACCTTACTAGCTCCAACCTGCGCATGTCAATCAAAATGACTGCTTTTCAAAGTGAGAGAATCCTGAACTCCTCCGCCTGGCTGACGGCGAGAACATTGCGCAGAGGGAGATGAAACTGCTCTGCCTCGATCTCAAAAACGTCGCCGGGCTCGGCGCGGATGCCATCCGTAAAAGAGAGCGTTGCAGTTCCGAAGAAATGGACGTGCACATCACCGGGTCGGCGAAAGAACGAATACTTGAAGTGGTGCCACTCCAGGTTTGCCACGCTATGGGACATGTTCGCCTCGCCGGAAAGGAACGGTTTCTGCCAAATTGCCGCGCCGTTGCGCAGGATGCGTGACGTCCCCTGAATGTGATCGGGCAATGGCCCCGTCAGCAACTCCGGTCCAAGCGCGGCCTGCCGTAGCTTGGAGTGCGCCAGCCAAAGGTAGTTTCCGCGCTCAGTCACGTGGTCGGAGAATTCGTTGGTGAGGCAGAATCCCAGGCGCACGGGATTGCCGTCAGGCGCTATCAGGTAAACTCCCGCGATCTCCGGTTCCTCACCGCCGTCGTGGGCAAAGGAAGGCGACAGGATCGGGCCGCCAGGATCGGCGATGCAGGCGCCGTTGCCCTTATAAAACCACTCCGGCTGCACCCCCGGAACTCCGCTGGCTGGCTTGCCGCCCTGCAACCCCATTTGAAACAGCTTCATCGAATCGGTTTGCGTCGCGTCCTCCACTTCAGCGCGGTGCATCGCATCACGCGCCTCCGCGGATCCCAGATGAGTTAACCCGGTTCCCGTCAGAAAGAGCCGCGCCGGCTCGGGGTGGTCGATTGGCGGCAGGATGCGCCGTTCCCGTTCCAGCAGCGCCAGGTTGATCTCCTCTTCCATACCAAAATCGCGAACTGCATGCTCCAGACTTATGCCACGTGAAATTGCTTCGCTCGCCAGCTCACAGGTCGTTTCAATCTTCCCGATGCGCATCGCATGCTTGCTCTCGTTCAAAGCTGCGACACATCGCCGGCCGGTTGTCGAGCGATATTGGATCAACGACAATCCCACGGATTCCACCTCGAACGGATTGGAAAGCCAAATGATTGGGACGCAGGAAGCGAGCGCTCTTTGAACCAGATTATAGAGGCTGACCAATTATCTGGGTGGTAATATCTCAGATGTTGTTCTCATATCGGCAGTCCATGGCCAGATCGTAAACGGCTCAATGATCGGCGGTCCCTTTGTCCGGGCATTGTAGTAGAGGAGAACGCATGGGAGTGAAATCGTTCAGGTCCGCAGACTGGTTCGGCAAGTCGTCCAAGGATGGCTTCATTCATCGGAGCTGGATGCGCAATCAGGGTTTGCCTGACGATGTGTTCGACGGCCGCCCGGTGATCGGCATTTGCAACACATGGTCCGAGCTGACTCCCTGCAATGCCCATCTTCGTGACCTGGCCGAGCGCATCAAGCGCGGAGTCTGGGAAGCGGGCGGACTGCCGCTCGAATTCCCGGTGATGTCGATTGGGGAAAGCAACCTGCGTCCAACGGCGATGCTGTTTCGGAATCTGGTCAGCATGGATGTCGAAGAGTCGATCCGGGGGAATCCAATTGATGGCGTCGTTCTAATGACCGGCTGCGACAAAACGACGCCGGCCCTGGTGATGGGTGCTGCCAGTTGCGATCTGCCTGCGCTGGTTATGCCGGGCGGCCCCATGTTAAATGGGAAGTTCCGCGGCCATGATCTGGGATCGGGAACGGACGTCTGGCGGTTTCATGATGACCTTCGCTCCGGAAAAATCCCTCTCGAAATATTTCAGGAAGCCGAAAGCTGCATGTCCCGATCGATCGGGCACTGCAATACCATGGGGACTGCATCAACCATGGCCGCCATGGCTGAATCGCTGGGACTAACGCTTCCCATGGGAAGTTCCATTCCCGCCGCTGACTCGCGCCGCTGGGCGCTGGCGCAGGTGGCTGGTCGAACCATCGTTGAGATGGTGTTTGCCGATCGCAAGCTTTCCAGAATCCTTACTCGGAATGCTTTTAAAAATGCTGTCCGCACCAATGCGGCGCTGGGGGGATCGACCAACGCTGTCATTCACCTCATCGCAATAGCAAGACGCATAGGGACGCCGTTGACCCTGGATGATTGGGACAGCATGGGGCGAGAAGTCAAAACCATTGTCAATCTGCAGCCGTCCGGCAAATTCCTGATGGAGGATTATTACTACGCTGGAGGTCTGCCCGCAGTTCTTCGAGCTCTCGGAGAACAGGACCTTCTCGAGAAGGACGCTCTCACCGTCAACGGCAAGACCATCTGGGAGAATTGCTCCGAGGCCCAGAACTGGGACACTGACATCATCCGGAGCTTCGATCACCCTCTGGCTCACAGCGGTGGTATTGCAGTATTACGCGGAAATCTTGCGCCGAACGGAGCGGTGCTCAAACCTTCCGCAGCCTCCGCTCACCTGATGCGGCACCGTGGCCGCGCCGTGGTGTTTGAGAATATCGAACACTACCATGGCCGAATCGATCAACCCGATCTGGACGTGGACGCGTCGTCTGTCCTTGTGCTAAAGCATTGCGGACCGAAAGGCTACCCTGGGATGGCGGAAGTTGGAAACATGGCGCTTCCCCGGAAGTTGCTTCAACAGGGTATCTCAGACATGGTCCGGATTTCCGATGCCCGCATGAGCGGCACAGCGTATGGGACCGTGGTTCTACACGTGAGCCCTGAAGCGGCCGTCGGAGGTCCGCTTGCATTGGTGCGCGATGGCGACTTCATTGAGCTGGACGTTGAGCAAAGAAGACTTCATCTGGATCTAAGCGAACAAGCATTGGAACAAAGACGCAACGAATGGAATCCCGCTGAATTGCCCTTTTACGGGGGCTATCAGGGGCTTTATGTTCAACACGTTCTTCAGGCCCATGAAGGTGCTGATCTGGATTTCCTGGTGGGACGGCGCGGGCTGGAGGTGTCGCGAGAATCCCATTGATCCAACTTGCGCAAGAGAGCAGATGGGGACAGATATCCGTCTCTCCAAAGTGCTTGTAACCTTCACAGCAGCCGTTCTCGCGTGGCGAGCTGGATTCGTCCTTGCTTCCGCACCGGCAAGCCATTGCCGCAGGTTCCTGGCCACGAACTCCGGGCTGTTATCCGATCGAAGATATGCCGGCGCTCCCTTCATCGCCATCACGTCCGGTCAGGAGACCGGTGCCACACTTCGGCAGTCATAAAATCATGTGGACACGACACCAGCGTCCTGAATCTGAAGTTCGTATCACCAATACACTGTCATCCTGAGCGTAGCAAGCCGCGTTTTTTGCGGCTTGCGAAGTCGAAGGTCAAAGATCCGCCGTGGCGGAACCTGCGGTTCGAGGCCTTGACTTATGCCACGAACTTTTGATTCACCACACTAGAAGCTGTTTCATACTAGATTCCGGCAGCTTTCAGGCTCTCCCTCAGGGGCTAAAGCCCCAGATTTTACGCGGCTTTTCGCGGTACCCTTCGGCAAGCTCAGGACAGGCTCGAAGCCGTGCCCTTTCAAAGCCAGATTATGAAACAGCTTGTAGTGGAATCGGTAACTGCACCAACGATCGAGCCATAGCCCCGGAATTAACATTGATCGAATAGAGCGTGTCAATACTACCCATCGATAAATACGATGGGTATGGAGGATTGTCAATCAGTGTGTTCGAAATTATGAATGCATGAATCGTGGAATCATCTGGTACAGTTTCATCCGGAGAACAGATTCTCACTTCTTGATTTTTCTTTGGAGCTTCAAATGCTGATCAAGCAGTTCAGCGAGGGCGAATCCTTCCGGTGCGCCGGCAATGATTTCGTGATGCTGCTTCCACGCGACGAGACCAAAGCGTGCGAGGTTGTGCTTCAGATTGTTCGCCCTGGAGCCACAACTCCCTCGAATACGCATGAAACGTTCATGCAGATTTACTTGCTCTGGAGCGGCAGGGCAAAGGTGGTTATCGGCTCCGAGTCCGCGGAGGTGTCAGCACCTGCGATCGCCTTTGTTCCGCCGCGCGCAATCCACTGGGTAGAGAATCTTTCACCGGACCAGGAGCTTCGTTATCTCTACGTCAGCGTCTGGCCCGACGGGATTCCGGCGGAGGAGTTTGAAGGCGGGTGGAAACACGTGTACGGGAAGATCATCGACGGTTATGTCAACCGTGGGTATCCGGTTGACGCCGAGAAATAGGACAGGCTGGCAATGCGAATTACTGATATCGCGATCAGCGTGGTAGCCAATCCTCATTCCGCGATGGTGACGGCCGGTGTGAAGGGCGGCAAGGCTTCGCACGATGTTGTATTCCTTCAAATCAAGACGGACGAAGGACTAGAAGGCCATGCCTTTGCGTGGGGTGGCCGGAGCGGCCAGGCCACTGCGCATTTGATCGCCAGCATCATTCGACCCCTGATGATCGATCAAGACCCCCTGGACCGCGAACTGCTTTGGCAGCGGGTGCGAAAGATGGACCGGTGGTGGGGCTTTTTGCCGATTTATGCACACGGACCAGTCGATGTGGCACTGTGGGATTTAGGCGCGAAGGCCGCGGGACTTCCGCTCTACCGGTTCCTGGGAGCGTATCGCACAAAACTGCCTGCCTATGCGAGCTCATTGATTCTTCCCACCGTGGATGCGTTTGTGCAGCAGGCGCAGGAGTATCGCACCAGAGGTTACCGGGCCTACAAGATTCATCCCTGGGGCGACCCGATGCGAGACATCGAAGCCTACCGGGCATTGCGTTCCGAGCTTGGCAGCGAAATGGTGCTGATGACCGATCCCGTAGCCGGATACTCGCAACAACAGGCGCTCAGGATTGGCCGGGAACTCGAGCGACTGGATTACAGGTGGTTCGAGGAGCCGCTTTCAGACTATGACCTGTATGGCTATCAAGAGTTGTGCCGCAGCCTAGACATCCCTGTCGCCGGCGTGGAATCGACGCCTGGAGGCCTGTTTGCGACAACGCAGTACCTGACGCAGCGCGCAATCGATATTGTCCGCAGTGACGTCTCGTGGAAGGGAGGCGTTACAGGCTTGATGAAGACTGCCGCTCTTTGCGAAGCTTTCGGCGTCAATTGCGAAGTGCATACGACGACGAATGCGCTGCTGGATATGGCCAATCTTCACGTCAGTTGCGCCATTTCGAATTGCGAATATTTTGAGGTTCTCATTCCACAGGAACCATTCTGCTTTGGGGTGCGGAATCCGATCACGATCGACCAGGATGGCTACGTGCACGCTCCGGAAGGAAACGGTATCGGCGCGGATATCGATTTCGACCTGCTCGACAACCACCTGATCTGCAAGGTATGAGCCTTGGCGAAAGCAAGACCTCAAGGTCCTCTATGGCTGTTCGTTTTGAAATGGCATAGGCGGGAGATTCATGACAAGGGAGAAGAGCAGAAGCAGGCCGGGGTTCATTCCCGGCCTGTTGGCATCGGCGGCGGCCGGAGTTCTGGCCGTGTGCACGGTGGCTGGCGCAACGCCGGTGAAAGTGATTACGGACAAGAACGCCACGCCGCGCGAACTCTACGGTGCAGAAAAGCTTCGCACCGCAGTCGCCGATCTTGCCACCGCGCCGCGCCAGGCGCGCATCGTCGCCGCACTGCGCACCGCGCCCGAGCTCAGGCACTTCAATCTCCCTGCATTCCGGCCACAGGCTGAAGAAGCCTTCCTCATCAAACAACTTGGCAACACCTGGGTCGTCGCCGGCTCCGATCCCTCCGGCGTCCTCTATGGCGAGCTTGAACTCGCCGATCGCATTCGCGCCGCGCATGCGCTGCCTGCCGGCATCGATGACATGGAACATCCCGCGCTCAAGCTGCGCGGCGCCTGCATCGGCATGCAGAAGCAGGAGATCACCTATGAAGGCGCCGAATACGACTATCCCTACACGCCGCAGAACTTTCCCTTCTTTTACGACAAGACCGAATGGATCAAGTATCTCGACATGCTGGCTGAGGCACGCTACAACACGCTCTATCTCTGGAACGGCCATCCTTTCACGAGCATGCTGAAACTGCCGAAATATCCTGAGGCGCAGGAGTTGCCTACCGCGCAGCTCGATGAGAACATCGCGATGTTCAAATGGCTTACCGCCGAGGCAGACAAGCGCGGCATTTGGGTCCTTCAGGGCTTCTATAACATCCATCTCTCGCACGCCTTTGCCCGCGCGCATCATCTGCCCTATCACCTCTCTGCGCCTGATCCCGTCGCCACCGCCTACACGCGCTACGTCATCTCCGAATTTGTCCGCGAGTATCCGCACGCGGGCCTCATGATAACCCTCGGCGAAGCACTCTCGCCTTACTACGGCGCAGAGTGGCTCACGCAGGCCATCATTCCCGGCGTCAAAGACGGACTCAAGGAGCTGGGTATCACTACCGAGCCACCCATCGTCGTCCGCGCGCACGCCACCGACATCGACGCGGTGATGAAAGCTGCGCTTCCGCTGTACTCCAACATCGACACTATGTTCAAGTGGAACGGCGAATCACTTACCTGGACCAACGTCCGTGGCCCGGTCCTCGACCGCTTCAAGATGCTTGCGGAAAACTCCAACGTCGCCATCGCCAACGTTCACCTGCTCTCGAATCTCGAACCTTTCCGCTGGGGCGATCCCGACTTCATCCGCCAGACGCTCGCCAACTTTCAGCGCATCGGCATCGGTGGACTTCATCTTTATCCGCTCCGCTACTGGGACTGGCCCTACGCCGGCGACAACACTGAGCCGCCGCTGCTGCAAACCGATCGCGACTGGATCTGGTTCGCCGCCTGGGGCCGCTACGCATGGAATCCCAATCGCGACCCAGAAAAAGAGCATGCCTACTGGGTTGCGCAATTCGCGGACAGGTTCGGCAGCGCGGAAGCTGGCGAAAAGCTTCTCGCTGCCTATACGCTCGCCGGTCCCTGCCAGCCGCGTCTTTTGCCACGCATTGGCATTACCGAAGGCAATCGCCAGGCCTTCACGCTGGGCATGACCATGCCGCAGCTCATTGATGCCGCGCGCTTCAACCCCGCCGTCACTCTCTGGACCGGCGACGCGCCTGACGGCGAGCGGCTCAACGAATACGTCGAAGAAGAAGTGAAGCACGAGCCGCATCACGGCGAAACACCCATCGCCATAAGCGACGAGACCGTCGAGGCTTCGCGCCAGGCCCTTGAAGCTGCGCAGGCCACCGCGCCTTACGTCACTCAAGACAAAGCCGAGTACGAGCGCATCGTGAACGACATGCGCGCCATCCACCAGCTCATGCTCTTCTACAACGCGAAGACCAAGGCCGCCGAGCAGGTGCTGCTCTACGGCTACGATCACGATACCGCGCATCTGCACAGCGCAGAATCTCTGCTTGCAGAAAGCGTTGACCGGTTCCGCGAGCTAACCGCTATCGCCGGCCCTGCCTATCGCACTGCCACCAGCATGGAAACCTCGCAGCGCCAGATTCCCTTTCGCGGCGGCATGGAAAACTTTCCTAACTGGCAGCAGTGCCTGCCCATGTACGAAAAAGAGCTCGTCACCTTTCGCAAGCGGCTCGCGCAGCTAAGCTCCGGCGAAACTATCGATCAGAGCAAGCCTGTCGAAACGTTTCCGCAGGTCGCTTTCACGCTTGAGCCTGGAGCCGGCGAAACTTTCACCGTAGAAAAAGGCGCGAGCCTCTTCACCGGTTCCAACGCAGCCATCACCGATCTCGCGCCCGGGCTCACCGGCATGAAAGGCATCCGCATCGCGCCGCGCGAAGGTGGCACACTCCACTTTCGTCTCGCCCAGGACGCGCAAATCCTCGTCGGCTTCGTGAGCAACGCCTCCAGGAAAAGTTCGGTGCTCGATCCAGAAACCGAGCAGTGGAATCTTGTGTTATTGAACGCCCTGAGCGCCGCCAGGATAGCGCCCATGGCCGCCTGGACCAAGCCGCTTCCCGCTGGCGAAAACGAGCTTGATCTTGGCAAAGGCGAATACGTCGTGCTCGGTTTCATCCCCGCCGACCTGCACGTCGTGCCGCACATCAACTTCGTCCGGCAGGCTGCAGGCAACGCTACGCCAAACCTCGATTGGCTCTTCGAGTAGAGAAGCTCAATCGAAATCAAAACAAATCCCCGTTTCTGCTCCATTCCATTTCAGGGGATGAATGGGGATTTTGCTTGCAGCCGATCGGTGGGATTCAGCCGCGAGCTGCCGGAGTCACGACTCGGATGATCCTACCCTGCTTGAAAGCGCTTTAATCACCTGGACAGCCAGCTTCTGTGCAATCGGCGCTATCACGCTGACGCGCGGCACGACGAGGGCAAGATCACGCTCAATCCGGAATTTGCGTATGCGCAAGATATGCAGCATGGCTCCTTGTGAGCCCGAGACGCAACAGAGTGGAAGAATGGCAGCACCAAGACCTGCTCGCACAAGCGCCTTGATGGTCTCAATGTTTTCCATCTCCATGGAAACCCGCGGAATAACACCCATTTCGCTGAACTGCCGATCGAGAACGCGCTGCATGGTCGAGCCCTGCAGATAGGAGATGAAAGGGACCTCGCTGATGGCGTGCGGATCAATCTGCTGCCGGTTCGCAAGCGGGTGGTTGTTACTGACCACATACACCAGCTCCTCACGGAGAACAGGCACAATTTCTACAGCCGGCCTCGGTTTCATCGGCTGCATGACAACCGCCATATCAAGCATTTGCTGATCGACCTTTTGAAGCAGCTCTTCTGTCGAGCCGGTCACAACGATGAGCTCGACTTCAGGGTAGCGGCGCTGAAATGCGCTGAGAATCTTAGGCAGCAGGTAGGTCACCGTCGTTGCGCCGGACCCGAGCCGGATAGTTCCACGCTCGACCCGGCTCAGCTCCCGAACTGCAGCATCTGCGTTTTGAAGCTCCTGAAAAATGCGATCGACATACGGCAAAAGGCGCTCTCCCGCATTACTGAGCAGTACGCGCCTCTTGGTTCGCCGGAACAGCGCAGCCCCAAGTTCCTCTTCCAGGCGCTTGATATGCAGGCTAATAGTTGACTGAGAAAGATGAAGGATATCGCTGGCGCGGGTAAAACCACCCGATCGAGCCGCTTCCCGGAAGACTTTCAGTTGATGCAGATCCATCGAAAACCTCAATTTACAAAAACTAATTTATGAATTGTACCAATTGATTGCAAAAATGATAGATTCATCCTTCGCGATGAAACCTCAATCAAGCATCGGACTTCTCCAGTTGCTGCGCGAGCGGCTGTTCACGGCTGGAATCAGCGACATCCTGGATCGGGAAGGGTGCCGGCGCCAGTTCCTTCCGCAGCCCATCAAGCCGCTCCACCCGGCGCATCGCGTGTTCGGCCGCGCATTGCCGGTGCGCATCGGCGATGGAACCGGGCCGCAAAGCCGTCCCTTCGGCCATTATGGAATACTGTGAGACGCTGGCGGACCACAACCTACTTTGGTAATAAGAATAAGGATCAAAATGCAAAATCAGCCAAGCGTATCAGAAGTATTTTCATTGAAGGACCAATTGGCAATTGTCACCGGAGGGGGGACGGGACTCGGTTTCGCGATGGCTTCCTGCTTTATTGCGGCGGGAGCACGCGTCGTGATTACCGGGCGCCGCACACAGGTTCTGCAGCAGGCGGCTGAGCTGCTCGGCGACCATGCATTCGCCTGGCAGCACGATGTAACGGATCTCGCAAGCACGGATGATCTTATCTCGAAAATCGTTCAGGAGCATGGCGCTCCCAGCATCCTCGTAAACAATGCGGGCGTACACGTCAAGAAACCTGTCGAAGAGCACAGCATCGAAGACTTTCAGCGTGTGCTGACCACGCACGTTGACGGCGCCTTCGCAATGACGCGCGCAGTGGTCCCCGCTATGAAGGCCGCCGGAAGCGGAAGTATCCTCTTTATCGCCTCAATGAGCTCGATCCTGGGCATACCGAATGTCGTGGCTTACACGGCGGCCAAGTCCGCCTATGTGGGCATGGTCCGCGGACTGGCTACCGAACTGGGCTCTTCGAATATTCGCGTGAATGCGATTGCGCCCGGCTGGATTCAAACTCCGATGCTCGATGAAGCGCTCTCGGGAGATTTGACGCGCAAGAACAAGATTCTTGCACGAACGCCCCAGAACCGATTTGGCTCTCCGGAGAACATCGGATGGTCGGCCGTGTTTCTCTGCAGCCGGGCCGCCTCCTTTATTAACGGTGTTGTGTTACCCGTCGATGGCGGTGCGAGTATCGGCTTTTAACGATGGCTGATCTCATGTTCAGACGGCGCTGGTGGATTGCGGGCCTGCTGTTTCTGTCCACCTTGTTCAATTACTTCGACCGGCAGATTCTTTCCCTGGTAAGCCCGCTTCTTCGCGTCGACTTTTCTCTGTCGGCAAGCCGGTACTCGCTCTTGCTGGACGCTTTTCTGCTCGGTTATACATCTCTCCAATTCCTTGCCGGCTGGCTCGTGGATCGTCTTGGCGCACGAACCGGGTTAATGCTTGCCATGCTGTGGTGGTCGGCAGCCGGAGCGCTCGCAGCCGCTGCCCGGAATCCGGCGCAACTGGCACTGTGCTTATTTCTGATGGGCGTCGGCGAAGCGGCCAACTGGCCCAGCGCCGTGAAGGCCATTCAAGAGTGGTTTCCCGCCGATCAACGTGCCGCGGCCGTGGGCTTTTTCAATGCCGGTTCTTCGGCAGGCGCAGTGCTTGCGCCATTCGTCGTATCCAGGCTGGCGCTGCACTATTCCTGGCGCGCGGCCTTCCTCAGTAGCGGAGTGCTTGGCTTGTTGTGGGTAGGGCCGTGGAGGTTCTTGTATCGGCGGCCTGGGCACACAGATCAGATCCGGCACGCTCCACAAGCTGGCATGGCATTTCTTGCCGATGTCCGTGCCTGGGGAATTATCTTTGCGCGCTTCTTTGCCGACTCCATCTGGTTCTTTTACGTATTCTGGCTCCCCGATTATCTCTCGCGCGTTCAATCGCTCTCGCTGCGGGCAATCGGCGCAACAGCGTGGATCCCATTTGCCGCTGCGGCGGCGGGAAACTTCGCAGGCGGCGCGGCGTCAGGCTATCTCATCCGGAATGGGAGACGCACCGTGCAATCGCGGTTAACTGTCATGGCTGCCGCAGCATTTGTCATGTCTGCGGGCGCCCTGATTCGCTACTGCCACGAGCCCTCCATTGCGATCTCCCTGATCAGCGTCATTGTTTTCGCCTACAGTACGTGGGCAGCCAACGTGCTTACTCTTCCAAGCGACCTGTTCTCTCCAGCCGCAGTTGCTACCGTTACAGGGACTGCAGGCACCATCGCCGGATTAGGAGGCGTCCTTACCACTTATCTCGCCGGTCACATCATCGATCACTACTCGTATGGCCCGGTCTTTGTCGGCCTGGGAATGCTGCCTCTCCTTGCGCTTGGTGTCAGCCTGCTGACCGCAAAATCCAAAGCCTAGTGTCTTGAGCCTGAAGTTCGCACCACAAATAAGCTGTCATCCTGAGCAATGTTTGGCCGATTTTTCGGCCAAACAGAATCGAAGGTCAAAGATCCGCCGTGGCGGGACCTGCGGTTCGGGACTTCAACTTATGCTATGCACTTCAATTACAGGACACTAGGAGCTAGTTGAAACAGGCGCTGCTGCTGCGGAATCACGGAATTCCGCCGCAGTGTTGACCATCTTGACTAAAGCCTGCCGCACCTCCGGCCAGCCTCTCGTCTTGAGTCCGCAATCGGGATTCACCCAGAGCTGCTCGGGGGTCAGAACTTCCAGGGCCTTGTGCAGAAGGTTGGCCATCTCCCCATCCTGGGGGATGCGCGGCGAGTGAATATCGTAGACGCCCGGCCCGATTTCGTTCGGATAGCGCACCCGGCGAAAGGCATCGAGCAGCTCCATGTGCGAGCGCGAGCATTCAATCGAAATTACGTCCGCGTCCATCCGGACGATGGAATCGATGATGTCGTTGAACTCCGAGTAGCACATGTGCGTGTGAATCTGGGTGCGATCCTGAACGCCCGAAGACGCGAGCAGAAATGCGTCCACGCTCCACTGAAGATATTGCGGCCAGTCGGCGCGGCGCAGGGGAAGACCCTCGCGAATGGCAGGCTCGTCGATTTGGATAATTTTGATTCCCGCTGCTTCCAGGTCCGCGACTTCATCGCGAATGGCAAGGGCGATCTGCCGGCAGGTCTCTGACCGCGGTTGATCGTCACGCACAAAAGACCATTGCAGAATCGTAACCGGCCCGGTGAGCATTCCCTTGACCGGCCTGGTGGTAAGGGACTGCGCGTATCGAGCCCAGTACACGGTCATTGGCTGCGGTCGCGATACATCGCCATAGATGATGGGGGGCTTTACACAGCGCGAGCCGTAGCTTTGCACCCAGCCATTTTCGCTGAAGACAAATCCTTCGAGCTGCTCGCCGAAGTACTCAACCATGTCGTTGCGCTCGAATTCTCCGTGAACCAGCACATCGAGTCCGGCTTCTTCCTGGAACTGGATGCAACGTTTGATCTCCTCCTGAAGAAAGCTTTCATAGATTTTTGACTGGATTTTTCCGGTGCGATAAGCGGATCGCATCTTGCGCACTTCCGCCGTTTGCGGAAACGATCCGATGGTGGTTGTGGGGAATTT
>JASHPJ010000122.1 GCA_030038195.1 Acidobacteriaceae bacterium
CCGCGGAAAAGACTGCCGCTTCGCGCGCCTCAGCGTGATAACCCTTGATGACGCGCACGCCGCCCAGCGATTCAGTGAGCCGGCCGCCCACCTCGGCATTGATCTTGCCGCGCTCGCGGAAGATGGGACGGATGGTCCTGAATCCGTATTGCAGGAAGAACACAAACACGCCCAGCACGGCAAACACGGTGAGCGTAACCCTGGCGCTCAGGTACAGCAGGTAGATGAAGGTAAGCGCCGCGGTCAGTGAGCTACCTAGGAACTCCACCAGCCCGGTGCCGACAAGGTTGCGCACGCCTTCCACGTCGGTCATGATGCGCGCGGCCAGAGCGCCGGTGCGGTTCTCGTCGTAGTAAGCCACGGAGAGCAGGCCCACGTGGCGTTGCACCTGGCGGCGCAGGTCGGCAATCAGCCGCTGGCCGGCCTTGGAGAGCAGTTGGGTGAGCGAGAACGAGGTGATGGCCTGCACCACCATGGCGCTGAAGACCAGGGCGATGTACGGCAGCAGCAGCTCCGCATGGGGATGCAGCGGCGAGAGGACCTTGTCGAGCAGCGGCTTGGAGGTGTAAGGCAACACCAGGCCGGCCACGCGATTGATGGCCATCAGCACAAGGCCAATGGCGATGAGCCCCTTGCGCGGCGCAACCAGCGCCCAGATCTCCGGCCAGATCTTCTTCAGGCTGGGCTTGGCCTTGGGCAGATCGGCTTGCCCTGCGCGCATGGCCCGGCCATGAGAGCGCTCGGCGCGCGCGCTCATGCCCAGTCCACCGCCGCGCATTGCGCTCATCTGCTCACACCTTGCGTGCGCGCCGCGCCGCAATAAACGATCGGACGCACAGCACCACATAGACCAGCAGCAGCCCGGTCATAGTCAGTTTGGATGCAAGCGCAATGCGATCGGGTTCAAGACCTCGCGAAGTGGCCTTCAGATAGCCGCGGATGGCCTCTTCTCCGGCGCCCAGAAAGCCGATCAGCCCGATGGTCACGTTGATGTGCATGAAAAGCTTGCGCCGGCTTTCGCTGGGGCTGATGGCGAGGATGCCAAAGAAGCCCAGCGCCAGGCCAAACCAGGCGGGAATCAGCGCAGTGGGATGAATGCTGCCGGTGCCAAAGTAACCGGCAAGACCCAAAGCAATCAGCAATACCGCAAAAACTAGGGTGACCTTTGTCATGCGAGACCTCCATGTCTCCGCAGGGCAAGAATAACAGGGCCAGGGAATAGAGAGCAGGGGCAGGGATCAGGGAATAGGGATCAGGGAATAGTTTGTCTGTGCCCAGTTGATAGCTTCGTCTCTTTCAATAGCTGCAAGTTGAGCATCTCAGCGGCAGCATGGCTTTGAGGCTTGTTCCCTGACCTCTGACCCCTATTCCCTGCTCTCTATTCCCTGATCCCTGCCCCCTGCTTCTACCTCTGGATTCGCGCTGAGCCGCCCTTGGCGAAGGCCTTCACCTGGTCCAGCGTGGCCATGGTCGTGTCGCCGGGGAACGTGGTCAGTAGCGCGCCATGCGACCAGCCCAGCCTGAGCGCCTGCTCCGGCGACTCGCCCGTAAGCAGGCCATAGAAGAAGCCCGCGGCAAAGCCGTCGCCGCCGCCTACGCGGTCTATCACGTCCAGCTCGCAGGTAGGCGCGGTATAGGTCTTGCCGCTGACCCAGGCTACGGCAGACCAGGTATGACGATTCGTCGAGTGCACTTCACGCAGCGTCGTGGCCACAACTTTCGCCTGCGGAAGCTTCTTCACCACCTGCTCCATCATGGCGAAGAAGACGCTCGGATCGAGCTTGGATTTGGCTTCAACTTCCGGTCCAGGAATGCCGAGGCCCTTCTGCAGATCTTCTTCGTTGCCCACCAGCACGTCTACGTGTTCCACGATCTTGCCCAGCGTCTCCACGGCGTGATCGATGCCGCCGGAAATCTTCCACAGCTTCTCGCGGAAGTTGAGATCGAACGAGGTCACCGCACCGGCGGCCTTGGCCTCTTTCATCATCTCGGCAGCCAGCGCAGCGGTTGAGGCCGAGAGCGCGGCAAACAGGCCGCCGCAATGAACCCAGCGGACACCCTTGGAGAAGATTGCCTTCCAGTCGAAGTCGCCGGGCTTGAGCTGCGCGGCGGCTTCATGGGCGCGGTTGTAAAATACGACCGGAGGGCGCACGCCGTAGCCGCGGTCGCTGTAGACGGTGGCCATGTTCGGGCCGGTAGCGCCGTTGTGCTCAAAGTGCCTGTAGATGGGCTTTACGCCCATGGCCAGCACGCGCTCGGCAATCAGGTCGCCGATCGGATAGTCCACCATGGCCGAGACGATGGCCGTCTTGAGCTTGAAACAATCGGAGAGATTGGCGGCCACGTTGAACTCGCCGCCGCTTACGTGAATCTTGCATTCAGTGGCCTTGCGAAAAGGGATGATTCCCGGATCGAGGCGATGGATGATTGCTCCCAGCGCCAGAAAATCCAGTTCACCATCCTTGCGAATCTTCAATCCTTCACTCATTCTTTTTCTCCTTGCGATGCGTGCACAAAAAATGTCAAGCCCAATTGAGCTTCAGCGAGCATTTTGCCGTCAGCCGGCGCTGGCAGCCACGTGCTTCACGTCGGCGAGCACCTGCTGCGGCGTCCAGTCGTTTCCGGGATAGTACTGCGCCACCTTGCCGCGCGGCCCGATCAGGGTGGTCGAAAGGGTGTGGGTAATGGTGTCGTTGGGGCCCGGCGAAAAGCCCACGTCAAAATACTTCGCCATCTCCTCGAGCTCCGGTTTCGTGGGCACCGCAAAGTCCCAGTGCGCAAAGGCCGATCTTGCGTCGCTGCCCATATACTGCGCGCCGTAAGCGCGCAGGCGCGCCGGCGTGTCGTGCACCGGATCGAAGCTCACGCACAGCAGATGCGTCCTGGCGTAGAGCGCCGGATCGGCTGCAAGCTGGCTGTTGATGACCGCGAAATTATGCGTGATGAGCGGACAGAAGCTGGGCAGCGGACAGCGGGTGTAGATGAAGGTGAGCAGCAGCGTCTTGCCGCGGAACTGATCGAGGTGAATCGCGCGGCCATCCTGGTTGCGCAGCTTGAAGTCCGGCACAGCATCGCCGGGCTCGGGCACATGATAGACGACGGTGGGCCGATAATCAGGCTTGCCCTGCGCGATGACGACGATGTGATCGATGTAATCGCCGGCATCGCCGTTCTGCGAGACAAACAGGTCGGCGGTGAGCACGTCGCCGGGATGGAGATCGCCGATGATGCTTGGATCTTTCAGTTTGTACGGCATGATCATCGCTTCCATGAAGCCGGGAATGGCCTCATTGGACATGGTCACCTCGCCGGTTGCCGGGTTGGTGGAGATCACTTTGCCGCGCAGCTTGTAAATCTTGAACTGCGAGTTCGCCGAGGCCTGCTGGCCGGCCTTCGAACCCGAGTGACATCCCGTCAGTGCCGCGAGAGCGAGCACGACGCTTGCAGCCAGAATCCGCATCACATGCTCTAGTGTACTACCGGTGGACTGACCACGTGCCTCCTGGGTCGCTATCGGCAACTGGAGTTCTCGACATGAGGAAAAGCCAGAAATGTAATGCTCTCCGGCGCAAGGTCCACGTGATCTGCATCCACTTTCACGCCATCGAGCGGCGGCAGCGCGTCGTCCGCACCCAGCGCGAGCACGGTTCCATTCAGCATCATCCTGGCATCAGCCAGATGCGCAGCCGTGAGCGTAGAACGATACGCGCCGCGTGGAACCTGCAGCGTCTGCGTGACCGCGCGATCGGCATTGATGGCCAGCACGGCCACGCCGCCCGGCACGCCGCGCAGGCAGTGCGCATACACGTACAGATTGGCAACCTGTCCCGCTGCCGGATCGAGCACTGTGGCGCCCATCAGCCTGTGCCACAACAGCGCCGCCCAGTAATCCGGCCGCGGCTCGTAGGTGGTCTCGTCCAATAATCCATAATCGCTGGCGTTGAGCGTGTTGTGCATCTGCACCTGCACGCCGCTGCGCGCCAGCGTCCCAAGCTGATTGAGGTACCGGAAGGTATCGAGAAACGTTGACGCCCAGCGGTCACCGCCGCAGGCTGCCTGGCCGGTCTCGGTATTCCATAGCGGCTTGCCCGGCTCAAAGCGGTCGCGCAGAGCCGCGTAATAGGCTTCCATCTTCCCGCTGCGTTGCAGCCAGTCGGCGGAAAGCGCCGCGTCTTCGGTGGTGGTGGCCGTCATGCCCGCTCGCCCGCAGCGAGCAGAGACCGCGCCGTACGAATGATACGAAAACGCGTCGAACACCGGGCCGGTGGCGGCCAGGATGTCTGCACTCGCCACCGTGCGCATCGTGCCGCCGGATACCAGCGCAGTTCCCTCGCCTATGCCGCCCGGCCCCAGCACGATCATCTGCGGCGCCGCGCGGCGAATGAACTTGTGAAAGACGTCAAAGTCGCGTGCGTAATCGGCGGCGCTGTAATCCTTCGGCGCGCCGCCCATGGCCGCGAAGGTCGGCTCGTTCATGAACTCCGCCGCGGCAATGCTGCCTCCAATCGACTTCGTGTATCGCAGAAAAGCCTGCGCCTGAGCCGGGGTCCACACGCCAGCCGCGTCGCGCGTTCCCGCGCTGATGGCAAACGAGGTTACGATCTGCGCATGCGCAGCCCGCGCAAAATCCACCACACCCTTCCACTCCGCGCGTGTCAGCACACTGCCGAATCCCTGCGGCGGCGTGGCCGGCGCTGGGCTGCCGGAGTCCTGAAAGTACGCCGAGTTGGCCCACGTGCCGCTGACGCGTATGTATGCCGGCCCCAGCGCTGCCGCCAGCTTGCGCAGCCGCGCGTTGCCCAGGTCAATCGGAGGCCGATACTGGTAAAGCGAGGGATCGATGCCTCCTGGAGCCGTCAACCCGGGATGCGGCGGCGCAGACTCGGCTGCACTTGCATACGGCTTCCAGAAACGGCCTCCGGTCACCTCCACCATCTCCACGTTGTAGGACTGGAAGCGCTCGTCTACTGATCCAACCCGCGCCATCCTGCCGGGGTCCAGCGTTACCTGTTGCGCAACGCCGGCAGCCGCGCTGTACAGCCGCAGCGCTATGCCGGCCTGAACCAAAATGCAGATCCTTCTCTTCATCCGGGTCTTCCTCATTGGCAATTTGATCGAACGCACAAGTATAGGCAGCCACATGCGCCTTGTGGCAAGGCCGCGCCCGGCTGTCGTATAACGCTGAGATGGGGCCAAATTCCGCCGCGGAGATCGATGCCTGGCTGCGTGGCGGCGGACGCGTCGTCGCGGCCAGCGAGCGCGCCGCGCGCGCGCTCACAGCGGCTTATCATCGCGCCCGTCGCGCGGAAGGACTCGCCGCCTGGCCCGCACCCGACATCCAGGACTGGGACGGATTTTTGCGCGACGCGTGGCTGGAACGCTGCGCGGACGGCCGCATGGCGCTCAGCGCGCTGCAGGAGCAGTCGCTGTGGGCCGGGATCGTGGCGCAGCACCGGCCCAGCGCCGCGCTTCTTGAAGCGCCGCGCCATCGCATCGCGCGCATGGCCATGGATGCGCATCGCCTGCTCTGCCTCTACGCGCCGCGCTTTCTCCGCACCGCGGCGCGCCGTGGCTGGCAGCAGGATGCCGGCATCTTCAGCCAGTGGCTTACGGCCTTTGACGATGCTTGCCGCGCACAGGGCCTGCTGAGCAGCGCGCGCATGGCGCTCGACCTTGCGGAGATCCTTCCATCGGAGCCGGGCAGCCGCGTGCCGCTGCTCGCCGCCGGCTTCGATCGCATGCTGCCCACGCAGCGCGCGCTTCTCGATGCCTTTGGCGACTGGCGCGAAGCGCCGCGCGATCAGGCCGCATCGCACGTTTTGCTCTACCAGGCCGCCGATGAGCAGGCCGAGCTCACCGCATGCGCGCTGTGGTGCGGGCAGCAGCTCGCCGCGCATCCCAGCGCGCGCCTGCTGGTCATTACCCAGGATGCAGCCCGCCGCCGCGGCGCAATGGAGCGCGCCTTCCCCGCCGCGGCGGGCTTTCTTCAAGGCGGCTCCGCCGGCAGCGCAGCCGATTCGCTCTTTGAATTTTCCCTTGGCGTTCCGCTGCACGGCGTGGCGCTGGCGCGCGGCGCGCTCCTGGCGCTGCGCTGGCTCACGGATGCACTCGACGAACAGGCTGTCGACTGGCTCTTCTCCGCTGAAATCACCGCCGTTGACGCCGCTGAATCACGCACGCTCACCGGGTTCATGCGCGCGTTGCGCCGCCGCGGCCTGGAGCGCACGCGCTGGCGGCTCGACACCTTCCTGAATCAGCGCGCCGGCGAGCCGCTGCCTGCCTCCTGGGCCATGCGCATGACCCAGGCCAAGCGCCGCCTCGAAGAGTTTCTGCGGACTCACTCCACGCCTGCGCAGCGCGAGGCTACCGCACAGGCGCACGCGTGGGCCGAGCTCGCATCCGAGCTGCTCCGCATCGTCGGATGGCCCGGCGGCCGTGCGCTTTCAAGCGTGGGGTTCCAGGTGATGCGCCGCTGGGAGCGCATACTGGACGACTGTGCATCGCTTGGCTTCGACGGCCGGCGCATGCGCTGGGCCGACTTTCTTGCCGCAGTTGAACGCGCGCTGCATGAAACGCTCTTTGCGCCCGAATCGCAGGACGCGCCCATCGTCATTGCCGGACCCGCAGAGTCGGCCGGCCTCACTGCGGACGGCATCTGGTTCCTTGGAGCCAGCGAGGATGCATGGCCCGCCAGCGGCACGACGCATCCGCTGCTTCCACTCGACGTGCAGCGCGACGCCGGAATGCCACACGCCACTGCGCAGCTTGACTGGAATCTGGCGCACTCGGTCACAGAGCGATTGCGCGCCTCCGCGCCGGAACTCTGCTTTAGCTATGCGCGCCAGAGCGAGGGCGTCGAAGCACGGCCCTCGCGGCTGGTCACAAGCTTCGCCGGCGAGCCTGTTCCATTGCCGTTGGGACTGGCTGCGCCCGCTGCGCACTCCGCGCAGACCATCGCATGGGAAGACCGCAGCCAGATTCCCTTCCCGCTGGAGCGTATTGAAGGTGGATCGAGCGTTCTCACGGCCCAATCGCAGTGTCCGTTCAAGGCATTTGCCACGGCGCGGCTGGGCGCCGAGCGATGGGAGCCGGCAGAGCCGGCGCTCACCGCCGCGCAGCGCGGCCAGTTGCTGCATGCGGTTCTTCATTCCGTGTGGAGCGGGCCGCCAAACGGAATCCGCAGCCACACCGAGCTTGCGGAGATCGCCGACCTGCGCGCCTTTGTGCAGCAGCACGCGCGCGGCGCGCTGGAGAGAAGAATGCCGCCCGGCGCGCGCGAGCAGATGCCGCAACGCTACCTGAAGCTCGAGGAAACGCGGCTGATCGAGCTGATTACGGAATGGCTCCGCTTCGAGCTCGCGCGCATTCCGTTCACCGTGGTGGGAACCGAGATGGACGCCACGGCTTCCATCGAGGGGCTTACGCTCAGGCTGCGCCTCGATCGCATCGACTGCCTCGGCGACGGCAAATTTCTCGTCATCGACTACAAAACCGGAAACGTTTCACCGGCGTCGTGGGAGCTGCCGCGCCCGGACGACGTTCAACTGCCGCTGTATGCGGGCTTCGCTCTCGAGCACCCACTCGACGAGCTCGCCGGCCTCGTCTTCGCAAGGGCGCGCGCCAGTCAGCACAGCTTCGCGGGACGCGTGCTCGACGCCAAAGGCGAGTTGTTACCCGGTCTCGGCAGCCAGAGCGCACTAGTGAAGAAGCCTTACACCCGTTTGGAGCTTGACGACTGGCGCGATTACATCGAGAAGATGGCGATGGCGTTCGTCCGAGGCCGCGCCGAAGTCGATCCCCGCGATTATCCGCAGACCTGCGAGCGCTGCGGTCTTGAAGCGCTCTGCCGGGTTCGCGAAAATCGCGCGCCTGCAGACGACGCCAACGAAGAGGAGCCCGGCGATGCCTGACGCTGCAACCCGGACTCCGCCTCCCGATCAGCGCGAACGCAGCCGCGCGCTCGACGCAACCCGCTCGGTACTGGTGCGCGCGCCTGCCGGCTCCGGCAAAACCGACCTGCTCACGCGCCGCTTTCTGCGCCTGCTGAGCGAAGTCGATGATCCCGGACAGATCGTCGCCATCACATTTACCAAGGCCGCAGCCGCGGAGATGCGGCATCGCATCCTGGCGGAGCTTGAAAAGGCCGCCGCACGCTCACACGCTGCAACCGCCGGCGACGGCTTCTCCATGGAATCGCTGGCGCAGCGTGCGCTGGCGCGCTCGCGATCCCGCGGCTGGAATCTCATCGACCTGCCCGGCCAGTTGCGCATCTCCACCATCGACTCGTTCTGCCGCGAGCTGGCGCTGCAGCGTCCGCTGCTTTCGAGCCTAGGCGGAGGGCTCGACATCAGCGAACAGCCCTTCGATCTGTATCGCCGGGCCGCGCGCCGCACCCTCGAATCCATCGATGATCGCAACGATGCGGTGCTGCGCGAATCCATTGAAGCGCTGCTTCTGTGGCGCGACAACGGCTGGCGCGAGATTGAAGACCAGCTTGTGAAGATGCTGGCGCAGCGCGACCGCTGGATGCACGGCTTTGTGCTCGACCGCGATCCCGACTGGGATGCGCTGCGCGCGCAGTTGGAAGCTCCCTTTTGCAACGCAGCGCGCAACGCGTTAACCAGGTTGAGCAGCCTGCTCGACCAGGCTCCGCATGCGCGCAAGGAAGCGCACGCGCTGGCGCGCTTCGCCTGCACGCAGGGCGCGGCTGCGCTGTTTCAGGAGCTGGCTGAGCTGGCCGAGTTTCCGATGGCGCCATTTGCAGACGCTGCGGCGATAGAAGAAGCGCAGCAGGCCTGCGCATGCCTGGCCCGGCTGCTGTTGACCGGTGGCAGCTTTCGCAAACAGGTTGACAAACGCCATGGATTTCCTGTGGATCGCAAGCAGGAGAAGAACCGGCTCATGCATTTGATTGCGGACCTCGGCAAGATTCCGGGGCTCGAGTCTGCGCTGGCCGCCGCAGCGGATCTCCCTCCCCTGCGCTACGCCGAGGACGACTGGCGCATCCTGCGCGCCTGCTTTGCGCTGCTGCGCCGCGCCGCAGGCGAGCTGCAGGTGGTCTTTGCCGAGTCCGCGCACGCCGACTACACCGAAGTTGCGCAGATTGCCGAAAGCGTGCTGCGCGGCGAGAGCGGCATCCCCAGCGAGGCCGCGCTGGCCGTCGCCGACGGTATCCGTCACCTGCTGGTGGACGAGTTTCAGGACACAAGCCGGCGGCAGCATCGTCTGCTGGCGCGATTGATCGCCGCCTGGGAAGAACGCGCGGGCCGCACCTGCTTCGTGGTCGGCGATCCCATGCAGTCTATCTACTTCTTCCGCGATGCAGACGCCGAGCTTTTTCCGCGCGTCGAGCGCATCGGTCTCGAAATTCCGGACAATCTTCCGCTGGCATTCGATTCTGTCCGTCTCTTTGCGAATTTTCGCACCGCGAGGCTGCTGGTCACACGTCTCAACAAATTTTTCAGCGAGGTCTTCGAGGCCGATGACGGCAGCGGCGTGCATTTCGCGCCGGCAGAGCCTGCGCGCGCCGAGCCCGCTCCCGCAGACGATCCAACACCGCGCATGGAGCTGCATTTCGCGTTCATGCCCGACTCCAGGCGCGCCGCGGCAGCCGGCGATGGCGCCGCAGAGCGCATTGCCGGCGAACGCGAAACGGCGCTGCAAAAACAGGCTGAAGAGATGGTCGATCTGGTGCGCAGCCATCTGCCGCGCATGCGGCAGGCGCGCGCAAACGGAGAGAAATATCGCGTAGCCGTTCTCGGCCGGACCCACAAGGCGCTTGCCCCGGTTGCCGAAGCGCTGCGCGCGGCGCGGATTGCTTTTCGTGCCGTGGACCTTGAAGAATTGCAGCAGCGGCCGGAGATCCTGGATGCGCTGGCGCTGGCGCGCGCACTGCTCAACCCGCACGATCGCGTGGCTTGGCTTGGCGCGCTGCGCGCGCCGTGGTGCGGCCTTTCGCTGGCCGACCTGCATGCGCTCACCAGCGCCGACGATGCCGCGCTGATCCGGCGGCCCGTGCCGGAGCTGGTCGCCGAACGACTGCCACTGCTGAGCGCCGAGGGCCGCGCTGCCGCAGAGCGCGTGCTGCGCACGGTTGAATCCGCGCCGCGGCTGCGTTTCACGCAGCCCGCCGCGTCGCCGGGCACGTGGATTGAGCAGGTATGGCTTGCGCTGGGCGGCCCGCAGTGCGTGGACGCAGCCGCGCGCGCCAACCTCGATCTGCTCTGGCGCGCACTGGATGCACTGCCGGAAGGGGAGCAGGATATCTTCGGTCCCGCGCTCGATGCCGCGCTCGCCGATCTCAAGGCACAGCCCGATCCAGATGCGGAGAGCGAGTGCGGCGTACAGTTGATGACCATCCACAAGTCGAAAGGGCTGGAGTTCGAAGTGGTCATCGTGCCCGAATTACAGGCCGGAACATGGCACGGCGATCTCAAGCTGCTCTCCTGGCTCGAACGCGGCGTTGCCGAGCCCGGCGATGCGGAGGAGCCGACCGAATTCCTGGTCGCGCCATTGCCTTCGAAGGGCGCCGAGAGCAGCGCGGCCAGGCGCTGGGTGGAGCGCGTCTATCACGAACGCGAATCGCAGGAGATGCGCCGCCTGCTCTACGTGGCTGCTACGCGCGCGCGCGAAGAGCTGCATCTGTTTGCGCACCCGGCGTACAAGACCGAGCCGAACGGATCGCTCACGCTGCTGGAGCCGCGCGAAAGCCTGCTCAAAATCGCGTGGCCGGCGCTCGCAGCCGATGCGCGCCGGGCTTTTGACGCATGGCGCGCGCCGCGCGAGGCGCAGGTTGAGGCCCTCGCCGCGCAGGCAGACAACCTGCAGACAATGCCGGCTCCGAACCGCGGCACGATGCTGCGCCGCCTGCCCGCAGATGCGCATATCCCCGCAGCCGAAAGCATCGCATCTACCCTGGAGCCGCCGCTTGCCGGCATGGGAAAGCTCTACCAGCGCCACGAGGGCGGCGTGCACTCGCGCGCGCTGGGCGTGGGCGTGCACGTGCTGCTCCAGGAGCTGGCGCAACTCCGTGGCTCCGCGGACTGGAACAGCGCGCGCGCCGCGCTGGCGCGCATGGAGCCGCGCATCGCGGCGCTGGCGCGCGGCGCCGGCATCGAGCGCCAGCAGGCTGCGCAGATCGCCGCGCGGGCGATGGAGATCGTGCAGCAGGCCGCGCAGGACGCCAGGGCGCAGTGGATTCTTTCACCGCATCCGGACGCGGCCAGCGAGGCGCGATGGGCGGGCGTCGTGAACGGACGCCTGCGCACCGTGCAGGTGGATCGCGTGTTTCGCGCCGGGGCAGAACCGCTCTCGGCGGACGGCGATGCGTGGTGGATTGTGGACTACAAGACGGCGCACGAGGACGGTGCAGCACCGGGGACTGCGCTGCCGGAGCTGAGAAAAATCTTTGCGCCGCAGATCGAGGTTTATGCGCAGGTGTTGCGGAATCTACGCGGCCAGGACACGCAGATTCGCGGCGGGCTTTACTATCCGCGGATGATGCAGTTCGACTGGTGGGAGATTTGAGAATGGATGCTTCAGTGATCTCCCACCCTGGCGGCATCCGACGACCCGTAGAAAAACGCAACCGCAGGTCCCGCCACGGCGGATCTTTGACCTTCGACTCTGGTCGTCCGCTACGGCGGACGACCCTCGCTCAGGATGACAACTGGTTAGGGATGGGGCACGGAGTGATGTTGCTACTGCAGGCTGTGCATCAGGCTGTCGAGCGCTTCCCTGGAAGGACGCGTGACTGACTCGGGCAGCGTGGCCAGCGGCTCATCGACCAGGTTGAGCAGGTCAAGGAACGTGGGTTTCCTGGTGTCAACGTAGAAGACGCCGGTAAGAATCTCGCCCTTTTCGTGCGCCTCAGTGAGCGTACGCACCGCCTCAATCTTGTCGGTCGGGTCGTAGCCTTCCTCGCGCAGCTTGCGCAGCCGCAGGCTTGAGCCGTCGTGCATCTGCACGTCGTAGACTTCACCGGAATCGTAATCGACCTCGATGTCTTCGAAGCTGGGCACGAATCCGATCTCGTTGATCGGCTCGTCGTGCTCCTGCAGGAACTTGTAGCTCTTGGTCGAGCCCTCGTGGTCATTGAAGGTGACGCAGGGGCTGATCACGTCGAGCATCACGGTTCCCTTGTGGGCGATGGCCGCCTTGAGCATGGCCAGCAACTGCTTCTTATCTCCTGAGAAGGAGCGGCCCACAAACGTGGCGCCCAACTGGATGGCAAGCGCGCAGGTGTCAATGGCCGGCAGGTCGTTGATGACGCCGGTCTTGAGCTTGGAGCCGATGTCCGCCGTGGCCGAGAACTGGCCCTTGGTGAGGCCGTAGACGCCGTTGTCTTCAATGATGTAGATCATGGGCAGGTTGCGGCGCAGCAGGTGAACGAACTGGCCCATGCCGATGGAGGCGGTGTCGCCGTCGCCGGAGACGCCCAGCGCCTGCACGGTGCTGTTGGCCAGCAGCGCGCCGGTGGTGACCGAGGGCATGCGGCCGTGCACGCTGTTGAACGAGTGCGCGCGGTTCATGAAGTAGGCCGGGCTCTTGGACGAGCAGCCGATGCCGCTCATCTTGATCACCCGCTCCGGCTCCACGCCCATCTCGAACATGGCGTCGATGATGCGCTCGGAGATGGCATTGTGGCCGCAGCCGGCGCAGAGCGTGGACTTGCCGCCGCGGTACTCCACGACGGGAAGGCCGATGCGATTGATTTTGGGAGCTGGGGTTGCGGTAGCCATTACAGGCCCTCCTTGGTCGCGAACTCTTCGGTGATGGTGCGCGCATCGACCGGGAGGCCGTTATAGTGAAGGATGCTGCGCAGCTTGGCGGCCTGTTCTCCGGGCAGATCGAGCTTGAGCAGGCTGGCCAGTTGCGCGTCGCGGTCCTGCTCGACGACGTAGACGCGCTCGTGCGAAGCCACGAAGTCGTGAATCTCCTGCGCGAAGGGATAGGCGCGGATGCGGACGTAGTCCACGCTCTGCCCATACTCGGCCTGGATCTGGTCAAGGCTCTCCCGGAGCGCGAAGTCGGTGGTGCCGAAGGCCAGGAAGCCTACCTTCGAGGTTCCATCCTTCACCACCACCGGGGCAGGAACCAGCTTGCGCGCGCCCTCGAACTTGCGCGCGAGTCGGTCCATCAGGTTGACGTAGTCGTCGGGCTTCTCGGTGTAGCCGGCGCTCTCGTTGTGCCCTGAGCCGCGCGTGAAGTACGCAGCCTTGGGATGCTTGGTGCCGGGCAGCGTGCGCCAGCCAACCCCGTCGCCATCCACGTCCTTGTAGCGCGCAAATCCGCCCAGACGATTGAGATCCTCGGCAGTAAGCACCTTGCCGCGGTCGAATGGCTTGTCAGGATAGGTAAAGGGCTCGGACATCCAGTTGTTCATGCCCAGGTCGAGATCGGTGAGCACGAAGACCGGGGTCTGCAGCCGCTCGGTAAGATCGAAGGCCTCCTGGCTGAACTCGAAGCACTCTTTCACGTTGGCAGGCAGCAGGACGACATGCTTGGTATCGCCGTGCGAGAGGAAGGCGACCGGGAGCAGGTCAGCCTGCGAGGTGCGCGTGGGCATGCCGGTGGCCGGGCCGGTGCGCTGCACGTCGAAGATGACGCCGGGAAGTTCGGCGAAGTAGCCCAGGCCGGCGAACTCGGCCATGAGCGAGATGCCGGGGCCGGAGGTCGAGGTCATGGAGCGCGCGCCGGCCCAGCCTGCGCCCAGCACCATGCCGATGGCGGCCAGCTCGTCCTCGGCCTGCACAACGGCGAAGGTGGCTTTGCCCTCGGGGGTGATACGAAGCTTCTTGAGCAGGTCGGTCGTGGCCTCGATCAGCGAGGTCGAAGGCGTGATGGGATACCACGCCACCACGGTGACGCCGGCAAACACGGCGCCCATGCCGCAGGCCGCGTTGCCGTCAATGATGATCTTGCCGGTCGTGCTGCCCATGTGCTCGATGTAGTAGGGGTCCTGCTTGGTAAAGGTAGCCTGCGCGTAGTCGTGGCCGGCCTTCACGGCGCCAAAGTTCAGGTCGAAGACCTTTTGCTTCTTGGCAAACTGCTTCTTGACGCTCTTCTCGATCACCTCGAGGTCGATGGCGAGAAGCTGCGCCACCACGCCTACGTACACCATGTTCTTTACCAGCTTGCGCAGCTTGGCTTCAGGGCAGATGGCCGCGGTAAGCTTGTCGAACGGAACCGGGTAGCAGACCACGTCGCTGCGGTACTGCTTCAGATTCAGGTTCTCTTCGTAGATGGCTACGCCGCCGGTGGGCAGATTCAGGACATCTTCGCGCGCGGTCTCGGGGTTGAGAGCCACCAGCACCTCGCACTCGCGCTTGCGGGCCACGTAACCGTATTTGCTGGCGCGGATGGTGTACCAGGTGGGTAAGCCGGCGATATTCGAGGGAAAGAGGTTCTTGCCGCTGACGGGAACCCCCATTCCGAAGATGCTTTTCAGCAGCACGCTATTGGCGGATTGGGAGCCGGATCCGTTAACCGTTGCTACGATGATGCTGAAGTCGTTGGCAACGCGCTGGCGCGCGCTCAGTGAGCCCTGTTCTTGACCCAGGGCCAGGTCTCCAGTCGCCATTTGGCGGGATTCCCTTCGGGTAGGATTCTGATGAGCGCACGTTTGCGCTCGCACTAGTGATTATAATCACCTTATAAACGCACCGTACCGCTTCATGACTCAAAGGTGTCATCCTCTTCAACACTCTTTTTTCGTTTGCCTCTGCAGGGTTCAAAACGGCTCCCGGCCCAAAATGTATAACTTATTCCATTTCATTCATTTATTGATCCCACGAAGGGCTCGTCCTTATGGTCCGCCGGCAGGCAGCCCGCAATCCCGCGGCTGCCGGCCGTGTCCATACAGGAGAATCTATCGCGGTCCGTGCGCGGGGACTTGCGCCAGCCGGTCGCCGGGTAGCAGGTCGTCCACGCCGAACCCCGCCTTGGTGATGCCCTTCGGCCCATGCACCGCGCTCTGCAGGGCAATGTGCGCCCATTCGTGCAGAATCACCCGCGCCAGCGCCTCGGCCATCGCGGCCTCACGCTGATCCCGGGTCATCCATTCCGTGCGCCAGGAGATCTCCTGCGCAATCTGCGCGCACTCCACGTGAATTACAGGCTCGATCCGCTCGCCCACCTTGAGCACCCAGCCCAGCCGCACGCCCACGACAAAAGTCGCCGGCTCCAGCGAGTGGCCGCAATCGCCGTGGAGATAGACCGTGATCCCTTGGGGCAGCGTATCCCCGTGAGCGAGGGTGTCGCCGCGAACCAGCGCAGGATTCGCATCGATGGCCGGAATCTCCTCCGCCAGCTCCGGCAGGTTGGCGCGCATGGCCGCAAACAGCGCCCTCCACAACGTCTCCGGCATGCGGTGCTGGGCAAAGAAAACCAGCGCCGCGGGCGCGCCGGCAGCCTGGGCCGGCGCACTCTCGTTCAACGGCTGCGCGCCCAGGATCGGCGCTCCGGCAACCAGCAGGCAAAACGCGGAGGCCGGCAGCACAAAACGATAACCGGCAAGACGGGTACGGGGAAGTTCGGCTCTCATGCTGCGAGTGTGGGCCCGTCTTGACCATCCGTCCAATAGATTGATAGGATTGGCTCCATCTTAAATGGAGATGGATTCGTGGAAGTCCGGCAGCTCCAGATCTTTCGCGTCCTCGCCGACGAGCTCAACTTCACGCGCACGGCGGAGAAGGTGCACACCGTGCAGTCGAACGTGACCGCGCAGATTCGCGCCCTCGAGGAAGAGCTGGGCGTACCGCTCTTTGACCGCCTCGGCCGCCGCGTCGCGCTCACTGACGCCGGCCGCCGCTTCCAGCCCTTTGCCGAAAAAGCTCTCGCCGCCATGGAGCAGGGCCAGCGCGCCCTCCGCTCCGGCTCCGCGCCCAGCGGGCCGCTGCGCATCGGCTCGCCTGAGAGCATCCTTGCCTATCGCCTGCCGCCCGTTCTGCGCGCCTTCCGCCAGCGTTTTCCCCACGTCGAGCTCAGCTTCCGCCCGGAGCTGAACGAGACTCTGCCCGTCGAGCTCGAGAGCGGCAAGCTCGACATGGTCCTCTGCATGTGCGATTCGGTCTCCAATGCCGCGCTGGTCTCGGTGCCGGTGCGGCAGGAGAAGATCCTGCTCTGCGGCCACGCCAGCAATCCCCTCACGCGCAAGTCCGCCGTCAGGCCCGCCGACCTCGAGGGACAAAACCTGCTGCTCACCGAGCCTGGCTGCGGTTACCGCAATAAGCTCGACCGGGTTCTCACCCTGCAAAACGTGCGCCCCGGCAATATCACGGAGTTCTCCAGCGTTGAGGCGATGAAGCAGTGTATCGCCGCCGGCCTGGGCCTGGGCCTGCTGCCCGCCATCGTCGTGGCCGGCGAGCTGCGTCGGGGCAAGTTCAAAGTCCTGCGCTGGACGGGGCCACCTTTCGACATCGGGAC
>JASHPJ010000123.1 GCA_030038195.1 Acidobacteriaceae bacterium
CCGTGGTGCAGGGCGCCAAGATCCGCCTCGGGCAGATCGGCCGCACCACGCATCTGCCAAACGGCGAAATCATCGACAACCCCGACACCGTGGAAGGCATCGTGCTGCTGCAGAAAGGCGATGACTCCGATCCGGTTCTGCAGGGTATTCACGAGGAAGTAAACAAGCTCAACAGCGGCATCCTGCCCAAAGGCGTGAAGGTAGTTCCCTTCCTCGATCGATCTGATCTGGTGAAGTTCACCGTGAAGACCGTGGAAGATAACCTGAGCGCGGGCATGATCCTGGTCTCGATTATCCTGCTGCTGTTTCTGGGCAACGTGCGCGGCGCAATCGTTGTGGCGCTCACCATTCCCTTTGCGCTCATGTTCGCCGCCATCTGCCTGAACCTCATCCACGTTCCGGCCAACCTGCTCTCGCTGGGCGCGCTCGACTTCGGCATGGTCGTCGACGGCTCGGTAGTCATGATCGAGAACATCGTCCGCCATCTTGCGCACGGCGACGACACGCGCACGCCAGCGCAGAAGATTCGCGAGGCCGCGCACGAGGTGCAGCGGCCGGTCTTCTTTGCGCGCGGCATCATCATCACGTCCTACCTGCCCATCTTTACCCTGCAGGCCGTTGAAGGGCGGCTCTTCAAGCCCATGGCGTGGACGGTCTGCTTCGCGCTGCTGGGCGCGCTCATCTTTGCCATCCTGGTGGCGCCGGTGATGGGCAGCGTGATTTACGGCAAAGGCGCAAAGGAATGGAAGAATCCGCTCATGGAGTGGCTCACGCGCCACTATCGCACCGCCGTGCGCGCCGCCATCCTGCACCGCAACTGGACTCTCGGCATCTCTGCGTTCCTTTTCGCTGTCGCTATCTATCTCTCGTTCGGCGGCCCCATCGGATCGGAGTTCCTGCCACATCTCGATGAAGGCTCCATCTGGGTGCGCGGCACATTGCCGCCCAGCGAAGGCCCCACGGCCAGCATCGACTTCACCAACAAGGCGCGCGTCGTCATGGCTTCCTTCCCCGAGGTTACGCAGGTCGTGAGCCAGACCGGGCGCCCCGACGACGGTACCGACACCACCGGCTTCTTCGATACCGAGTACTTCGTCGATCTCAAGCCGATGGATCAGTGGCGGCCTATCTTCCACCAGAACAAAGACCTGCTGATCGCCGCCATGGACAAGCAGTTGCAGCGCTTCCCCGGTGTCATCTGGAACTACTCGCAGCCCATCTCCGACAACATGGAAGAGGCTGTCTCCGGCGTGAAGGGCGAGCTTGCCGTCAAGCTCTACGGCGACGACCTGCGCGAGCTGGAGAGCAAGGCGGAAGAGATTCAGGCGCAGATGGCCACGGTGCGCGGCATCGCCGATCTCGGTATCTTCCGCATCATCGGACAGCCGAATCTCAACTACACCGTGGACCGCGAGGCCGCCGCGCGCTGGGGCATCAACGTCTCCGACATCCAGGATGCGATCCAGACCGCGGTCGGCTCCAACGCCGTCACGCAGGTGCAGCAGGGCGAGGCGCGCTACGATGTCACGCTGCGCTACCAGAAGCCGTATCGCGACACGCGCGAGGCCATCGACGATATACGCCTGCTGGCGCCGTCAGGCGAGCGCGTCTCGCTTGCGCAGCTCACCAAAGTTTCTACCGACGACGGCGCGGAAGAGATCTACCGCGAAGGCGGCCAGCGCTACATCGCCATCAAGTACTCGGTGCGCGGCCGCGACTTGGGCTCTACGGTGCAAGAAGCCATTGACAAGGTGACGAAAAATGTAACGCTGCCCGCGGGTTACCACATCGAGTGGGCTGGCGAGTTCGCGAGCCAGCAGCGTGCCAATCGCCGCATGGCCATTGTCGTGCCGGTTACCGTGCTGGCCATCTTCCTCATCCTTTACACCATGTTCCGCTCGTTCAAATGGGCCATGCTGATCCTGGTGAGCGTCGTCATGGCTTCCGTCGGCGGGCCGCTGGCGCTCTTCCTCACGCACACCAACTTCTCTGTCTCGTCGGCGGTTGGCTTCCTTGCGCTCTTCGGGGTCGCGGTCGAAATCGGCGTGATCATGATCGAGTTCATCAACCAGCTCCGCTCGCGGCGCAAGGGCATGGAGGAGTCCAATGAAGAGCACATCATTGCCGCGGCCGTCGACGGCTCCGTTCTGCGCCTGCGCGCCATCATGATGACCATGCTTGTGGCTACGCTGGGGCTGTTGCCCGCAGCACTCTCGCACGCCATCGGTTCTGACTCGCAGCGGCCTTTCGCCATCGTCATCGTCGGCGGCCTGCTCGCGAACCTCATTATCGGTGTCTTTCTGATGCCCACGCTCTACGTCTGGATGGCACGCGAAGACGATGTTTTACCGCCGGTTGAATCCGGCGAGGAGTTTTGAGCCTTGAGTCACCGAGTTTTTGCACCGAATGACTGAATGGGTGCCCCGCCTTCGACCTGCGCCGAAGGCGGGATTTTCTTTCTGATGCAAATCGCCTGCTGCGGCCTGGCCGGCAACGCCGGCCAGTATTCACTCTTCCCGCAGAACCTCCAGTGGCCTGAGCCCCAGGATCCGGTAGCTCGCGATCCATCCCGTCGCCGTGGCCAGCACCGCCGTTCCAAACAGGGCCAGAAACGTAGCGCCCCACTCGACGCGGAACGCTACGTCCAGCCTGCGCAGCAATACGCGCGTGAGAATGTTGGCAAACACCACGCCCACGGCGCCGGCCAGCAGGCCCAGCACACTGAACTCCACGCTGAAGGTGCGCACGATGCGCATGCGCGTGGCGCCCAGCGTCTTGAGCACCACGGCCTCACGCATGCGCCGGAACCGCGTGCTGGCGATGCTCGAAGCCAGAATCATCAACCCCGCGAGAATCGAGAAGCCCGCCAGCAGCCGGACGACAAACGTGATCTGGTCTACGACGCTCTCGATGCGCTCCAGCACATCGGCCACGTTGATCACCGTTACCGTGGGATAGGCTGCAAACAACCCGCGCTCCATGGCGCCCACCTGCTTCGGGTCAATGCGCACGCCGCCATACCATGTCGATGGCTGATCGCCGGCAAGCCCCGACGGCACGACAAACTCCACGCGCGCGCCCAGATGCTGCCCATCGGCACGATAGATCGCGCTTACCTTCAGCGTCCGCGTTACGCCCCCCGTTTCCAGTTCCACGCTGGAGTCGGCGTCGAGATGCAGGCGCTTCGCAACGCCTTCGCCCACCGCAATCTCGGTCGCGCTCTTATCCTTCCACCATGCGCCGGCAGTGATTTTGTCCCCCTCAGGCGGCGCATCGGCCCAGCTCAGCTCGGCGCTTTCCAGCATGCGCAGCGGAAAATGCTGGCCCTTCATCTTTTCAAGCGGCTGCCCCTTGATAGAGACGAACCGCCCCATCACCACCGGGATCGTATCCAGCGGCTCACGCACGCCCGGCTGATGTGCGAAGAATTCCTTCACGCCGGCGACCTGGTCCTGGCGAATATCGGCAAGAAAGACGTTGGGGATGCGCGGCGAAGCCGTCTCGCGCAGGTCGCGCAGAATGTCGGTTTGAATGAGATAAACCGCCAGGATCAGCATGACGCCGGTTCCCAGAGCGGCCAGCACCGCCGCCGACTGGTTGCCGGGACGGTAGAGATTCGCCAGCCCATGCCGCAGCGACGGCGGAATCTGCAGGCGCACGCCATTGAGCAGCACGCGCAGCGCGAAGAGCGTCACTGCCGCAAGAATCAGCAGCACGACAAGTGCGCCTGCGAAGGCAAAACCGAAGCGCACGCCTACGGCAGCCGAATCAGACAACACCCACGCGATGCCTATGAGCGGAATCAGAAGTCCCGTGGAAAGCAGCAACTGCGGCCATCGCTTCAACCATCGGTCGAGGAATCCCCGCACACCGCCAGCGCCCTGCTCCACCAGCCTGCGCAACACCAGCACCGGCCGCACGCCGCGCACGTCGAGCAGCGGCGGCAGGCAGAAAAGCAATGTTGTCAGCAATCCCATGCCCAGCCCGGCCAGCCCCGACTGCCAGGGAATGGCGAGCGTCACATAAACAGGAAGCAGATTTCCAAACGCTGAAGGCAGCGCCGCCATTACACCCACGCCCGCGGCCACGCCGATGAGCGCGCCGGTCAGCCCGAGTCCCATGGTCTGCAGCAGAAAGATGCGCAGCAGATCGGCTGATCCTGCGCCCAGCGCCTTGAGAATCGCCAGCATGTCCATGCGCTGCTCAAGGTGCGCGTGCATCGCCATGGCTACGCCAATCGCGCCCAGCACCATCGCCACCAGGCAGATGAGGCTCAGGATCGACGTCGCGTTGTCGAGCCCGCGGCTCAGCGCTGGATTGCCTTCGCGGAAGTCCATCACCTGCGCGTCGGGCAGCGCGCTCTCCAGCTTGCTGCGCACCGCGGCCGTCTCCGCATCTGCGGTAACGCCACGCGGCAACTGCTCCGGCAGCTTCACCAGCAGCCGCTCGCTTACCCGGCTGCCCGGCGCCACCAGCCCGGTCCGCTGGAGCGCATCCTGCGAGATCATCACCCGCGGTCCGAGTCCCGCGCCCGATGTGATGCGATCCGGCTCCTGCATCAGCACCGCGGCGATGCGGAAGCTCACGCTGCCCAGCCGCAGCGTATCGCCCACGCGCGCATTCATGCGGATCAAAAACTCGTCCGCTACCACCGCCGAGTCGCCCGCCAGCGCCTGCTCCAGGCTCATCGCCGGCTGCAGCTCTGCCGTTCCGTAGTAGGGATATTCGTTCGGATCGACGGCCTTGAGCGAAACCAGCAGCGGCGCCGGATCCTCCGGCACGGAGGCCATGGAGATGGTCTCCGTCACCCATGTGGAGCGCATTCCGGTATTCTGTTGCGCGAGGTCCGCAATCTTTTTCATCTCGTCCGCGCCCGGCGGATGGACGATGCGCGCGCTCAGGTCGCCGGCCATCAGCGACCGCGCCTGTTCCGTGAGCGTGCGCCGGAAGCTGTCACTCAATCCACGTACGCCCACCAGCGCCGCCACGCCCACGGCCACGCTGAGCGCCACAAACGCAAACTTGCCGGGGGCCGACTTCAGATCGCGCCACGCGATGGCCGCCGCGCGCCGCCAGCTCAACGCACGCTTAGCCATTCTTTTCCCCGTTCTGGACAAGAGCTTCGGCAGCTACAAAGGGCAGTGTATCTTCCGCGATCAAGCCATCCTTGAGCACGATCCTCCGGTCTGCCTGGCCGGCTATTTCCGCATCGTGGGTCACCAGCACCAGTGTGGCGCCGGCCTTGCGATTGCGATCCAGCAGCAGGTCGAGCACCAGCCGGCCATTGACTGAATCGAGATTGCCCGTTGGCTCGTCGGCCATCACAATCGGCGGATCGGCCACAAACGCGCGCGCCAGCGCCACCCGCTGCTGCTCGCCGCCCGAGAGCTGAATCGGATAGTGATCCATACGCTCGCGCAGTCCCACCTCATCGAGCATTTGCCGCGCCTTGGCCAACCCATTGCCCTCCACGTTGAGCTCGTAAGGCAGCAGCACGTTCTCAAGCGCCGTGAGCGTCTGGATCAACTGGTAGGACTGAAAGACGAATCCGATCTTGCGTCCGCGTACGGCCGCCAGCTCTGACTCGACGAGGTTGTGAACCGGCACGCCATCGATCCATATCTCGCCTTCGCTCGGTGTATCGAGGCCGGCCAGCAGTCCCAGCAGCGTGCTCTTGCCGCTGCCGCTGGCGCCCACGATAGCGATGAACTGGCCCGCCGGAATCGTGAGCGAAATCCCTTTCAAAATATCCACGCGCCGCGCGCCGTTCTGAATCCACTTCTTCGCGCTCCGAACTTCAATCACCCGAGCCCCTCCCGTATGACAAGCGCCGTCATCCTGAGTGTAGAATCGAAGGTCGCAGATCCACCCTGGCAGACCGAAGACCCGCCGTGGCGGGGACCTGCACGTGCTCCCCCTCAGCCTCTACACTATTCCTGTGTACGCTCGCCGCGCCCTTCTTGTTTCACTCATCCTTTTCCTGGCCGGGGTCCGGCCGGTTGCAGCGGCCGGCGCGCACCTGCTGATCTGCTTCGGAGACAGCATCACCGCCGGCTATGGACTTGAAGACGGCCAGGCTTATCCGGATTTTTTAGAGCGCGACCTCGCTGCCGCAGGCTATCACTACAAGGTACTCAACCGTGGCACCAGCGGCGCCACCACCAGCGACGCGGTTGCCAGCCTTCCCGGCATCCTTGCGCTGCGCCCGGACGTGGTCATCGTCGAGTTCGGCGGCAATGACGGCCTGCGCGGCCTGCCGCTCGACACCACCCGCCGCAATCTCGACCAGGTGCTCACCACGCTGGAAACAGCGCACATCCGGGTGCTGCTGGCCGGCATTACGCTGCCTCCCAACTACGGCCCGGACTACATCCGCGCCTTCCAGCAGGTCTTTGCCACGCTGGCCGCGCATCATCACGTAGCCTTTGTGCCCATGATCTACAAGAACCTGATTCCTGTCGCCGGCACTATCCAGGCCGACGGTATTCATCCCACCGCCAAAGGCTCGGCTATCCTGGCCAACACGCTGCTGCCTGCGCTGAAGCCGCTGCTGGTAAAAAGCAGGGAGTAAAGCGCCACCGGACAGGCTTTCGCAAATGCACGGCGGCGCCATGCGATCTCTGCACCTTTCTACAGCCCGCATGAATCGAACCAACCATAGGAGAAACTGTCCTCATGGCGAAGAAAATCGCATTCATCACCGGCGGCAACCGCGGACTCGGCTTCCAGACCGCGCTTGCGCTCAAAGACGTTGCGAAAGTGGTTATCAGCTCCCGCGACCTGAAGCGGGGCGAAGAGGCGCTCGGCAAACTGCGCGCCGCGGGCGTCGATGCCGACCTGCTCCAGCTCGACATCGCCGATCCCGCAGCTCCCGCAGCGGCGCACGCCTACTTCAACACCCATTACGGCTGGCTCGACATTCTTATCAATAACGCCGGCGTTGCCGCCGGCGCCTTCCCCATCAGCGGCCCCGAGCACAGCGCGTCCGAGGTGCCGCTGGACCTGCTGGAGCGGGTCTTCCGCACCAACTTCTTTGCGCAGGTGGCGCTCACCAAGGCCCTGCTGCCGCTCATCCGGCAGAGCGCCGCGGGGCGCATCGTCAATCTCTCCAGCATCCTGGCCTCGCTCACGCTGCACGCCGATCCCAACTCTCCCATCTACCACGCCAAGTCCTTCGCGTACGATGCATCGAAGGTCGCGCTCAACGCGTTCACCGTGCACCTGGCCTATGAGCTGCGCGACACCAACATCAAGGTCAACTCCGCGCATCCCGGCTGGGTAAAGACCGATATGGGCGGCTCGCAGGCTCCCATGGAACTGGAAGAAGGCGGCAAGACCAGCTTTGCGCTGGCCACTCTGCCCGACGACGGCCCAACCGGCGGTTACTTCCACCTGGGCCAGGCGCTGCCTTGGTAAGCGTACCTTCCCATCGTCCGCATCTCGCCAATCTCCCGGCGACGAACCGGGGGATTTGCTTTGGAGCAGGGTCTTCCAGAGTGGAACGCCATTCAGACGCAGATCGGGCCCGCTACAATTCTCGTGGCAGTCAGCTTGGCCTGGGAGGATCGTGACATGGCGCGTGTCGCAATCGTTGGCGTGGGAGCAATCGGCGGGGTTGTGGCGGGCCTGCTTGAAACTGCAGGCGGACACGAGATTGTGCTGTGCACGCGGCGGCCGCTGCCCGCGCTCACCGTGCAGACACACGCCGGCGCGGTGCGCGTCGCCGCGCGCAACCTGACCGATCCGGCGCAGGCCGAAGCCGTGGACTGGGTCCTCGTCGCCAGCAAAGGCTACGACGCGGCCGGCACCGCGCTCTGGTTCTCCGCGCTCTGCGCTAACGGCGCGCCCGTGGCCATTCTCCAGAACGGCGTGGAGCACCGCGAGCGTTTCGCGCCCTATGTGAGTGCGGAGCGGCTGGTTCCCGTCGTGATAGACTGCCCGGCCGAACGCGCAGACGACGGCGTGGTGCTGATGCGCGGTGCAGCGGCCATGAAGCTCGAAAACACGCTGCTGGCCGGCGAGTTTGCCGCTCTCTTCGCAGGCAGCGATGTAGAGATCGGCCTTGTCGATAACTTCGCCACCGCCCTGTGGCGGAAGCTGTGCATGAACTCGGTAGGCGCGCTCTGCGCGCTGGCGCTCCAGCCCAGCGGTGTGCTGCGCGGTGAGGCCATGAGCCGTGTCGCGCTCAGGATGGTGGCCGAGTGTGCCGCCGTGGGCCGCGCCGAGGGCGCGCAGTTGAGCGAGTCGATTGGCGAAGAGGTGCTGGAGCAGTACCGGAGACACCCGCCGGACTCAGTCAACTCCCTGCTGGCCGACCGGCTCGCGGGGCGGCGCATGGAGTGGAACGAGCGCAACGGCGCAATCTTGCGCAAGGGCGCAAAGCACGGCATCCCGACGCCGCTGAACGAGATGGCCGCTGCGTTACTCGAAGCCGTGGACAGCCGGCCGCTCTAAAACCATACACTGATGCGGGACTGTTTTTACAATCACTTGTGCCAGATTTCCCAATTGGCGCTATACTTGACTAACCGGTTAGTTAAAAAATGAATCCCAGCAGCATGCCAAAAACTCAAACGGAGCGAGCCGACCAGACCCGCGCACGCATTCTGGACGCCGCCATCGCCGCGTTCAGCGAGAACGGGCTGGCCGGGGCGCGCACCGAGCAGATTGCCGAGGCGGCTGGCGTGAACAAGGCGCTGCTCTACTACTACTTCAAAAGCAAGCTGGCGCTCTACAGCTCGGCTCTTGAAGCCGTGGCCGAGCGCGTGGTTGCAAGCAGCATGGCCGCCATGTGCGGCAGGCGTTCCGCGGGCGAGCGGCTGGTGCAGTTTGTGCTGAACCACTTTGATCGTATCCACTCGCAGCGCGCCTTTCAGAGCCTCATGCAGCAGGAGCTGATGCGGCTGCGCGAGGGCGAGGCGAATGCGCTCGCGCCGCTGGTGGAAAAGGTCTTTCGGCCCATGATGGGCCGGGTGACGGAACTGCTGGAGGAAGGCATGCGCACGCGAGAGCTGATTCGCGTGGATGAATGGCAGATGATGTACGCCGCGCTGGGCGCCAATGTTTTCTTTTTCCTTTCCGGACCGGTAATGGGCATGCTTGTGGGCAAGGACCTCTTCGAGCGCAAAGCGCTCAAAGCCCGGCGCAGAGCGGCTGTCGAATACCTGGGCCAGACCATCTTTCTCGATCGCCGGCATGGAGCGCGCGTCGCCGCGCGCGTGCTCGATGAAACCCCTATGCCGCAGAGCGGAGATTTCAAAAAGTTTGAGGTGAAGTTCAAGTGAGCGCACGCAATCGCGTCTTTATGATCCTGGGCATCCTCACCGCCGGATCGCTGGCCTGGTACCTGCTTTCGACGCCACGCTCGGGCGACCTGCAGTTGATCGGCACTGTGGATGCGAACGAGGTGGTGGTCAGCTCGAAGATTCCGGGCCGCATCCAGACCCTCACCGTGCAGGAAGGCGAAACGGTGAAGGCCGGGCAGTTGATTGCGGTGATCGAAAGCCAGGACCTGGAAGCGCAACTGGCCGCGGCCCAGGCCTCTGCTGCCGGCGCCAAGTGGAAGCTGAGCGAGGCGCAGGAGACGGAGCGGCAGAATCGCGGCGAGACTGACAGCGCTACGCAGGCCGCTGCAGCGCAGGTAAAAGCCGCGCAGGCCACGCTGGCGCAGGCTCAGGCCACGCTCGCGCATCAGAAGGCCGACACCAGCCGCACCGTGGCGCTCGCCAACCAGGGCATTATGAGCGAGCAGGCGAAAGACGACGCCGTCACCAGCCTGCAGGCCGACGAAGCGGCTGTGAATACGGCGCGCGGCAACCTGGCCGCGGCTCAGGCCGCGCTCAGGCAGGCGCGCGCGCACGAGCTTCTGACCAACGTTTCGGCGCGCACCGTGGACGAGATGCGCGACACGCTGCGCAACGCGCAGGCGCAGGCTGACCAGGCGCAGGTACAGGAGAGCTACGCCAATGTCTACGCTCCCATCGACGGCCGCATCGACGTGTGGGCCGCGCGGCAGGGCGAAGTTGTCGCGGCAGGCACACCCATCGTCACCATCATGGACCTGACCCAGACCTGGGTCTACGCACCGCTGCCCGAGACGCAGGCAGACAGCGTGCAGCTCGGCGACACGCTGCGCGTGGTGATGCCCAGCGGCGCAACCGTGCCGGGCAGGATCATCGCCAAGCTGACCGAAGCCGACTTTGCCACGCAGCGCGATGTGAGCCGCATGAAGCGCGACATCAAGACCGTGCAGTTGAAGCTGCTCATCTCTAATCCCCGCGAGCGCTACGTACCGGGCATGACGGCCGAGGTTTATATCCCCAAAAACAAGCTGGTGCAGCAGTGAGCACGATCAACGGCAGTGCCGCGGCGCAGCCGGACGCTATCGCCGTGGAAAAAATCGTCAAGCGCTACGGCGACTTCGAAGCGGTGAAAGGCATCAGCTTCAACGTGGCGGAAGGGGAGATCTTCGGCCTGCTCGGTCCCAACGGAGCGGGTAAAAGCACGCTCATCCGTATGATGACCACGCTCATCCCAGTCACCAGCGGTCGCGCGCTCGTCGCCGGCCACGATGTGGCCAAAGACCCGGATGCAGTGCGCCGGCTCATCGGCGTCATTCCCCAGGCGCTCACCAGCGATCCCGATCTCACCGTCGAAGAAAATCTGCTTATCTACGCCAAGCTTTACAGCGTGCCGCGCGCCGAGCGCGAGAGGAATATCGCCGAAGTGCTGGAAGCCGTGGACCTGACCAAATGGCGCGGTGCCCAGACCAAGACGCTTTCGGGCGGCATGCGCCGCCGGCTGGAGATCGCACGCGGCCTCGTGCACGATCCGCGCATCTTTTTTCTCGACGAGCCCACCACCGGCCTCGATCCTGTCTCGCGCATCGCCGTGTGGGAGATGCTGAACAACCTGAAGACCACGCGCCATCTCACCATGCTGCTCACCACGCACTACATGGAAGAGGCCGACAAGCTCTGCGACCGCATCGCCATCGTGGATCACGGCAACCTGGTCGCTCTCGGCACGCCCGTGGAGCTCAAGAACAGCGTGGCCGGCGCAAATGTGGTCGAGGTCCAGTTCGACCGCGAATCTGAAGAGTGGAAAGAGCGGCTGGAAAAGCTCGACGGCGTCACCAGCGTGCAGCCGGAGAGCGCCGGCTTCTATCGCGTCATTACCAAATCCGGCTCCAAAACCACCATGCAGCTTGTCGAGATGGCCGCGGAGCTGGGCGAAACGCTCACCTCGCTGAGTGTGCAGAACACCACGCTGGACGACGTATTCGTGCACTATACCGGACGGCAACTCCGCGACGAACAGGTCAAATCCGTCTTCATGATGCCGCAGCGGCCCGGAGCGCAGCCATGAACAGAATGATGGCGATTGTGGAACGCGAGATGCGGAAGTTCTTCCGCTCGCCCATGCTTATGATCATGTCGATGATGCTGCCGCTGGTGCAGCTTGTCATCCTCGGCAATGCCTTCGGTGGCAAGATCACCGGCGCGCGCGTGGGGGTAGTGGACTACGATCACGGCCCCGAAGCGGTTAAGGTGCAGGAGGACTTTGCCGCCATCGCGGTGAATATCAAAACCTTTAAGACCTTCCCCTACGACAACGAGATCCAGGCCCGCGAAGACGTGCGCACCGGCAAGATTGACGCGGCTGTTGTTATTCCTGCGCAGTTCTCGCGCCGCTACTACTCGCAGGATGCGCCCCGGATCGGCCTTGTCGTGGACAACTCCGACCAGTTCACATCGTCGAGTCTCGAGAGCGAGATGCAGTCACTGGTGGACGCGCTCAACCAAGCTGCCGTGCAGCCGCGCCTGGCCACCAGCGTGGCGCTCGAAATCGTCGAGCTCTATCCCTACATCGCCTACATGAAGTTCCTGCTCTCGGGCTCGGTGGCGCTGGCCATGTATGTTTCGGTGATGATCGGCGGCGGCATGCTTTACATCGACGACAAGGCCCGCGGTGTGCACGAAGGTTATCTCGTCACGCCTATCACCGGTCTGGAGCTGGTCATGGGCCTCAATGTCGCCGGCGCCATCAAGGCGGTGCTGGCGGGCATCTCGCTTGCGGTCATCGGATCACTGATGGCGGGACTGGGCGCGATCTTTCATCCCATGCAGGACCTCGAGCTGCTGTGCGTAATCGTCACCACGTCCGTCGCCTTCAACGGCATGATGTTCCTGATGATGGTGCGCGTGGACGATCCGCTGGTGCCGCGCGCGATGTTCGGCGTGCTGAACACGCTGCTGTTCTTCCCTTCCGGCGCCATTTATCCCATCGCCGCGTTTCCCAAATGGCTGCGCGCCATCGCTATCGTAGACCCGTTCACCTACGCGATCCACGGCCTGCAATCGATTCTGCTCAAGGACGGCGGCTTTACCGCCATCTGGGGCGACCTGGTCTTCCTTTCGACTTTCGGAGTGGGAACGCTGCTGATCGCCACGCCACTCTTCAAGCGGACGCTATGAATTACTGAGCCCAATCAAGAGTTCTTTTCAGCGGAGGCACAAGCCTTTCTGGAGCGGCGACCAATCCGCTCAGGCGAAGAAGTTGATCTGGCCTTCTCGCGGCTCTGCGGGAGTCTCTTCTACCGTTTGCGGCTCGCCGGCAAGGGTCAGGTCGTCGGTCTCGGATGCCGGAGCGCTTGCACTCTTCTTGCGCGTGCCGGAGCGCATGCCGTCGCCCGGCCGGGCCATCGCGTTGATGTCCAGCACCGCGGAAAGCTGAAAATCCGCTGGCAGCTCCTTGACCGCGGAGAAGCTGCGCACAACAGGAATGGGATCGAGTTCCATGCAGGCCTCCCGTTGCCGTTGTTATCGGCGGGGCGCGGCCAAAACTTTAATCATTTTCAAAGAATTTTTCGCAGCCATGCGGACTGGAAAACTGCTCTAAGAGCGTTTTCTGTTCCTATGTTGACAAGCCGGCATCGTATCTGCCGCGGCGAATGGCTTTTTCCTGAGGAAAAAGCCCCTCGGCGACATCGACTCTGTAAAGGCTTGAATCGAAAACGCTGTAAACTGGCTCCATGCAGGATGAACAGGAGTTTCGCCGCGTTGCGGAGTCGGCCCTGGATGGGCTCAAGCGGCATCTGATCGAGCGCGAAGAAGAAGCGGGCTTCGAGGCGGAAGAGCAGAACGGCGTGCTCAACGTGCTGTTTGAAGAGCCGCCGGCCAAGTTTGTTATTACGCCCAATACGCCCGTGCGGCAGATCTGGATTTCGGCGCTGGCGACGAGCTTCAAGCTCGACTGGGACCCGGCGAGCGCGCAGTTCGTCCTGCCACGGACCAGCGAGCCGCTGATTCCGCTCGTGGATCGGCTGATCGCCGAGCACCAGGAAAGCTGAAAATCGAATAATCGGCTGGAATCGCTGGAAGATCAGGAGGGTCCGAGGTCGCAGCCGAACCCTCGCTGCCGTTTACGGCAAAGCATAGATCGTGCTGAGAGCCTTGTCCGCCACATTCGGCGGCAGCGGAGCATAGGAGAGGGCAGACGCCTCGGATTCACCAGACTTGATAATCCAGCTCAGCATGTCCCTGAGCACTTTTTCCTTGGCCGCATCCGTGGGATGCGCCGGAATCAGCAGGTAGGTGAAGCTCGAAATCGGGTACGCATTGGCGCCCGAAGCGTTGGTAATCGATATGCGGAAGTCGGCGGGCATGTTCTTCACGCTGGCCGCGGCTTCGGTCACGCCTTCAATGGAGCCCTTCACCCAGTTGCCCGCGGCATTCTTGATGGAGCCGAAGGGAATGTGATTCTGCAGCGCATAGATCAGCTCCACGTAGCCCACCGCGCCCGGAAGCTGGCGCACCAGCCCGGCTACGCCCTCGTTACCCTTGCCGCCCACGCCTGCCGGCCAGTTGAGTGACGTACCCTTGCCTGGACCGCCGGCCCATTCCTTGCTCACCTTGCTCAGGTAATCGGTAAAGATGAAGCTGGTGCCGCTGCCGTCTGACCGGTGCACCACGATGATCTTCTGATCGGGCAGATGCGCGCCCGGATTGTCCCTGGCGATGCGCGGATCGTTCCAGTTGACGATCTTGTTCAGGTAAATATCCGCCAGCACCTCGGGGCTGAAGTTCAGATCGCTCACGCCGGGAACGTTGAAGATGGGCACCACCGCACCCATCACCGTGGGAATGTGAATGAGCTTGATAGGCGAGGCAGCCAGCGCCTGGTCGGTCATGGGCATATCGGACGCGCCAAAGTCCACCAGCCCCTTGGTCACCTGGGCAATGCCGCCGCCCGAACCGATGGACGCGTAGTTCACTTCCACGCCGGGATGAGCAGCGCTATATTCCGAGAACCACTTGGAGTAGATGGGGTACGGGAAGGTGGCTCCGGCCCCGGTCAGCTTCTGGGCCTGAGCGGCGCTCAGAGCCACCATGAACAACGCAACAGCGACGAACGATTTTTTCACGATTCTCTCCCCTGCAGTTGAACTGCCGCGTTTCATTCTCCACAGGCAATGTTACGGAGAGTTGAATTGTTGCCTTTTCAAGGAATTGGCCTAGTCCGGCTGCGCCATTTGACGGCCAGCGCCGGATCAGCCAGCGCCTTGATGTATACGCCGCCCACCACCGATCTCGCCTGAAAGGCCTCCTGCTTGCCGGTTTTTGTGTCATACCAGTCGGTCAGCGGCACGCGGCTGGGTCCTTCGTTGATCCAGCGGCCGACCGGCGCCATCAGCGCGTCAAACTGGCTGCGCTCGCCGGCCAGCGTCGCCGTCCACGTCTCCCAGTCGAGTTTCGTGTAGTCCGCGCGATTGTCCAAAGGCAGGCCGAATCGATTGAGATGCTGCAGATAGAAATCGATCTCCGTCTCGCGCACCTTTGCCGGAAAGAGATGGAGGCCGAGAATCTGATCCCACACCAGGTTGTACTTCTGGCTCCAGGTGCCGGGCTTGTCGAAGGCCAGCTTGTAGTGGTCTCCATCGATCGCCATGGTCTGCCACTTCGCGGCCATATCGGCCGCCAGGTGCGCGTATTCCGCCGCGGTGTCAGACTTGCCCAGCGCCTGCGCCATCTGTGCATAGGCGGCAAGCCCTTCGATGGCCTTGATAGACAGGTTGGCGTTGTGCGCCAGATGACCGGCAAAATCGTCCGTCGAGAGCTGATTGGCCGGATCCAGCCCCTTGTCGCGCAGGTACTGCGCCCACAGCGTGAACTGCGGCCAGTACTGGCGCACGAAGTCCCAGTTCTGTTCTTCGCGGCCCATGGCGTCAGCCATGATGAGCAGGTTGCCGCTCTCTTCCACCGGCATCTGGTCCTCTTCTGTGCGCTCGCCTCCGCCATACACCTGCCCGTCCGCCAGCGGATACGTGCCCAGATCGTGCGGCGCAAAGGGCCACTTCCAGCGCGGCAGCGCAGCATATTCGAGCACCGGCTTGAGCTGCGCCTGAATCAGCTCCGGATTGAAGAAGAGAAAGAACGGCGCCGAGGGATAGAGAACATCCACGGTCGAAATGCAGCCGTTGGAAAAGTTCTCCTTGGGAAAAAGCAGCGGCGTACCGTCCACGTCTGCGGCAAAGCCGTGCGCCGCCAGCGTCTGGCGATAAGCAAGAATTGCAAGCTGCGCATAAGCCGGACCGCCGGTCTGCATAAGATCGGCCGTCAGCTCGCGATCGAACTTTTCGCCGCGTTCTTCCAAGGCGCCGTACTGCGATTCGGCGTCGGCAAGCATCTGCTGTACAGTCATTCCATTGCGCTGCCAGTAGGGGCGCAGCTTGCGGCCCAGGTACTCGATCGCATACTCCTCGGTGTACGCCAGCAGCACGTGCCGCGACACCGGTGCTGCAGACACCTTGCCCAGCTCCAGCGCTACAGCCAGATGCGCGGCGTGATCGCGCGGCATGCGCGGCATGTCGAAGTCGTCCACGGCGGGCAGCGCGCCGTTGGCAACAAAGCTGCGCAGTGCATCAGAAGAAAGCGCAAGCTGCGCATCTTCGCCATCGGGAACCGCAAGATGAAAGTAGCCCCAGTCGATGCGCAGATCGTCGCCGGGACGATTGAGCACGCGCTGGTCGCGCGAGCCGGTGTTCAGCACGGTCATTCCCTGCGCGCGCATCCGGCTCCAGGTCACTGCCTCGTCCGGCGCGTTGACGGCGATGACTGGATTCACGTCCACCAGCAGCGTAACCTCGTGCTCTCCTTCGCCGCGCGCGGCAAAGCTCAGGTAGGTCACCGGCCGGGAGAGCAAATCGAGATCGTGCGGAAAAGCCGGCGTGAAAAAGGCGACCGTCAGCGTCACGCCGCCCGCCTCGAAGGTGTACGTCGAGCGCGTAGGCGTCACCTCAAGGCTCGTCTGGTTCATGGCCGGCACATTGCGCGGCTCCGCGCCCATGAACCGCCAGGTCTGGCCGTCAATGCGCGCTAGGCCGGCGATGGGCTGGCGCGTCCCGGTCCAGTGCTTCGTATCCTCGTCGGTCAGGTGGTCCGCCATGGACCAGACGCTGAAGTAGGGATCGTGCGTAATGAGCGGAACAGCGGGCGGACGCTGCTGCGCATGCGCAAGAAAGGAAGCCAGAAAGGCCGCGGCAGCAAGCCAGCACAATAGCGGTCTTGAAAGCGTTTCCATAGATAAGCCTTTTTCTCCCAGGGAATCATCAAGAAAACCAGTCTACAGCACGGAATCAGCCGGGGCGCGCGCGGCAATCAGCCGGTTTGCGCGCTCGCCATTACAGCAGTTTTCCCGTTGCTGGAAGGCAAGGCCGCGACTCTCCAGTGCCTTTTCCCCAAGAAAAAGGCATCCGCCACGGCGGACATGATGCGGGCTATGCCGCGCGAGCTGGAAAACTGCCCTAAGTCCATCGCGCTCCCGAAGGGAGCCAATGAAAATAGCCCAGGGTGAAACCCTGGGAACACCGCCCCCATAAAAAAGCCCACAGCCCCGTAGGGGCGCAGGTCGTCGATGGATGCTACGAGCTTCTGGGACACCACGACTAGGCCATACCGCGTCCCTTTTCCACATATCCGGCGGCACAAAATTATGCGTTTTACCGGGCTCCATTCTTCAAAAATCGTATCGCTCCGTCCTACAATGACATTGAATTGGTAGTTAGAACGAGTTAAAAGATATGCATTCGCAGCACACTTCAGCCTGTGCTCGAATTGCGGGCTGAGCTGCGAGGCAAGCAGCCTTATTGACGCTGGCGGGCTATTTTCAATCGCGGAAAGTTGCCGCCAACAGCCGCTTGCAGTTTTTGCTCGCACGCCGTCTTTACTATCCGGCCCAATCGAGGTGAGCGCGCGAGAAAGAGAATCGATATCGGCTCCCTGGCAGTTTCGTTTTTTCGATAGCTCGAACGGACGAAGCTCGGGACGGATCGAATTCCCACTTGCTGGTGTGGCGATCAGCAACTGCAATCCAGCCGTTCATCCGATTTTCACAGAAAGTTAGTAGGTTGGATTTTGAGGAAGCTCACAGCATTCGCGATTCTCAGACGCATCGCCCGGCTGCAGCGCGGGTAATCAATGCGTGAGAACTTCCTGGCGCCTGGCGCGCTTTCTGCGGAGCCTCTCCTCCGCAGCGCAGCCATTTATTAACTCGATCAGCATTTTTGATTCTGGAGGACAGCCATGTCATTCAAGCGCATGCGCGTCGGATTTTTCTATCTGGCGGTTGCCGTTTTTACGGCGTGTTTCTGCACCCCATCTCTTCCTGCACAATCCACCACCCAGGGCGCAATTGCAGGAACGGTCGAAGACCCGTCAGGAGCCGTGATTGGAAATGCAGACGTAACGATCCGCAACGATGCAACCAATGCGGTTATCCGGGTAACCGTGGACGGCAGCGGCTTTTTCAAGGCGCCGCTCATAGAGCCCGGAACCTACACGGTGACGGTCACTGCGCCCGGCTTTGCGAATTACACGGCAAACAGTGTCATCGTAGTCGTCGGCCAAGTCACGAGTATCGCGCCGCAACTCGCGTTGTCTTCGTCCGCAACGCAAGTGGTGGTCACCGAGCAGACCCCCATTATGAATCTCGAATCGCCCGATTTTACCGGGACTTTAAGCACTGCCGCCCTCCAGAACATTCCGGTCAACAACCGCCGCTGGTCGAGCCTTGCCATGACTACGCCGGGCATCGTCGCTGACTCGAGCGGCTTCGGTCTGGTCAGCGTCCGCGGTATCAGCACGCTGCTCAATAATGTGGAGATCGACGGTGCCGACGACAACCAGGCGTACTACTCCGAGGAGCGCGGGCGCACCCGCGAGGCCTATTCCACCTCGGGCAGCGCCGTGCGCGAGTTCGCAGTCAACACGGGTGTTTACTCCGCAGAGTATGGCCGTGCCGCCGGCGGCGTCATCACCTCGGTCACCAAGAGCGGCACCAATAACATTCATGGCCAGGCTTACTTCTGGGATCGCGAAAGCAACTGGGCCGCCTATAACGACTTCACCAAAGTCAGCATCCTCAATCCCAGTACCAATGAGTATGCATCCCAAATCGTGAAGCCCGAAGATCTGCGCAAGATCTACGGCTTCACCGTCGGCGGCCCGCTCAGGAAGGACAAGCTCTTCTGGATTTACACCTACGACCAGCACACGCACGTCTTCCCCGGAACCGCAGTTCCCAATAATCCAAACGCCTTCTATTCGCTCCCCACCCCAGCCGCCAACCTGCCTGCCGGCGTCTCAGACTCTGACTGCGATTTGACGACTGGAGCCTGGAGCGCAAGTTCCAGCTCTTCTTCAAGCGCATACGATCCAAACTTCTCGCTTGACGCACAAGCTTGCACGCTGGCAGCCCGCGAAAATGCCGCCGGTAACGCCTCTGCCAATAGCTATCAAGACGGCGTGACTCTCTACGACGCTGGTATCGCCGGCTTGGTCTCCGATATAGGCACTGTGCCCCGCCGCGGCTACCAGGAGATCAACACCCCCAAGCTGGACTGGCAGATCAACGACAGACAGCACTGGAGTGTGCTCTACCACCGCCTGCGCTGGGATGCTCCCGGCGATGTTCAGACCAACACGACTGCCGACTATGGCCGCGACACCTGGGGCAACGACTTCGTCAAGCTCGACTACGGAGTCACCAAGCTCACCAGCCTCATCACCAGCAACATCAGCAACGAAGTGCTTTACCAGTACAGCCGCGAGCTCAATGACGAGGGCCAGCAGGCTTACACGCCTTACACCCTTGCCAATCTTGTCGGCAACGGCCCTTATATTCCTGAGGTCGCCGTGGATACGGCCGAGGGCATGAATATCGGCTCACCCTACTACTCCTACCGCCTCCGTTATCCGGACGAGCACAAGTGGCAGGTAGCCGACACTCTCTACTGGAACAGGGGCAACCACAGCTTCAAGTTCGGCGTAGACATGGTTCATAACTACGACCTCTATGACAATCTTGGCTCCGATGGGAACGGCTACTATGTCTATGACTACCTCGGCAACTACTTTGCCGATCAACTCAACGCCAATGCCAAGACCGCGCCCACCTGCGACGCCGACGGCTCTGAAGATCCAACCGACTCCAAGGTGTCTACTTCCGTAGGCACATATCCCTGCTACTATGAGTACGAGCAAACCTACGGTCCCAGTGCATTCGATATCGCCACATTGGACACCGGCTTGTTTGTGCAGGATAACTGGAAGTTCTCGCCGCGTCTCACGTTCGAGCTTGGCCTGCGCTACGATCACGAAGCCATTCCGGCGGCCCTTCAGAACCTGATTACTGCGGTGGGCAATTTTGCCCCCTATAACGGCCTCGGCAACAACCCCCATGAGCGCTTCAACTTCGGCCCTCGCGTCGGCTTCTCTTATGACCTGTTCGGCCACGGCAACACCGTTCTGCGTGGCGGCTACGGCATCTACTACGGGCGCATCACCAACGGCAACATCCTCAACGTCCGTCTGAACACCGGCAGCCCGAGCGGCCAGTACACGACTATTTATTACAACTCCCCCAGCGGCTCCATCACCGAGGGACCCACATTGCCCAACCTCTTTCCCGTGAGCGGCGGCGGCTCAGTGCAGGGTCTTCCCAGTTCCTATTTCTTTGCCTCCAACCTCAAGTTGCCTGAAGTGCAGGAATACGATCTCCAGATTCAGCGTGCTGTCGGCAAGGGCACGATCATTTCCGCCAGCTACCTCGGCTCGCTGGGCCGCGACCTCCCCAACTTCCTTAACGTGAATCTCACTGGTGTCCAGAACGTCACCATCACCGTGTCTGACACATCCGGCAAGGGGCCGATTCCGGCAGGTACGCAATTTACCATCCCCACTTACACCTCGTACGGTAACACCAACCTGCTCGGATCGAATGCCACCAACTTCAATGCCATTACGGAGATGATAAGCAACGTCAACTCCAACTACAACGCCGCAGTGATCGAAGTCCAGAACCGCACGCTGCATAGCCTGCAGTTCGACGCCAATTACACCTGGTCGCACGCTCTGGACTTCGCGCAGAATGCTTCAGCCACCGGTTCCACCAACTCCTGGTACGATCCATATGGCGACGCGCGCGCCAACTATGGCAACTCGACGTGGGATATTCCCGACCGGCTTGTCGCCTACGCACTCTACAACTTCCCGAATATGCACTCAACCAGCCTACTCCACTGGGTGGCCAATGACTGGAGCCTGGATGATACCTTCCAGGTGGGTAGCGGCCTGCCCTATACTGCCGGCCTCAGCGGCAGCAACTCCAAGAGCGCCAAGGGGGCCGATTGGAACGGTGCCGGCGGCCTGAACATCATCCCCGGTTACTTCGGCTACAACACCTACCGCTATCCGTGCCATATGGTCGACGATGTTCGCCTTCAGAAAGACGTCGACTTTGAGCACAGCTACCATCTGGAACTGATCGCCAATACCTTCAATCTTGCCAACCACCAAAACGTTGACGGCATCGGCACAACCTCTTACAAGCTTTCCTCCAGCGGCTCACTTACCGGCACCCTCACCTACCAGGGACAAGGCTCCTCCAATCCCTCCAACAATACCTTCGGCATCGTCACCAGCTCGAATAACAGCGGCTTCCTGTTCACGCCGCGCGAGATCGAAATCAGCGCCCGCCTGGTTTTCTAGGCCGGTCCCGGCCATCCCAATGCGGCGGCTTCGGCTGCCGCGTTTTTCTTTTTGCCTGCGAATCGTCTGGCGTCATGTGATGCGAAAGTGGTAATTTCAAGAGCGTGACAAAAGTTAATTACGTTGGTACCATTTGATCAATTTTTACCTGTTGAAAACTTGGTGGAAATCCCAATACCTTGGAGTTCTCCACCAGATTTGCAGGTTCGTTTGAGGTAAATCCCCCCGAGGTGTCTGTATGGTCTGCGCCAAGTGCCAGTCAACCGCCGTTTCCGTCATTCCGGCAGAGATCCGTCTTTACCGTAACTTCCCGCGAACTCTGAGCCATCCACCCATGACGCCCTCCCCCGACATACAGGTCTGCCTGGATTGCGGATGGTCCGAGTTTGCCATTCCGCGATCCTGGCTGGCCGCCGGATGGCTGCGTCCGCTGCGTCCGCAACCGGTTTCCAACGTTACGCCGATCACGCGCGAAGAGATCGCTATCGCCAGCTAGAGCGGCACTTTTTCGAGCGGGGCAATAAACCCGATTCCGGGAACGTTAAGCTTGTGCAGTTCCTTGTCGTTGGTGATGAATAGGTCCACACCGAAATGCGAGGCGCAGGCCAGTTGAATGGCGTCGGCGTTGCGGAGCCTGTGCGTAGCGCGCAGGGATGCGTAGCGCCAAGCAATGGAGACATCGAAATTGAGCACTTGCGCCCGGGAGCGAATCACGCGATCGTACTCCTGCACCAGGGATGCTTGGCCGAGTTTTGATGGCTTTACGAGCAGCTCACCGAGAGTCATCGCCGAGGTGACAAGCTGATCGCGTCGTTGGATCATGCGGCGCCACGTAGCGTCCACCATGCTGCTGAAAGGCTCATAATCCTCAAAAAGGTAGATGAACACGTGGGTGTCGAAAAATACCTTGCTCATCTGTCTTCCCGGCGAAGGTTCTCAACATATTCATCAGCATGTTCGTCGGCCCAGATATGGCGGCCAGACCCACGCAATCGCAGCAAAGGATCGTTCTCGATATCCTCTGCGGGAATCGGAGAGAGTGGTTCTCGGTTCCACCCAGCATACCAGTCGAGAAGATAATGATATTTCTCTGGTACCTGTTCTCTCATCGGAATGGATTTTGATTGGCGCCTGTTTTGCCAGCGGTCAGGATGTACGTCGTCCGTTGGGCGAAACAGGCGTCGAAAGCCGGAACGCGTTTCATAAAGGATACGGTAGGCACCACCCTGCAGTTTCGCTGGATCAGAACTGCTGTGTGATCGCGGTCGATTGGCAACACAATGAGAGCTAATGTGCGCCGGCAGCGTATTTGAGTGCGTGCCACGAGGCAGACTCTCCGCCAGAAAGCGTGCTTGAATCTCTGACTCGCTAAAGTCGGCGCAGTCAGGATACTCGGTGTGCAAAAGCGCAGTCGCGATCCAGATCCCATCTGCTATGCGGACCCTTGAAATAGCAACAACACTCATAATTGGTTATCCCCAATTTTCTAAGTTTAACCAAATATAACCTATAATTAGATCACGTCAATTGCTCAAACAAAAGACCTCCAGCCGAAGCTGGAGGCCTTTTTCATGTTCCTGGTTTTACCTGAAATCAGGGTTAGGATCGGTCCTGCTGACAACTGATCACTGATCCCTGTTTTAGTACATCCCGTCCATGCCGCCGTGGCCGCCGGCCGCCGGAGCCGGCTTGGGCTCGGGCAGCTCGACTACCAGGGCCTCGGTGGTCAGCAGCAGGGCCGCGATCGAAGCTGCATTCTGCAGCGCCGTGCGGGTCACCTTGGTGGGATCGATGACGCCGGCCTTCACCAGGTCTTCGAAGCTTCCGGTCAGCGCGTTGTAGCCGTAGTGCGGTTCCTTCGACTCCAACACCTTGGCCACAACCACCGCACCCTCTTCGCCGGCGTTGGCCACGATCTGCCGCAGCGGCTCTTCGAGCGAGCGGAGCACGATCTGTGCGCCGATCTTCTCGTCGCCTTCGAGCTTGGCAATCAGCTTCTCGACGGCCGGAACCGAGCGCACCAGGGCCACGCCGCCGCCCGGAACGATGCCCTCTTCCACGGCAGCGCGGGTTGCGTGCAGAGCGTCCTCCACGCGCGCCTTCTTCTCCTTCAGCTCGGTCTCGGTCGCAGCACCCACCTTGATGATGGCCACACCGCCCACCAGCTTGGCCAACCGCTCCTGCAGCTTCTCGCGGTCGTAGTCGGAGGTGGTCTTCTCGATCTGCGAGCGGATCTCCTTCACGCGGCCTTCGATCTCGCTGGCCTTGCCGGAGCCGTCCACAATGGTGGTGTTGTCCTTGTCGATGGTGACGCGCTTGGCCTTGCCCAAATCCTCGAGCTTTACGCCTTCGAGCTTAATGCCCAGATCCTCAGTGATGGCCTTGCCGCCGGTGAGGATGGCGATATCGCCCAGGATGGCCTTGCGGCGGTCGCCGAAGCCGGGAGCCTTGACGGCCGCAACGTTCAGCGTGCCGCGCAGCTTGTTCACCACCAGGGTCGCCAGGGCCTCGCCCTCAACGTCCTCGGCGATGATCAGCAGCGGCTTGCCGCCGCGCGCAACCTGCTCGAGCAGCGGGAGCAGGTCTTTCATGGCGCTGATCTTCTTCTCGTAGATCAGGATGTAAGGATCGTCCAGCACGGCCTCAAGCCGCTCCGCGTCGGTGACGAAGTAGGGGCTCAGGTAGCCGCGGTCGAACTGCATGCCGTCCACGGTCTCCAGACCGGTGTGCATGGTCTTCGACTCTTCGATGGTGATGACGCCGTCCTTGCCCACGACCTTCACGGCCTCGGCAATGATGGCGCCGATCTCCTGGTCGCCGTTGGCGGAGATAGTGCCCACCTGAGCCACCGAACCCTCGCTCACCGGCTTGGAAATCTTGCCCAGCGCGCCGTCCTCGGTCCACTTGCCGTCCTTGTCGCGGGTGCCGATCACGGCCGTCACGGCCCTCTCGATGCCGCGCTTCAGAGCGGTCGGGTTGGCGCCGGCTGCAACCGTCTTCACACCTTCGCGGAAGATGGACTGCGCCAAAACGGTCGCCGTGGTAGTGCCGTCGCCAGCTACGTCGCTGGTCTTGGAAGCGACCTCACGCACGAGCTGCGCACCCACGTTCTCGAGCGGGTCCTTCAGGTCAATCTCCTTGGCCACCGTCACGCCGTCCTTGGTGATGGTGGGCGAACCGAACTTCTTCTCGATTACGACGTTGCGGCCCTTGGGGCCGAGCGTCGCCTTCACCGCGTCTGCCAGCGTGTTCACGCCGCGCAAGATCGCCTGGCGGGAATCCTCACCGTGCAAAATCTGCTTTGCCATTGTCTTCAGATCTCCTCACTACAGTTGTCGGAATTGCTTCAGAGATCAGGGGTCAGAGATCAGAGATCAGTTTCTAGGCCGACTCGTCAACTCGCTGACTCGCTGACTCGCGAACACGTCCGCGCAGCGGACGGCTAACCTGCAAACTCGCTATCGCTTCACGATGCCGAGGACTTCTTCCTCGCGCATGATCAGGAACTCTTCGCCGTCGATCTTGATCTCGGTGCCGGAGTACTTGCCGAAGAGGATGCGGTCGCCCGCCTTCACATCGAGCGGGAAAACCTTGCCCTCGTCGTTCGACTTGCCCTTGCCAACGGAGATCACTTCCCCTTCCTGGGGCTTCTCCTTGGCGCTGTCGGGGATGATAATGCCGCCACGGACGGTCTCGGTCTCTTCGAGCCGGCGGACCAGGATGCGGTCATGGAGCGGGGTGAACGTAGTCGCTACAGACGTTGCTGCCATTGCTTCGCTTCTCCTTCACACGCGGATCGGGTTGCGCCCAAACCGCGGGATTTTGAGTGGGTTTAAAAACGTTTAGAATGCTGCAGGGCGGAGCCCCTCAGATGGCCGGCCGAGCACCTGCCGAGCAATTGAGAGCAGTTCCGGAGTTTGCGCTCCCTTTTGCAATCGAGCAAGGTGGCTTTTTCCTGGGGAAAAGGCCACTCCGTCGCAATGCCTCCGGGATAGAACAACTTTGGAACTGCTTCAGCCGCCCGGCTGCTAGCACTCTTGCCTTCCAATTGCTAAAGATAGGTAAGTCTTCGGGAGTTTGTCAAGTACAATTCGTGAAAAATATGAGTATTCTTCACTCATATAGTCTGAGTTTAGCTGGAAAATCCCATGGGAAAGCAACTCTGGCACGCGCCGGAGTAGCAACCGTGGGATCAGGAGGGCAGGTCGGCTTCCGTGCAGACATCAACCTCCCGCGCCTGCCAACCAACTCGCTTCCGTTGCGTCTCAACTTCGTCACCGCGCAGCCAAAGGATTACAATGGTACGCATGTTCCGCCGTTCCACTCTCCGTTTTGCCGTCGCTCTGACCGTTGCCGGTCTCGTCTTTGCCGCAACCGGTCTGCACGCTCAGGAAAAGTCCCGCTGGACCCGCAAGTACAAGACCCCGCCGCCGTCGGCGACCATCCAGGTCATCGTCCTGAAGGCTGACAATGGCAAGCCCATTCAAAACGCCGCCGTGATCTTTCATCCCGTCGAGGGCGACCGCGACAAGGGCGCGCTGGAGCTGAAGACCAACGAGGACGGCAAAGCAACCATCAATGTGATTCCGGTGGGCGATACGGTGCGGCTGCAGATTATTGCGGACGGCTTCCAGACCTACGGCCAGGACTACAAGGTCGACAAGGATGAGATGTCGATGGAGATCCGCCTGAAGCGGCCGGTGCAGCAATACTCAATTTACAAGAACACCGGCGCGGCGGCGAACTCGGGCAGCAGCCCGGGTGGTGATAAGAACGCCACTCCACCCAAGGATGCGGCTCCGCCAGCCTCTGGAGACAAGTCTTCCGGTGCAGCGAACACAGACTCGCAGTCCGGCTCCAAGTCGGGCTCACAATCGGATGCGCAGCCGAATCAGAACCAGAACGAAGCTCAGAACAAGTAAACTGCCCTGCACGCCGGCAGCCGGCCGATTGATAATCGAAGCGGAATGCCGCAGCTACCCCTCAATGGAAGATCGGCGCTGGTCACCGGCGGCGCACGGCGCATCGGCCGCGCCATCGCGCTTGCGCTTGCGCAGGCCGGCGCAGATGTGGCCATTACCTGCCGCAACTCAAGAAACCAGGCCGAACACACTACCGGCGAGATAGCCGCCATGGGCCGCCGAGCCATCGCGCTCGCGTGCGACGTGCGCTTCGAGCCCTCCGTCCAGGCAGCCGTAAACGCAGCCATCGCCGCCTTCGGACGCCTCGATATCCTGGTTAACAACGCCGCCGTGTTTGAGACGGCTCCGCTCGAAAGCCTGAGCCTGGCGCAATGGGATGCTGTCTTCGAGACCAACACGCGCGGGCCGTTCCTGGTGGCGCGCGAGGCGCTGCCCGCCCTGCGCGCGGCGCGTGGGCGCATCATCAACATTGGATCGCTGGGCGGTGAGCACGCCTGGGCCGTTCACGCGCATTACTCCAGCGCCAAGGCGGCGCTGCACATGCTTACCAGGACCATGGCCAAAGCCTTTGCGCCCGAGGTGAGCGTGAACTGCGTTGCACCGGGCTGGATCGAGATGGACGACCGCACGGAAGGTGAAGCAGCCAGCGCAGCACGCTTTGCCGCGCGCACGCCGATGCAGAGAAACGGAATTGCAGACGACGTGGCCCAGGCGGTGCTCTTCTTTGCGACGGGTCCGCAGTTCATTACCGGCCAGATTTTGAGTGTCGATGGCGGCCTGGGGCTTTAGCTATCGGAAAACAACCGATCCCACAGCCCGCGCAATCCGGTTCGCGGAGGGTCGGGCCATTCGCCGTTCGACGGCTTTGGCGCAATGTCCGGCTTCGGTTTGCTGCGATGGCGCCTTCCGTCCAGACGCAGCGGCTCGTGCTCCCACAGCCCCTCGGGAACCGGCTGGTCGGGCCATGCGGCTCCTTCTACCGCCGCGTGCGGATTGGTGATGAACAGCCGCCGCGCGGTTTCTTCGCCAGCGCGCGCCATCACGTAATCGAAGGCTTTCTTGAGGTGCGGCGGGCGCCACTGGATGCGGTGGGCATCCGTGGCCAGAAAATGAATCCAGTTGCGGTTGAGCAGTTCATTGGCCAGCGCCTCGGCGACCGTGCCGCTGCGTCCATAGAGCGCACTTGCGGTCACCTGCACCAGGCATCCGGCGCGCATCCAGCCGGCCAGCAGCTCGGGGTTGGCATGGACGGCCGGGTAGCGCTCCGGATGCGTAACGATGAGCGTGTAGCCGGCCGACTGCAGCCTGTACATGGCGTCAGCCAGTTGCGGAGGAATCGCCATGTTTGGAAATTCGATGAGCAGGTAGCCGCGGCGGTTGATCGAGTAGCTCATGGGATCGGCGAGGGCCGCGAAGATATTGTCCGCCGACATGTGAAAATCGCAGCCCAGGCTCAGCTCGATGATGCCCTGGAGCTGCGCGCGCAGCTCGGCCAGCCGCTCCTCAATCACTTCGAGGTTATAGGGATACCGATCGTTGGCGTGCGGAGTACACACGACATGCGTCACCCCTTCGCGGGCCGCCTCGTGGGCCATGGCCAGCGAGGTTTCGAGGTCGGGCGCCCCATCGTCCACCCCGTAGAGCATGTGGTTATGAATATCGATCATCGCCCCAAGCCTTGCACCCTCTGCCGCAGTTTCAGCGGATAGCCAGCGCCTCCACCATCGAGGCGAAAATCTTCCATCCGTCAGCGGAGCCCAGCAACGGCTCGCTCGATCGGTCGGGGTGTGGCATCATGCCCAGCACGTTGCGCCCCTCGTTCAGAATTCCGGCAATATTGTCCAGCGAACCGTTCGGATTGGCCTCCGGCGTGATTTCTCCGCCGGGAGTGCAGTAACGGAACGCGATGCGATCCTCGCTTTCGAGCCGGCGCAGCTCCTCCGGTTCGCAAAAGTAATTCCCTTCCATGTGCCCAATCGGAATCTGGAGTACTTCTCCCTTGCGGATCCGGTTCGTAAAGGGAGTATCGGCAGTCTCTGCGCGCAGATAAACCTGTTTGCAGACGTACTTGAGCCCCGCGTTGCGCATCAGTGCGCCCGGCAGCAACCCTGACTCGGTAAGAATCTGAAATCCATTGCAGATGCCCAGAACCAGCCCCCCGCCGGCCGCAAATCGTTTGACGGATTGCATGACCGGAGAGAAGCGGGCGATGGCGCCAGTGCGCAGATAATCGCCATAGGCAAAGCCGCCCGGAACCAGCACCGCGTCCACGCCTTCGAGGTCCTCGGAGTCGTGCCAGAGAAAGGTCACCGGCTGGCGAGCAATTTCAGCAATCACGTTGTAGGCATCGTGATCGCAGTTCGAGCCGGGAAACACCAAAACGCCGAACTTCATAGATTCAGGGTATCAGTTTCGCCCGATCCGCGGAGGTGACGGCGGTGACACAGCAGTGTTTACCGTGGTCATCTGCCGTGCATCGCAGGCAGGCAACCCGGCGCGGAGACCGCCTGGCGGCTCACAGTACTTTATCCATGAAATACGGCGGCAGAAACAATCCGCAGAAGAAATCCGGTGAAAGTACACAACGAGGAAATGGCTTCTATGCGCGCGTTGAAGCTATGGCCTTCTGCGCATCCGCAGACGCGGCGATCTTTCGCACCGCCCAGCCGGCGATGAGCAGGCTGGGCGCCTGCGCGAACGCGGCAGCGGCGCCCAGCTCGCCCAGCGTGGTGTGGATCACACTTTGCTCCGGCTGCGCGGCGCGTGAGATCACGGCGCAGGGCAGGTCGGCGGGCAGGCCATTGGCCATCCACTCGGCGGCCAGCAGTGTCATGTCGCGGCCGGGCATGTAGACCACGCGGGTGGCGTCTTCCAACTCGGGCAGCGGCGCGTTGTTGTGCGACTGGGCGTGATGTCCCGTGGAAAAGATTACGTTCGAGGCCCAGCTGCGGTCAGTGAGCGAGCAACCGATGGCCGCTGCGGCAGCAAATGCCGCCGAAACGCCCGGCGCCACTTCAAAGGGCACGCCGGCAGCAGACAGCGCCGCCATCTCCTCGGCCGCACGGCCAAACAGAAGCGGGTCGCCACTCTTGAGCCGCGCCACGCTGCGGCCGGCCAGCGCATATTCGACCATCAGCGCGTTGATCTCTTCCTGGCTGATCGACTTCTTGCCGCAACGCTTGCCCACGTTTACGATTTCGGCGTCCGCCGCGGCCAGATCGAGGATCGCCTGCGGCACCAGGTCGTCGTGCAGGATGATCTGCGCGCTCCCGATCAGCCGCACCGCTTTCACCGTGAGCAGCTCAGGATCGCCCGGCCCCGCGCCGACGAGATAAACGTGGCCGGCAATCGCGGCTTCCCTGCCCCGGCGCGCCAGGTAGCGCGTTTCACACAGAGGCGAGCTGCAAATCTGCCGCGCGGCGAGCTCATGCAGCAGCAGCCTGCGCTCTTCGCCGCACGGATGCGCCGCCAAAGCCTCACGCCGCAACTCACCCAGATTTTTGAGCCAGGGGCCTAAATCTTCCGGCAACTGATTGTCGATCTCCCGCCGCAGCCGCTGCGCCAGCGCGGGGCTTTCACCCGCCGTGGAGATGGCAATCTGCAGATCGCCGCGGCTCACCACCGAGCCGAAGTAGAAGTCACAGTTGGGAATGTCATCGACGCTGTTGCAGGGGATGCCGCGCTCCACGGCGGCGCGATACACGGCCTCATTCACCGTGGGCACATTCGTCGCCGTAATCGCCACAAACTGCCCGTCGAGGTCGGCGGGCGCAAAGGGCTTTTCGATCCACTCCAGACGGCCTTCACGGGCCAGCTCACGGATTTCGGCACGGGCCTCCGGCGCAACCACGCGCAGCACAGCGCCGGTCTTGAGCAAGGAGCCGATCTTTTCGAGCGCAATCGCGCCGGCGCCCACCAGCAGGCAGCGGCGGCCGTCGAGTTTC
>JASHPJ010000124.1 GCA_030038195.1 Acidobacteriaceae bacterium
ACTACACCTTGCCGATCACTAGCGGATCCCCGAAGGAGACGTCTACGCTGACCTCTTACACGCCGCTTTCCTACACCTACACCACTAGTACAACTACTGGAAGTGGAAGCAACAAAAAGACGACGACGACAACAACAACGGAGATTCCGACATCGACGTATGAAAATACGCCCGTGAACACCAGCGACGGCGATGCCAACGGCTTCGTCAGCGACTGGTGGTCCGCGACCGCTACCGACAACCTCAATTCCAGTTCCTCGCTCGTGAAGGCAGTCACGGGGTGCATGAAGAATCCCGGCGGCGAGAGCACGTACTATGGCGGCGTGATTTACGCGGCGCAGGCGGCGCTGGCAGCGGAAAAGGCGGCCTATGGCGGACAAAACGCGATGATCATCCTCAGCGACGGTCAGGCGAACGCGGCGAATACCAAGTTCCCCTCAAGCAGTTGGGCGGCATCGCCGTCGGCGGACGGGTACACGATTGTCACCAACTCAACCAGCAACAGCACCAGCAACTTGGTCGGAAGCACCTTCGGATACTATCCGGACTTCCATGATGAATGCCAGCAGGCGATCATGGCTGCGCAGGCTGCGCAGGCTGCGAGTACGACCGTGTACTCTGTTGCTTTCGGCTCGGAATCTGATGGCTGCGCTGTTGCAGGCAAAGATTCTTCAGGCCAACAAGTAACGGTGACCGATACAACGCTGATTGCGACCGCAACCAGCGGTAATTCGGCACTTGTGCTGTCTCAGCTCACTCCCTGCATCGTCATGGAGAACATGGCTTCTCCGACAACAGCGAGCGGGACCTCGTATTTCTATGCGGATTCGTCCAGCGCAGCGTACGGCTGCACGGATAATGCCCACAAGGTGACCCAGATCCAGGACATACTGCTTGCGATCTCGGCGACTTTCACGAGTCCACGGTTGCTGTCGAACAGCGCAACCTAAGCCCAGTTGATTCGAAACCAACAGCCCGGCAGGTGGACGATCCCACACGCCGGGCTTTTTCTTTGCTGGTTTTGCGCCAGCCCGGCACGCCGGTTGCACGCGGCGGCTAGAGCATTTTCAGAATACGCGTAGACTTTTTGAGATGTATGAAAGGTGACTTTTTCTTGAATCCGGCATCGACGAAACGCCGGGTACCGGGTGCCCCAGGTCTCGTCCGCTGCGGCGGACCGCGGCGGAAGACCTGGGCAAGCACGGCCCCGTGTCCGCTACAGGATCGCCTCAAACCCCTTCCACCGGATCACGTTGAGCAGCGCCAGCGCCGGGCCTTTCGGTGTCTTGGTACCCCGCTCCAACTGCGAGATGTAACCCGAGGTAAGATTCAGATGCCGCGCGAACGCCGCCTGGCTCATCCTGGCGCGCTGGCGGATGCGCCGGATTTCATGCGCGCTGATGGGCCTGGAGACTGGTAGAGGCTTCTCACCGAGATGGCGGATGGTAATTTCGCGGTATTCCTCATCGTTCAGGAGTCCGACCCTGTGCATTCCTTCAGCAGTCTCAAGGAGCGCCTCTGTTACTCGATTTGGTTTCTTAGTCATGGTCGACCTCCTGTAGCTCGTTCTCCTGGACGGCGTGCGCAAAAGTTGTTCGGCATCGGCCGCGAGCCACTTTGCGGCGAGCTTGCGCGCGGCCACCAGTTGATTCGGCTCGATATTTTCCTGCTCGTTTTTGGCGAAGCCCAGAAGAAATACGGCCCGGTGCATAACCCGGCAGGCAATAATCACTCGATATCCGTCGGATCGGCCGGCACCCTGTCGGGCCACCCTTTGCTTGATCAGCCCGCCGCCCAAATCCGCATCGATCAGGCCTCGCTCCGCCCGCTCGATCGCCTCCCAAAGACTCTTGTCAGAAATCTCTTCACGCTTTACAAACCGGGCAAACCACCGCGTCTTGAAAACCTGCATGTCTTTCTCTAGCACTATGAACTATAGCACAAAAACCTATATATTGACGCACCAACCTTTGATCGTCGCGCGCATTTGGAGGGAAGGCCCTCCGCCTCGATGGCCTTTTGCCCTGGTCGGAAGCGACTGGCAGGCACAGACAACACCGCTCCGGCCTGCGGCCGGTGTGTGTGGAGACATTCTCAGGGTTTACTGCTAAAGGTTGGCAGTTCGATTGCCAGTGATGAGGCGGAGCAGCCAGGTGAGAATCACGGCTCCGATCACGGCAATCACAATGCTCACAATGAGGCCGTGCTGGCCAACTCCCCCAAAGCCGAGATGGCGGGAGAGGAAGCCTCCGATGAGCGCCCCGATGAGCCCCACCACCATGTCCATGAAGAAGCCAAAGCCAGAGCCCTTCATCAACTTGCCGGTGATCCACCCGGCAAGCACGCCGATGATGATCCAGGCAATAAGCCCATGTCCCATAGCCACGCTCCTTAAGTTACGCTGCTTGCAATGACTACGGATAGTAAGATGCGCCGGGCGGAAGGCGCAAGAAATTTATTCTTTCCTGAATCTACAGCAGTTTTCCAGTTGCTGTAAGGCAAAGCCGCTACTCTCCAGTGCCTTTTTCCTCAAGAAAAAGGCACCTTGCACGCCGCTCGCTATGCCACATGAACTGGAAAACTGCTCTAGGCTGCAGAAGATAGCGCGGCCCCGGCGCACAATAGAGCGGAAGCAGGGTTGCCGTATCCCGGAGCCAGCGCCCTGCAGTGGCTGCGACCAGCCGGGAAAGGAAAGCGGGACTGTGCAACTGTGAAGACTGAAAAGTAATTAAGAATCAGTAAGTTACCGCAGAAAATCTCACAATTTCACAGAGCCTGTGAAGCACAGAAACTGTGAAGCGTGGCTAAGAGACAAACGCCCTTTGCGGGAAGGTGCTGATTCGGATGGATCGCTGAAAACGGACAACAGGCGCTTTCACACGCCTACAGGCAGCGTCGGCATGAAGCCCTGGTCCTTTGCTTCGCTCACTACCGCATCGAGATGCGCGAGCACTTCTTCCACGCTCATCGTGTAGACCTCGCGCTGCGCGTCGTACCCTTCTTCGATGAGCTGCTTGAGGTAGCGGCCGGCGATCTGCGCAGCGAGCTGGTCAGTGATCACCTTGCCGGAGCGCTTTTTCTGCTCCACCCACGCCGTGCAGGGCAGCGCGATCCACATTGGCCGGCCGTTCACGTCGAAGCGGATGTCGACGGCGTCGGCGTGCCGGGTGGCGATGGCCACCATGGTGCCCTTCCAGCGGATGTGCAGGTCTTCGCCGGTCCAGCGGTCGGTTACGTGGAAGTCCTCGTACATGCTCTTAGCCTATCGCCCCGCTGCGCGCGGGGGCAAGCCGGTGCCGGCTCTGCTGCTTTACTGGAAATCGCCCTTTTGCGCTGATAGACTGGTAGGGTTGCAGTCGCAGTGATTCAGCCGTTCGGCCCCCGCCTGCAAGTCAATCAGCGAAGGACAAGAAGAACTCTGTGGATACACAAACCCGTCACGCCCTGAAGAAAGATAAGTTTGCCCTGGCTGCGGCCTCGAGCGCCAGTTGGGTTGGCGAGCACCGCGCCGGCGTGCTGCGCTGGGTCATCAGCGTCGCTGTTGCTGTGGTTCTGGCCATTGCCGCGCTCGTCTACTGGAATGTGCGCACCGCGGCTGCCGATCGCGCGCTGGGCGGGGCCACGGACGTATACACCGCGCCGCTCGCCCTGCCGGGTGAGCCGCCTGAGCCGGGCGCCTACACCACCGCCGAAGCCCGCGCGCGCGAAGCCAACCGCGAGTTTGTCGCCATTGCTCACGACTTCAGGGGTCTGCCCGAGGCTGCCAAGGCGCATTATTTTGCCGGCGTCACCTATGAGGAACTCGACCAGAATGGCCCGGCTGAGACCGAGCTGAAGGCCGCAGCCGATTCCTGGAACCGCAATCTTTCCAACTTGGCCAGACTGGCGCTCGCCGGCCTTTACCGCCAGACGGGCCGCGACAGCCAGGCTATCGACCTCTACAACCAGCTCATCGCCAAACCTTCCGTAACCGTTTCGGCGGCTGTAGCCCAGTTGGGTTTGGCCGACCTCTACGCCGCAGAGGGCAAGCAGGAACAGGCCCGCGTTCTCTGGGCCAAGATCAAGGACTCGGACAAGGACGGCGCAGCAGGCTCCATCGCGGCGCAAAAGCTCACGGCCAAGCAGTAAGCGCCGGGCAGCCATCGACAATGCCGCTCCGGACATGGCATGCAGAATTCGTGGCGGCTGCCGCGCGTGAGCATTTTCCAGTGCGCCTGCGTCTGGTGGGCATGAGCACCAGCCAGGCAATTTACGCAGGTTGGATGGAGATTCCCGATAGCGCCGTGGCCGAAGAAGTCCGCAACCAGGCGGAAGAAGCAGCGCTTGCGGCCCTGGTGGATCAGTATGCGTGTGTACTCTATCGCGTAGCTTTCTCTGTCTTGCGCAACCCGGCTGACGCAGAAGACGCGGTACAGGAGGCGTTTCTGCGCGTCTTGCGCCATCGCGACACGCTGAGCGAAGTGCGCGACCACCGCGTCTGGCTGATCCGTATCGTCTGGAACATCGTGCTTGACCGCAAGCGCCGCGCCAAGACCCGTCCCGAGACGGACGATGTGGAGGAACTGGCCCGCGTGCTGCCCTCGGCAGGTCTCTCCGCCGAGCAGATGGCCGCCGCCGCGCAACACCACGCACACGTGCTGGCCTGCGTCGAGCAGCTTCCCGCCAAAGAGCGCGAAGTGCTGCAACTCTCGGCTTTTGAAGAGCTTTCGAGCGTGGAGATTGCCGCCGTGCTGGGCATCACGGAGTCCAGCGTGCGTTCGCGCCTGTTCCGCGCACGCAACCTCATGGCCGGCCTGCTTAATCACGCCAGGAGTCTGCGATGAACCGCAAATCCGAAAATCCGCTTGCGCAAGATGCCGCCGTTCCCGATGCGGAAGCCACGCTGCGCCTGATTGCCGCACTGCCCGCGCCGGACGGCCTCGAAGGACGGATCCATGCGGCGCTCGCCAGTCCAAGTGTGCAGGCGCGCCATGCGGGCCGGGTGCTCGCCTGGCGCTCGCCGCGCAGCTTGGGCGGTGCGAGCAGTGGATGGCTGCGCTCGGCCGCAGCCGCAGCCATTGCTTTTGTGGTGGTTGGTGGTGGATGGGGCGTGTACTCCCGCGTCCAGCCGGTCCAGCCGGGCCGCGTGGTTCCGGGGCCTGCGCGGGTTGAGTCCTTTGGCAGCTCAGGCGCTATTCGCACCCCGCAGACGCTGAACGGGCCGGTGCTGACGCATCCGGTAAAGCCGCATACCGCGCTGAAAAAGCCTGCGAAGAAACAGGCGGGCAAGGCTCCGCCAGTCTCCAACGCCATGGTTCCAGACATGCACTAGAAGCGGCAGCAGGGCGAACATGCGCTCTCCTTTTTGCCGCTGTATCGCGCCCCTTCCAACTGCTGTAGACTTTCTTGTCGAAAAGCTATTGCAAAAAGAGGGGCACATTCCATGCAGAGACGCACGTTCCTCCGCTCTCTCTCCGCAGCCGCGGCCACGCTTGCCGTGGGCAGGCTTCCCGCATTCGCCGCGCTGCCCAGGATGAAGATCACGCGTGTGCGCGCCTATCTGCCGCCCCATCCCAATCCGCTTTTTAACCAGAGCGACGTCGTCGTAACCATCGAAACCGATGCAGGCATCACCGGCATTGGCGAAGGCGGCTCGCACGATACCCTCGCGCAGTCTGCCGGCAGATTGATCGGCCGCGACCCGCAATATATCGAGCGCTTATGGCAGGACATGAATCGCGCCTTCTTTTACCCTGCCGGCCGCGAGAAGACGGACGCGATCGGCGCGCTCGACCTGGCGCTGTGGGACATTCGCGGCAAGGCGCTCAACCTGCCGGTGCATGAAGTGCTAGGTGGCATGGTGCGCAACTACTGCGAGTGCTACAACACGGCCGGCATCATTCCCGGCATCGGGCCGAACTCGACCATCCAGGAGCGGGCTCGCGCCACCATCGAGGCCGGCTATCGCGCCTTCCGCTTTGGCGCGATGGACCTGCCCGCCAACACCACCTTCAACACCCGCGAGCGCATTACGCACCTGCGCGATGAGTGCGCCGCCGCGCGCGAGGGCGTGGGCAAAGACGGCGAGTGGATCGTAGACTTTCACCAGCGCTTCGATCTGTCAGACGCGATCCGCGGCTGTAACGAGATCGAAAACCTTGCGCCGTTCTTCGTCGAAGATCCTGTGCGCGCCGAAGCCTTTCAGCAGGACCTGCCCATCCTGCGCGACAAAGTCAATGTGCCGCTCGCCGCCGGCGAGGAGTGGGGTAATCGCTGGGACTTCAACGCGCTGGTCGAGCATCACGACATCGACTATGTGCGCGCCACGCTACCCAACGTGGGCGGCATCACGGAGATGATGAAGATCGCCGCCATCTGCGAGACGCACTTCGTGGGCATTGTGCCGCACTTTACCGGGCCCATTGCGACGGCCGCGCTGGTGAACTGCCTGGGCACGTTCTCCGGTCCCGTGCTGATGGAGTACAACTACCAGGGCCGCGCGCTGCCGTACGTGCCCGTGTGCCTGGACTTCAAGAACGGCAAGCTCTATCCCAACGAGCGGCCTGGCCTGGGCGTCGAGCTCGATTTGAAGCAGCTCACGCAGATCGCCGAGATCACCGAGCCAGTGACGGCGCGCGCGCAGACGTACTTCCGGCCCGACGGATCGATTACGAACTGGTAGAGAATCGAATTCGGGTCGGCTGCCAGATCGCTCTCTACCTTACAGCGGCTTCGAAGCGGTGCGACGCATACGGCCGCATGCGCCGCTGTTAAACTGGAACCTGATGATTCTCCCGTTCGTCCGCGAAATCTTCGCGGAACTGGAGCACTCTTCGGGCTTTGAGCGCGTTCGGAGGCACCTGGGCCTCGGTGCGGGGCGTCGCTGTGTGTCCGGATTGACCGCCACTGCGCGTGCTTTGTACCTTCCGCTGATGGCGCGGGCCGCCAGGCAGCCGGTCCTCGTGGTCGTGGCCGACAACAAGGCCGCCGAGTCGCTGGAAACCATGCTCAGGGCCGGATGCGAGCTCACCGGCGCCATCGATCCCACGCGCGTGGTGCGTCTGCCCGCGCACGATGTGCTCCCATTCGAAAACCTCTCGCCGCACCCGGACGTGCAGGAGCAGCGCGCCTCTGCCTTGTGGAAGCTCGCTACCGGCGCGGTCGATCTGCTGATTGCGCCGGTAGAAGCTGCGGCTTTGAAGCTCTTCGAGCGCGAGTATTACGCAGGCCTGGCCGTCACCCTGCGCCGCGGCGAAGAAGTCGACCTCGAAGTGCTCACTGCGCACCTGGCCGGCGTGGGCTATACGCGCATGGATCTCGTGGAGATGCCGGGGCAGTTCACGCGGCGTGGCGGAATCCTCGATGTCTACTCGCCGGAGAGCGACCGGCCGGTGCGCATCGAGTTCTTCGGCGACGAGATCGAGACGATTCGCAAGTTCGATCCCGAGACGCAGCGCTCGCAGAGCGGCCTGGACGAGGTAGAGCTGCTGCCGCTGACGGAAACACCGGTGACCGAGCACCTGCTGGCTGCAGTGAATGCGCGGCTGAGCAAACAGCGGATCGAGACAGAAGACGAGGAACTGGCTGCCGAGGCTGCCGCAGCGGGCGGCGTCAGCGTCTTTCCCGGATGGGAGTTCTTTGCCGCCGTTGCCGGCGCGGAAAAATCTCTGCTTTCGCTGGTGCCGCGCTGCGCGCTGTTTGTGGACGAGCCGGCCATGGTGCGCAATCAGATTGACCGCTGGTGGAACAAGGTGGAGCAGCGCCACGAGCGCTCGGGCATCGGCTCGCTCATCCGGCCGGAAGATATTTATCTGCGTCCGGAGCTGCTGCAGGCTTCGCTCCGCGCGCATACGGGCCTCGATCTCGATCAGCTTGGCGCGGTCGATGTGCTCGAGGAAGACGCGACGCTGGGCGAGATCGAGTTCAACACGCGTCCCACGCTGCGCTTCCACGGGTCGATCCCCGCGCTGACCGAGCAGTTGAAGAATCTCATGCAATCGGAATCGTGCATTGTGCTGGCCGCGCCCAACCAGGGCGACGTGGAACGGCTTGCGACTGTTCTGCGCGAGTATCAGATCCCCTATCGGCTTGGCAGCCGCGTGGCGCACGGCGGCGAGACCATTCTGGAAGAAGCCAGCTACATGGCCGGCGATCTGCGCGTGCCGGTGATTGTGCGCACGTCCATCCCCGCGGGCGTGAGTTTCGTTGACGCGAATCTTGTTCTCTTCGGGGCCAACGATCTCTCAGACGACGCAGATGTGGCTGCGCGGCCTGAGCCAAAGAAGTCAAAGACTGCTGCGTTTGTCTCGGATTTTCGCGATCTCGCCATGGGCGACTACGTGGTGCACGTCGAGCACGGCATCGCGCAATACCAGGGACTCAAGGAAATTGTGCAGGATGGGCTTTCGATCGAGTTCATGATTCTGGAATTCGCCGAGTCGGCCAAGCTCTACGTTCCGCTTACGCGTCTCGACCTGATCCAGAAATACCGCTCGACGGACTCGGGACCTGCGCCGGTGCTGAACAAGCTGGGCTCGCAGCAGTGGGCCAAGACCAAGGCCCGCGTGCGCAAGGCCATGCAGGACATGACCGCCGAGCTGCTCAAGCTCTACGCCGAGCGGCATACGGCGCAGGGCACGGAGTTCTCCAGGGATAACGAGTTCCAGCGCGAGTTTGAAGACGCCTTCGACTACAACGAGACCGACGACCAGCTCGTCGCTATTCACGCCATCAAGGAAGACATGGAGTCGGCCACGCCGATGGACCGCCTGCTCTGCGGCGATGTGGGCTATGGCAAGACAGAAGTGGCCATGCGCGCAGCCTTCAAAGCCGTGCAGGACGGCAAGCAGGTGGCCGTGCTCGCGCCGACAACCGTACTGAGCTTCCAGCACTTCGAGACTTTCAAGAAGCGGTTTGCACAGTTCCCTATCCATATCGAGATGATCTCGCGCTTCCGCACGGCGAAGGAGCAGAAGGAGATCGTGGAGCGCGCAGAAACCGGCAAGGTCGACATCGTCATCGGTACGCACCGGCTGCTCTCCAAGGACATCCAATTCCAGGACCTGGGCCTGCTCATCGTCGACGAGGAGCAGCGCTTCGGTGTGCGCCACAAGGAGCGGCTCAAGCAGTTGCGCAAGGAGATCGACGTGCTGGCCATGAGCGCCACGCCCATTCCGCGCACGCTGCACATGTCGCTGGTGGGGCTGCGCGATATGAGCGTGATCGAGACGCCGCCCAAGGACCGCATGGCGATCCAGACCGTCGTCGCCAAGTACGACGAGAAGATCATCCGCTCGGCGATCGAGGTGGAGCTTGAGCGCAGCGGCCAGGTTTATTTTGTGCACAATCGCGTCGAATCCATCTACGAGATTGCTTCGCGTATTCAGGAGCTGGTTCCCGCGGCGCGCGTCACCGTTGGACACGGGCAGATGAGCGAGGGCGAGCTTGAAAAGGTCATGCTGGCCTTCATGCATCACGAGTTTGACGTCCTGGTTGCGACCACGATCATCGAGAACGGGCTCGACATTCCGCTGGCCAACACCATCCTCATCAACCGCGCCGACCGGCATGGGTTGAGCGAGCTTTACCAGTTGCGCGGACGCGTAGGCCGGTCGAATCGCAGGGCGTATGCGTATCTTCTGATTCCGCAGGAAGGCGAGCTGAACGAAATTGCGCGGCGAAGGCTGGCGGCGCTGAAGGAGTTCAGCGACCTGGGCGCGGGCTTCAAGATCGCTGCGCTCGACCTGGAGCTGCGCGGCGCCGGCAACATGCTGGGCGGCGAGCAGAGCGGCCACATTGAAGCGGTTGGCTTCGAGCTCTACACCTCGATGCTCGAAGCCGCGGTGAAGGAGATGAAGGGCGAGAAGACCGAGGAGCACGTCACCACGCAGCTCAACCTGGGCATTGCGCTGCGCATTGATGAGAGCTACGTGCCCGAAGAGAACCAGCGGCTGCGCCTCTACAAGAAGATTGCCGGCGCCATGAGCCCTGCCGCAGTGAGTGAGATACGCGCCGAGATGGAAGACCGCTATGGCGTGCTGCCGGATGCGGCCGTGTACCTGCTGGAAGCAGCCATGCTGCGCCTGGAGTGCGAGTGCATGGGCGTGGCGCAGATCGACCGCAAACGCGGCGAGCTGCAGATTCGCTTTACGGAGAATGCGGGCGGAAATGCAGCTCTTGACCCGCAGCAGCTCATGCGCCTGGTGGCGCGCAACGCCAAGCGCGGCGCGCAGTTTACGCCGCAGGGCGTGCTCAAGTATCCGCTCGCCGCCTCGCGCCCGGACGAAGTTCTGCTTGAAATTCACGAGGTGCTTGCGAGCCTTGCGCCGGCGGCGGTGAACGCATGAGGAAACGACAGATGAAAACAGTCCTTGTCTTGTTTACGATTGGAGCCACTATGCCTATGGCCATAGCAGCGCACGCAGCGCAGGGCGCCTGGAAGCAGCAGTTCGAGAAACTCTCTGACGAATATTTCGATCAGGTCTACTTCCGCTATGCGCCCTCCGGGGCCACAATGATCGGCTTCCACCAGTACGACTCGCAGCTTGAAGACTTCTCGCGGCCGGCTATCCATGCCGAAATCGCTGCGCTCAATAGCTTCGAGAAACGGATCGAAGCCATTCAGCCCGACGATTCACCGGCAGATTTTGTGCCGCGCACGGACCGGGAGATGGTGCTGGCCAATATCCGCTCGCAACTGCTGACGCTCGAAACCATCCGCCCCTGGGCGCAGAACGCGGACAACTATTCAAGTGCCTGCGCTAACGCCGCCTTTGTGCTGATGGAGCGCAAATTTGCGCCGCCGGATGAGCGGCTGCGCTCGCTGGTTGCGCGTGAGAAGCAGATGCCTGCGCTGCTGGCCGCCGCGCGCGCGAATCTCCAGAATCCACCGCACATTTTTACGGAGATCGCCATCGAGCAGTTGCCAGACATTATCAGCTTCTTTGAGCGCGACGTGCCGCAGGCCTTTGCCGATGCACAGGACCCGGCGCTCAAGGTGGAGTTCGCCAGGGCCAATACAGCCGTCATTGCCGCGCTCAACGATTATCTCAACTGGCTCAAGACCGATCTGCTGGCGCGCTCGAATGGCGACTTTCGCATCGGCGCCGACACGTTCCACAAAAAGCTCGAATACGACGAGATGGTCGATCTGCCGCTCGACAGGCTGCTGGAGATTGGCTGGGCCGATCTGCGCAGGAACCAGGAGCACTTCAAGCAGGTGGCGCACGAGCTCGAGCCGGATAAGGACTCGCACGCCGTGCTTGAAGAGCTGGGCGAAGACCATCCTGCGCCCGATCAACTGCTCGACTCGTTCCGCGCCACGTTCAACAGCCTGGTTGATTTCATCCGCGCGCATCACATCGTGACCATTCCGTCAGACGCGCGGCCCATTGTGGAAGAGACGCCGCCTTTCATGCGCGCCACAACCTTCGCCAGCATGGATACGCCGGGGCCATATGAAACACACGCAACCGAGGCGTACTTCAATGTGACGTTGCCCGATCCGAAGATGACGCCGGCAGAAGTCGAAGGCTACATGCACTCGTTCAACGTGGGCACGGTGATTTCAACCGCGGTGCATGAGGCTTACCCGGGACACTACGTGCAGTTCCTGTGGGTGCCGCAGGCGCCGAGCAAGGTGCGCAAGATTTTGGGCGCGAACACCAACGCTGAAGGCTGGGCCCACTACTGCGAGCAGATGATGCTCGATGAGGGCTATGGCCAGCCTGGCACCGGCGCCAGGGATGCGCGTGAGTCGAAGCTGTTGCGGTTGGGGCAACTGCAGGATGCGCTGCTGCGCGATGCGCGATTTATCGTCGGCATCGAGATGCACACCGGCAAGATGAGCATCCAACAGGCTGAGGAGTTCTTCCAGAAAGAAGGCTACCAGTCGAAAGAGACCGCGGAAGTGGAGACCAAACGTGGCGCGGGCGATCCTACGTACCTGTATTACACGCTGGGCAAGCTGGAGATCATGAAACTGCGCGAGGACGTGAAGAAAAAAGAAGGCGCGGCTTTTTCGCTCGAACAATTTCACGACGATTTTCTGAAGCAGGGCTTTCCGCCAATTAAGATTGTGCGCGAGGCCATGCTTGGCGACGATTCGCCGACGCTGTAGAAGTGAAAGACGGTCGGATTTGTGCTCTCCCACCCTTTCGATCCGCCGCGATCCACCGCGGCAGATCGAGAGGATAGGGCGTCCAGGCGCAGATGGGTTCGTGGTTTCCCACCCTTTTTACACAAAACGTGAAAAGGATGGGGCACGGGAGTTTTGATACGGTTTTTGAGTTGGTGTGAGGGAGATGCGATGAGCAAGAGAGTGCGCAAGGCCGTTTTTCCCGCGGGTGGGCTGGGCACGCGTTTTTTACCCGCGACGAAGGTCATTCCCAAAGAGATGCTGGCGCTGGTGGACAAGCCCATCCTGCAATACGGCGTGGAAGAAGCGATTGCTTCGGGCATTGAACACATCATTGTTATAACCGGCCGCGGCAAAAGCGCGATGGAAGATCACTTCGATGTCAGCTATGAGCTTGACGCCGCTCTGGAGCGCAGAGGCAAGAATGACCTGCTTGCGCTGTCGCGCAGCGTTTCGTCGATGGCGCGCATCAGCTACGTGCGGCAGAAGGAGCCGCTGGGACTTGGTCATGCGGTGCTCTGCGCAAAGGAGCTTGTGGGAGACGAGCCCTTCGCCGTCATCTTGCCCGACGATGTGATCGACGCCGATCCGCCATGCCTGCAGCAGATGATCGAGGTCTTCGACGAAAAAGGCGGCTCGGTGCTGGCTACCATGACGATCGAAGGGCCGGGCATCAGCGCCTATGGCGTGCTGGCCGGCTCGCCTGATTCTGCGAATCCGCGCATTTACAACTGCACCGGCATGGTGGAGAAGCCGAAGTTTGCAGATGCACCTTCGACGCAGGCGATCATCGGACGCTATGTGCTGACGCCGCGGGTCTTCGCGCTGCTCGAAACCACCGCACCGGGAGCGGGTGGCGAAATCCAGCTCACCGACGGCATCAAAGCGTTGCTCAAGGAAGAAAAGGTCTATGGCTACAACTTTACCGGCAAGCGCTTTGACGCTGGCGACAAGTTCGGCATGCTGCAGGCAACGGTGGAGTTCGCACTGAAACGGCCGGAGCTCGGGGAAAAGTTCCGGGCGTATCTGAAGGGGTTGGAGCTATGAGGATAGCGGAGTCAGCAGAGAAAGCGGAGTTAGCCTGACGCTGAACGTGCTAACTCCGCTGTCTTCTCACTCCTTCCACTTGATGTTGCATCCAATCGAAGGCCGCTGCTCGGTGGGCACTGGCTTGCCGGCCAGCACAGTGTCGATGGCCTTGCGCAGGTCTTCGCCGGTGACGGGAACGCCGTTACCGGGGCGGCTGGCGTCGTACTGGCCGCGGTAGACGAGACGAAAATCCCTGTCGAAGAGAAAGAAATCAGGCGTGCAGGCGGCCATGTAGGCGTGGGCCACGTCCTGCGACTCGTCGTAGAGGTACGGAAACGCAAAGCCGTCGGCCTGCGCCTGCGCTTTGAGCCCTTCAGGGCTGTCGGCCGGATGCGTGGTCACATCGTTCGAGCTGATGGCGACGATGGCCAGCGGTTTCGAAGCATAATCGGCGCCTAGCGGGCCCAGTGTCTTTTCGATGTGTTTTACGTAAGGGCAATGCGCGCAGATGAACATCACCAGCAGCGCGCCCTGACCTTTGAAATCGTCGCGGTGAACGGTCTTGCCGGTAACAACATCGGTGAGCGCAAAGTCCGGCGCGATGGTGCCGAGTTCGAGCATGGTGGATTCGGTAAGTGCCATGATTCTTCTCCTTGAATAATGCAGCGGGGTTAGCGGAGTTAGCCGCCCGCCGCGGCAGGCGTGTTAGCAGAGCTAATAAGCCTCAATGCCGATGTTAACTCCGCTAGCACCGCTAACCCCGCTTCTGCGTCCTTCAAAACAATCCTGACTGGCGGCCGGGTATGGCGATGCCGAAGTGCTCGTAGGCCAGGCGCGTGGCTACGCGGCCGCGTGGCGTGCGATCCAAAAATCCGATTTGAATCAGAAACGGCTCGTAGACCTCTTCGAGTGCGTCTTCCTCTTCCGCCAGGGTTGCGGCCAGCGTGCCCAGTCCCACGGGACCGCCGTCGTACTTCTGAATAATCGTGAGCAGCAGCCGGCGGTCGATCTCGTCGAAGCCGTGCGCGTCCACTTCGAGCATGGTAAGCGCCGCGTTGGCCGTTGGCCGGTCAATGGCGCCCGAGCCGCGCACCTGGGCGTAGTCGCGCACGCGGCGCAGCAGGCGGTTGGCGATGCGCGGTGTGCCGCGCGAGCGCAGCGCGATCTCTGCAGCGCCGTCAGGGTCGATGGGAATCTGCATTACTTCGGCGGAGCGCTCGACGATTACGCGCAGCTCATCTTCTGTATAAAATTCGAGCCGCAGCAGGATTCCAAAACGGGAGCGGAGCGGCGAGCTGAGCAAGCCGGGACGCGTGGTTGCGCCGATGAAGGTGAAGGGACGGATCTCCATGACGTGCGTGCGCGCCGCCGGCCCTTGCCCGATGATGATGTCCAGCTTGTAGTCCTCGAGCGCGGTGTAGAGCTTTTCTTCCAGCACCGGCTGCATGCGGTGAATCTCGTCGAGAAAAAGCACCTGCTTCTCGCGTAGGTTGGTCAAAATCGCCGTCAAATCTCCTTGGATCTGCAGCGCCGGCCCGGAGGTTTGCTGGAAGCCGACATCGAGTTCATTGGCGATGATGGTGGCCAGCGTGGTTTTTCCCAATCCCGGGGGACCGAAGAGGAGCACGTGATCGAGGGCCTCGCCGCGGGACTTCGCGGCCTCAAGCGCGATGGCCAGCTGTTCCTTGGCCTTGGACTGGCCGATAAACTCGCGTAGCCAGCGGGGGCGCAGCTTGAGCTCGAAGTTCTGCTCCTCGTCGGCGCGCGCGGCGCTGACCAGCCGTTCCGGAGAGTTGTCACGCGCAATGGCCATGCTCACCAGAAGTGTAGCGGGTCCTGCCTGCGCGGGCAAAACCGCGGCGGGAGCGGTTCGCCGGAGCCGGCCAATTTGCAGATTCCACAGGTGTGTAACGATCCAGGTTCCCAGGGGCAGCGTGACGCAAAATGGTCATTGACGCGCTGCTTTAGCCTCCAGTAGCATGGCGCTAAATTCGATGTGGCATGGACTTGGATTGGAGCGACTTGGCAGGCTGGAAGCAGGAGACCGCAGCGGCGATGCAGGGTCCGCCCTTGCTGTTAACAGGAGCAGGACCGGCGCATGCACGGCGTAACCGTGCGCGAGGTCGCAGATAAACAGGCAGATTCAAGCGCAGGCGCTGTGAGCCTGCAGAGATTGCGCGCATTATGTTACGGTTGTGCCATCAGTGGAGCAAAGATCGGCCAGCCGGACGGATTCACCAGGAGACTTCTATGCGTTATCGTCCACTCTTGGGCGTGTTGGCTTTCGGCCTTGTCATGCTGCCGCTCACAAGTTGCACTGACGATCCGTCCCTGACCTCCATTATCATCAGCCCCACCTCGTTTACGGCAACCCTGACCCTTTTGCCGAACGGCTCGCCCGCGCCGGCAAGCGAGCAGCTATGGACACAGTACACGGCGACCGGCTACTACACGCATCCCGACCACCAGCCGATCACAAAGGACATCACCAATCAGGTCACCTGGCTCTCCTACACGCCGCTGCTGGTCACCATCAATAGCTCCGGCGTGGCAACCGTTGCCGGCACGGCTACTGGCTTCACGCAGATCACGGCCAGCATGCCCGGATTTCATGGAATCGTGACCAGCAGCGCCTCTACCTTTACCGTGAACCTGCCCAGCTCCATCACGACTTCAGACGTCGTCTCGCTGAACATTCTGCCTACCAATCCGATTGTCTCTTCGCTGAATACCAACGAGGGGTTCGTGGTAATCGGAACCACCGGCACCGGAGCGACCGAGGACCTGACGACTTCCGCCACCTGGACTTCGAGCAACACAGCGGTTGCCACCATTGGCGCCAAGACCGGCCTGGCCACCGCGCTTTCGGACGGCACATCCACGATTGTAGCCACCTACGCCAATCCTGACGGCTTTCAGGCAACGGCATACACCAACCTCACCGTTCAGTAATCACGGTTCATCACGCACGCGAGAGTCGCCTGTTGAAGGCGGCTTTCGCGTCTTTATGCAGCGTCAATTCGCGTTCTCCGTGGCCCTGTCGGCACGAATCAAGACACCACGGCAAAGCCAGCATTTAGACTGGTGAAGTCCGCTTGAGCGTAATGACCCACCGGTTTGGCATCCTTCGCCGATTTCGCTTCAATCTGCCGCAGCGCATCGCTGCCGGCCTTCTCTTTCTGTTTCTCGCGCAGGGCCTGTGGGTCGCGGCACACCAGACGCTCACCGACCGCGACTACCAGTACGCGCGCTGCGGCCGCGAGACGTGGGAGCGGCCCTCGGCGCTGGCCGGCTACTTTACCACCTGCGGCAACATTCACGACGGCATTCTTGCCTATCGGCTGGCGGGCCTGCCGCTCACGCTCAATCTGCTGGCAGAGCACGCGCTGGATGTCTTTCGCAAGCCGGAAGACAAGGTGGTGCAGACCGGGGCCTCCGTCAACGGGTCCTGGTTCGCGGGATGGGAGACCACCGGCGAGGTGAGCACCTGGGAGCTGCGCCACCAGATGACGCACATCCTGCTGCTGCTGCGCCTTCCATTCCTGATGGCCGGCTGCGTGCTGGGCGGGTGCATCTGGTGGGTCACGCGGCGGCTTTATGGCAACCTGGGCGGATATACCGCGCTGGCGCTGTATTGCTTTTCACCTCCGGTGCTCAAGGCATGCCTTTCACCCAATACTGAGGTGCTGGCGGCGCTGGGCGTCTACGGCAGCGTTTACACCTGCATCGGCGTGGCTCACGCCATGCACGGGCCGCGGCGCAAATGGCGTCCGCGCATCGTGCTGCTCACCGTGCTCTTCGGTCTGGCCGCGGCTTCGCATGTTGCTGCACTGCCCGTCGCCGCGCTGCTGGGCCTGGTGCTCATGCTGTGGGTTGCAGAGGGCCACCGGAGCCAGGCGCTGCCCATTGTACTGGCTGCGTCCATGAGCGCGCTGGTGCTTTTGTTCGCCTGTTACGGATTTTCTCCGGACGCATTCAGCTATGTATTCCGCTCCGCCGCCGGTTTCCTGTGGTTCTCACTCGATCCCATGCGGCGATTCTTCCTCACACTCGCGAATGCCGGACTTACCGTCGCCGTGGGTGCCGCTGCGGCGCTTTACCTGCTGTCGCACCGATCGCGCTACTTCGGCAACACGGCGCCGTTGCTCTGTGCTCTCGTCTGCCTGACGCTGGTGATGACCGGCGTTCCCGGCAGCCCGTGGCTCTGGTCGGTGCCATTCCTTGTCACATTCGTCGGCGGCGTCTTTGCCGATATGTATGAAAACCCGCGCGAACGCCTGGCGCTGGCGGCGGCCGGAGCAATCGTGGTGTTGCAGATCGTGCTTTGCATGGCCAGTCTGCCAGGCATGGAGTAGAAATTTTGCCAGATCGTTCTTCAGCGGGACAGGCAAAAAACGCCTCATTCGATAGGCGACAAATTATCCCACCGCTCGCTGATTCTGTTGCATCTGGGAGCATTGTCTTTCCATTTTGAGGCAAGCGCGCCGGCGGCAAGTATTTCCGTATCCAAATATGCTCTTGACGACATAGGTTTTTCACGTTATGTTAAACAGCAAGAGATTCGAGCCCCGAATAGTTCAGGCGACGGCTCCAAGATAGTGTGCGAATTGCGATTCGATCCGCGAGTCAATATTTGGAGTTGCGCGATGCCTGAAAAGCCAGCGAATTTGTGGCAGGTTCTCTTCCACGATGAATTCTTGCCGGAATTCAGGCAGTTTGCCGAAGCGGTTCGGAAGGAGATCTACGCATCGCTCGAGATTCTCTCAGCGTTCGGCCCCCAACTCGGCCGGCCGCTGGTGGATACTTTGAAAGGATCGAAGCACTCGAATATGAAGGAACTCCGCGTACACGCCGGTGGCGGAGCATGGCGAATCGCGTTTGCGTTCGACGCGAAACGGAGAGCGATTCTGCTGGTGGGTGGCGACAAGGCTGGAATGTCAAAAGACAAGTTCTATCGCAGGCTTATTGAGGTGGCTGATCGCCGGTTCTCCCGGCATCGAGATGCCCTCGAAAAGGAGGCTAGAAGATAATGCCCATCCCCTACGAACAGGTTCTTGCCGAAGAGTCGGAAGAGACGCGGCAGTGGGTGAAGCTGCGCGCCCGTGAGATTGCTGCGGAACTGAACCTGCGTGAGATGCGCCGTCTCCGCAAGCTCACTCAGACGCGGCTCTCAAAGAAGCTCAAGATCGGCCAGGAAGGTGTTTCGCGCATTGAAAAACGCGCGGACCTGTATCTCTCCACGCTGCGGAGTTATGTGGAAGCCGTAGGGGGAAAGCTCTTTCTCTTTGTCGAGTTTCCCGACCAGCCACCAGTGATTCTGGCTAGGCTCGGCGAAGCGCAGGCTGCGAAAAAAGCGAAAAAAAAGGGCCGGAGCGGCGCCAGAGCCAAGGCCGGATCGCGCCGCGCCGCATAAGTGGCCGAAGGCTCGTGCCCGGCACGCGAAATACAGATATAAACCCAAGCAAAATAAAGGCTTATTTGCACAGTCTCGTCTTGCTAAACTGGGCCTGCGAAAGGTAAAATAAGGATATAGGCCTGCGGACTCCGGTCCTGCATCTCCCGGAATTTTTGCCGCCTTCCTGCGGGCTCAAGAAATCTCTATGGCAGACGATCAGAACCCTCAGCTTCCCTTGGATGGCGGTGTTCCGCCCGGCGGCTCAAACCTCGTCCCGATCAACATCGAAGAGGAGATGCGCCGCTCCTATCTCGACTACTCGATGAGCGTCATCATCGGGCGGGCGCTGCCCGATGCGCGCGACGGCCTCAAGCCTGTGCACCGGCGCGTGCTCTACACCATGAGTGAGATGGGCCTGGAATACAACAAAAAGTACACCAAGTGCGCCAAGGTTGTGGGCCAGGCAATGGGCGTCTACCATCCGCACGGCGACTCGGCCATCTACGACACGCTGGTGCGCATGGCGCAGCCGTTTTCGCTGCGCTACCCGCTGGTGGACGGCCAGGGCAACTTCGGCTCTGTCGACGGCGACCCTCCGGCGGCGATGCGTTACACCGAGTGCCGCATGGAACGCATCACCGGCGAACTGCTGGCCGACATCGAGATGGAGACCGTGGACTTCGCTCCCAACTACGACGAGTCCACGCTTGAGCCATCGGTTCTGCCTACGCGCATTCCCAATCTCATCGTCAACGGGTCGAGTGGCATCGCTGTGGGCATGGCGACGAATATTCCGCCGCACAACCTTACCGAAGTGGTGAATGCAGCCATCGCGCTGGTCAGGAATCCGAATGCCGGCCTCATCGAAGTGCTGAAACACGTGCAGGGTCCGGACTTTCCCACCGGCGGCTTCCTTTACGGCCGTGCCGGCATTGCCAACGCGTACAAGACCGGCCGCGGCCGCTTCATGATGCGCGCCCGCGTGGCCATGGAGAACCTGACCAAGGAAAAGCAGGCCATCATCGTCACCGAGATTCCCTACCAGGTGAACAAGGCCAAGCTCATCGAGCGCATTGCCGAGCTGGTGAACGAAAAAGTCATCGACGACATTGGCGACGTGCGCGACGAGAGCGACCGCGACGGCATGCGCATCGTCATCGAGCTCAAACGCGGGGCGCAGCCTGAGATTGTGCTCAACCAGCTCTATAAGCACACGCAGATGCAGGAGAGCTTTTCGATGATCTTCCTGGCCGTGGTCAACGGCCAGCCGCGCGAGCTGGGCCTGGACGGCGCGCTGCGCGTCTTCATCGATCACCGCATCGACGTGGTGCAGCGCCGCACCGTCTTTCTGCTGCGCAAGGCCCGCGAGCGCGAGCACATCCTGGAAGGCTACAAGATTGCGCTCGACAACCTCGACACCGTGATCCGCATCATCCGCGCGTCTGCCTCGCGGGCCGAGGCGCGCGAAAACCTCTACGCGTGGGGCAAGGGCACTGAGATCGTCATCCATCTCGACCGCGAGCGGCTGCCCGGCGAAGAACGCGGTCTTTCTCTGCGCCAGGTGGACGCGATCCTCGAGCTGCAGCTTTACCGGCTCACGCAGTTGTCGGTCGACGAAATTCTGAACGAACTCAAGGAAATCCGCCTCAAGATCGCCGAATACGAAGAGATCCTCGCCAGCGAGAAAAAGCTGCGCGGCGTGATCGTCAAGGAGCTTGAAGAGGTCCGCGACCGCTTCGGCGACAAGCGCCGCACGGAGATCATCGACGAGAGCGCCGAGCTGCAGCTTGAAGATCTCATTGCCGATGAGCAGGTGGCCGTGACGGTGAGCCACCAGGGCTATCTGAAGCGCACGCCCATCTCCACCTATCGCCAGCAGCGGCGCGGCGGCGCCGGCCGCACCGGCATGAAGACGCGCGAGGAAGACTTCGTCTCGCAGTTGATCGTGGACTCGACCCACGCCTATCTGCTCTGCTTCACTAACACCGGTCGCGTCTATTGGCTCAAGGTCTACGAGATTCCCGACGTGGGCGCAGCGGGCAAGGGCAAGTCGATCCAGAGCCTGCTCGACCTGCAGCCCGGCGAAAACGTGCGCGCCATCCTGCCGGTGCGCGACCTTGAAGAAGAAGGCAAGTACATCTTCTTTGCCACGCGCAACGGAACCGTGAAGAAGACGCCGCTCAAGGACTTCTCGAACGTGATGTCGCGCGGCATCATTGCCATTGCCATCGAAAAGGAGGATGACCTGGTTGCCGCCGATCTCACCAACGGCAAACAAACCATCTTCCTGGCTACGCGCGAAGGCATGGCGATTCGCTTCGACGAGGAGTACGATCCGGATCGCAGCGGCGCAGGTCTTCGTCCGATGGGCCGTAACGCGGCCGGTAACCGCGGCATCTCGCTGAAGAAAGGCGATTATGTCATCGGCGCTGCTGTCACCAACTCCGACGCAATGCGCGACAAGGAACGCGACGAGTGTGCCGCGAAGCTGGGTCTCACGGACAAGCTTGCTGCCCTCCGCAAGGCCTGTGCCGGAGCGGAGGAAGCTCTCGTCAAGGCCCGCGAAGACTACCGGAACAAGCTCGTCGACGCCTCCGCCGTTACCGCAGCCGAGAAAGCCCGCGACGATGTGTGGAAGGCGATCAAGGGCCTCGACGACAAGCTCTGCGTCACCCGGCAGCTCATCCTTACCGTCACTGAAAACGGCTTCGGCAAGCGGACAGATGTAGACGAGTACCGCCTTACCGCCCGCGGCGCACAGGGTGTCACCAATCTCAAGGCAACGCCGAAGGTGGGTAAGACAACTTCCATCCTGCTGGTGAACGAAACCAGCGAGTTGATGGTTATCAGCCAGTTCGGCAAGATCATCCGCATCGACACCAAGCAGGTGCGCGCGGCCGGCCGCGCCACGCAGGGCGTCCGCCTGCTGAACCTGGAACCGGAAGACAAGGTGGCCGCCGCGGTGATCATCCCGCCCGAAGAGGCAAGCAAGGACGACGAGCCGACGCTGCTGCAGTAAACGACATAAAGGGACTCTTGGCGAAAGGCTTTAGTGAGGATGGACAAGACAATTCGCCGCGTATCCGATGTAGGGGACCAGGAAGTGGAGAACTATCGCTACTGGCAGAGCCGGTCAGTTGGAGACCGGCTCATTGCGGTATGCGAATTGAGCGAAGCCGCCTACGCCTTTGCCGCCGCCTTTCAAGGAGTACCGGCCCATGATGACCAAGGATCTGAAGGATCTTCTGCGTGCATTCAACGCGAACACTGTTAAATATCTCATCGTTGGCGGCCATGCTTTCGGTGTTCATGCACAGCCGCGTGCAACAAAGGATCTTGATCTGTTCATCGGTGCCGACGCAGAGAATGCGCAAGCTGTTTTCCGCGCACTCGCGCAGTTTGGAGCGCCGTTAGAAGGAATGAGTCCAGCGGACTTCGCTGATGGGACAACCTTTCAACTCGGTCAGCCTCCCGATCGAATCGATAATTCTGCAAAAAATCGATGGCGTCAGCTTCGATGAGGCTTGGGAGAACCGTGTTGAGGGCAAAATCGACGACGAGGTTCCCGCTGCCGTTATATCGAGAGACGATCTAATTCGCAATAAGCTCGCCAGCGGACGCGAGCAGGATCTTTTGGATGTAAAACAGCTTCGCCATGCAGCCGAAGTTGCAAGACGCAAATAGTATTTGAGAGGGATAATCTGCGATGCCCGCAACCGGCGCCAAACCGATCGATACGGCCGATGAAGCCAGCGCCGCGCAGGCTGTGCGGCAGATGTTCGATTCCATCGCGCCGCGCTACGACCTGCTGAACCACGTGCTCTCCGCCAATGTGGACCGGCTGTGGTGGCGCCGGGCGGCGCAGCGGTTCTGCACTGTGCTGGCGCGGCCTGACGCCGCCATCCTCGACATCTGCTGCGGCACGGGCGACATGACCATGGCGCTGCTGAAGCATCGCCCGCAGGGAGCGCGGTCTATCCTCGCCGGCGATTTTTCGCGTGGCATGCTGGCGCGTGGCGCGCACAAGTTTGCGCGCCACGCCGTCACCGTCCTCGAAGCCGACGCGCTACACCTGCCGCTGCGCAACGGCTCGCTCGATCTCGTCGTGACCGCGTTCGGATTTCGCAACCTGGCCAACTACGAGGCCGGCCTGCGCGAGTTTCATCGTGTTTTGAAGCCGGGCGGTCAGCTCGGCATCCTCGAGTTCAGCGAGCCGGGCGGGCTGATCGGCAAAGCCTATGCCGTCTACTTTCGCCGCGTGCTGCCGGCCATTGGCCGCATGATCTGCGGCCCCGTTTCTGGTGATGTTGCCGGGCCGTACACCTATCTGCCCACCTCGGTTGGCAATTTTCCACCGCCCGCCGCGATGCTCGGCATGCTGCGCACGACCGGCTACTCCGAGGCGGCGTGGCAGCCCTATACCTTCGGCATCGCCGGGTTGTACACGGCTGCGCGGGCAACGGTAAGCTAGAGGCGATGAGATCGAGGCCCGAGTGCGCCGCTCCCAGCGCGTCCACTTCCGGCGAACGCCGCCCGGACGCGCAGGCGTTCGGCCAGGCTCATATCTCCGCGGAAAAGCGCCGCGTGGCGCGGGGCTCCATGCTGGCGGCGGCGGCCATGACGCTGCTCAAGCTTGCGGCCGGCCTGCTCTCCGGTTCGTTGGGCGTGCTGTCAGACGCGGCGCACTCGGGCCTCGATCTCATCGCTTCCGCGCTCACCTATTTTTCCGTCCGCCTGAGCGACAAGCCTGCCGACGAGGACCACACCTACGGCCACGGCAAGGTCGAGAACCTGTCCGCGTTTACTGAGGCTGGGTTGATGGCCGTCTCCTGCGCGTGGATTATCTGGGAAGCCATCGACCGCATCTTCTTTCATCCGGTTGTCCTGCATCATTCCCTGTGGCCGGTGCTGGTGCTGGTTGCGTCCATTGGAGTGGATTCCTGGCGCTCGCGCCGGCTGAGAGCTGTCGCCCGACTGACCGGCTCTCCCGCGCTGGCCACAGACGCCTTTCATTTTTCTTCTGACATCTGGTCTACGCTGGCGGTGCTCGCCGGCCTTGGCATGACCTGGCTGGGCGCGCGTTCTGGCGTGGGCTGGTTACGCTATGCAGATCCGCTCGCGGCAATCGTTGTCTCACTCATGATTCTGCGCATGACCGTCCGCCTGGGCCACGAGGCGGCAGGCGCGCTGATCGATGAGATTCCCGCGGAGACACGCCGCAGGCTGGTGCGCGAAGTGGAGCGCGTGGAGGGAGTGCTGGCCGTGGAGCAGGCGCGCGTCCGCCGCGCCGGCGCCGATTACTTTGCCGACCTCACGCTAGCGCTGCCGCGCCGCTCCACCTTCGAGCACACCGAGGAGCTGGTGCAGGCAGCCACGGCCGCGGCGCATCGCGTGCTGCCCACCGCCGATGTCGTCATTCACACCGTGCCGCGCCAGACGCGCGCCGAAAGCATCTTTGACCGCGTGCGCGCCGTGGCCGCGCGCAACAACGTCTCGGTGCACGAGCTCAGCATCCAGTCCCACAACAGCCGGCTGCGCGTTGAGCTGCACGTTGAGATTGAAGAGAACATGCGCCTGCGCGAGGCCCATGGCTTTGTCAGCTCGCTCGAAGCGGAGATCCTGCGCGAAGTTCCCGAGATCGACGCGGTGCTCACGCACATCGAGAGTGAGCCGGCGACGATCGAGCAGCCGGGCGAATCCGCCGTCGAGGATCGGAGGGCCGAGCAGACCATGCGCACCGTGGCTGCGGGATTTCCTGACATTGTGGACGTGCACGCCATCTCTGTGAGCCACGCAGGCGACCATATCTCGCTCACCTGCCACTGCACGCTGCCCGACGAACTGCCCATGTACCGCGTCCACGAGATCATCACCGCGCTCGAAGACCGCTTCAAGCTCGAGTGTCCTGAGGTTTACCGCGTCACCATTCATCCCGAGCCGGTGACGGATAATACCCGATAGAGCGTGTGAGGTTTCTGTCGGGGAGAGCTAGCAGCCATGAAAAGCCGCGCCATCGTCAACTTCTTCCAGATAGCCTCGCTGCTTATGCTGCTGCTTGCGGTGGCGCTGCTGGCGGCCATCACCACCATGCACTTCGCCATCCACGGCGCAGAAGTGCAGGTGCCGGCGCTCAAGGGCATGACCGTGGCCGATGCGCGCCGCGAAACCGCCGGACTTGGTCTCAGCCTCGATGTGGACAACCGCTATTATTCCGGCGATGTGGCCGCTGGGCATATTCTCACGCAGTCGCCTGCGCCGGGCACTGTGGTGCGCCGCGAGTGGCGCGTGCGCGTTTCCGAGAGCCTTGGCCCGCAAAAGGTGGATGTGCCAGACACGATGGGCATGGAAGACCGCATCGCCGCGCTGGAGCTGCGCCGCGCCGGACTCGAAGTGGGAGCCACCATCGATCTGCCCGATGCCGATGCTGCGGCAGGCACGGTGCTTGCCCAGGATCCACCGGCGCACGCGCAGGATATTGCGCAACCCAGCGTGAGCCTGCTGGTTGCCGCGCCCGACACCGAGGCTGCTGACGGATACGTGATGCCCGATCTCGCCGGGCTGCCCATCGTCACGGCGCAGATGCAACTGGCGAAGGTCGGCATCAAGACAGCCACCCCGAACTACGCGGAAGGCCCGATCCAGGTGGCAGGAGGGTTCGCCGCCCAGCCCGGCATGGTCGTGGCGCAGTCGCCGCTGGCCGGCGCGCGCGTGGATCAAACCATCCTGGTCAAATTGACCGTTGCAAAGTAGACAGCAAGGAGCCGCCGCATGGGATTGGTAGAAGATATCGAACGCGTAGCGCTGCAGGAGCGCGAACTGCGCCTGCCACAACTGGATGCGCAGGTGGCATGGGAGCTTGGCACGCGGCTGAGGACCATGGCCGTCGACCGCGGCCTGGCGATTGTGATCGACGTGCGCCGCTTCGGCCAGCCGCTCTTTTATGCCGCGCTTGAGGGCACCACGCCGGACAATCCCGAATGGGTGCGCCGTAAAAGCAATGTCGTGGCGCGGTATCATCGCAGTTCCTACGGGATGGGGCTGCAACTGAAGATGAAGGGCCAGACGCTGGAGGAACGAGGGCACGCGATTGCCGACTTTGCCGCGCATGGCGGCTCGTTTCCGTTGCACGTGGAAGGGGCGGGGATTGTCGGCAGCGTTACCGTCTCCGGCCTGCCGCAGCGCGCCGACCATGAATTCGTGGTGGAAGCTCTCTGTGCGCTGCTCGGCCGCGATTACGCTGCATTGAAACTCGGTCCGGAATTGAATTGATCTCGTACAGCCGGTTCCGTTGCTCTAAGCAGATTTCTCCAGGAGCGCGATAAAGAAGCCGTCTGTGTGCAGACGGCCTGGGAGCAGGCGAAGCGCGCCTTGCTGCGTAAGGCAGGGATGGAGCTGCTCGCCGCGAGCGCCAGTGAGAATGCCTTTTGTGCACATTGCATCGATGCAGGCTGCGAGCGAAAGTGGGCGCGCGTCGCGCGTTTCGGAAAGGACAGCAGCAATCACCTGTTCATTTTCTTCAGGCTCCAGTGAACAGGTGGAGTAGACAACGTGTCCGCCGGGACGCACTGTGCGGATTGCGACGCGCAGAATCGCACGCTGACGCTCGGCGTGACGCGCGAGATCTTCTGCATGCAGGCGGTGGCGAATCTCCGGATTCCGGCCCAGGGTTCCGGTGCCGCTGCAGGGAACGTCGGCCAGCACGAGATCGAAAGCCGAATCTTCTTCGAGCGCAGATACGTCTGCCAGCCGGAACTCGATGCGCGTTGCGCATGAGGCGAGCCGCTTGCGCAATCGCTCAAGCCGTGGAGCGCTCGCCTCACACGCAACAATCTGCGCCTGCGGGTTGCACTCAGCGAGGATCAGCGTCTTTCCGCCCGGAGCTGCGCACGCATCAAGAATTTTTAGCTGGTTTTGGTCGAGATTTGTGCTGGCGATTTCTGCGATGAGCTGCGATCCTTCGTCCTGAATGCGAACGCGTCCTGCGCGGAATGCCTCGGTTGCGCTTACGTCGCCGGAGACGACAGCTCGTGCGCAGGCCAGCAGTTTGCCCGGAGCCAGCTCGATACCTGCTTGCGCAAGCTCATCTTCCACGGTGGGTTCTGCGATACGCACGGCGAGCGCCGGCTGCTCCTGGCCGTGGCGACAGATGGTATGCGCGGCTTCTACACCGTAGTGCGCAGTCCACCGCTCGACCATCCATGCAGGATGCGCGCCAAGAAAAATCTCGTCCGTGAAGTTGAAGCGCGGAGCGCCCGCCAGCTTGCGCAGCACTGCATTCACCATGCCTGCGGCGAACTGCCGGCCGGCCTGCTTGGCCAGCTCCACGCTTTCACCAATCGCCGCATGCGTGGGGATGCGATCGAGAAACAGAAGTTGGAATGTGCCCAGGCGCAGCGCGACGAGGACTTCAGGATCGAGTTTCGTGTTGGGACGCTTGAGCAGCGGGCGAAATCTACAGTCGAGGAGAATCTGCCAGCGCAGCACACCGAGCACGAGCGTCGTGGCCAGGTTGCGGTCTGCGGCTGAGAGCGCATTGACAGTGCGGCTGCGCAGCAGGGCGTCTGCGTGTGCCTGGCCGCGCTCGATGGCAAGCAGGATGTGAAATGCTTCACGGCGCGCTGCGGATACCTCGGCCACGGGAGTCAACCCAGGAGCGCGTCAACGCCGGCCGGACCGAATGGGCCGAGCGGGTTGCCACGCAGAAACTCCGCAGCGCTGAGCCGCTTTTTGCCTTCAAGCTGCACTTCGAGCAGTTCAAGCCACGTATTCTGCGCGCAGGCGACGTAGAGATGGCCGTCCTCGATGCAGACGCGCCCCGGCTCGATGGTAAGCGAGCCCGCAGCCGCAGGCTCCGCAGCCACCGCCATGCGATGCGCAATGAGTTTTTTGCCGTGGAGAACGGTAAATGCGCCGGGCCATGGCTGAAAGCCGCGCCAGCGGTTGTAGAGCTCGTGCGCGGCGCGCGCGGCAAAGTCCATGCGACCGTCTTCGCGGTCGAGCACCGGCGCAAAGGTGGCGAAGCTGTGGTTTTGTGGCTGCGGGGTGATGGTTTTGTTTGCGAGGCCATCGAGAGTCTGCACCATGAGCGGCGCACCGGCGTGTGCAAGAACATCGAAAAGCTCAAGCGCGGTTTGATCGGGGGCGATCTCGTGCGTCTGCTGCATGAGTATCGGCCCGGTATCGAGTCCTTCTTCGAGCAGCATCGTCGTGTTGCCGGTGTACGTGTCGCCCATGGCCACGGCCCACTGAATGGGCGCGGCACCACGGTACTTAGGCAACAGCGAGGCGTGCAGATTGATGCATCCCAGCCGCGGCAGCGCCAGCATCCAGGGCGGAATGATGCGGCCATAAGCCACCACAACGATCGCATCGGGTGCAATACTTTCAAGCTGCGTGCGAAGCTCCGCGTTGTTGCGAATTTTTTCAGGCTGCGTGACCGGCAGGCCCGCGGCCAGCGCGGTCTGCTTCACCGGAGGCGCGGTGAGCTGCTGCGCGCGGCCCACGGGGCGGTCCGGCTGCGAAACCACGAGCGCAATCTGGAGCCCGGCGGCCATGAGCGCTTGCAGCGTGGGAACGGCGAACTGCGGCGTTCCGCAGAAGACCAGCTTGAGGGTCTGCGACGCGCCTGTCATGGCTGCTTCACCACGTGCCTTCGCTCTGCATCTTGCGAATCTTGCGCAGATTCAGATTGCGCTTAAGCGGGCTCATGCGGAAGATGAAGAGAATTCCATCCAGGTGGTCGATCTCGTGCTGGAAGGCGCGCGAAAGCAGGTCCTCGCCATCCATTTCGAACCACTTGCCGTACTCATCCTGCGCGCGGATACGGACTTGGGCGGCGCGCACGACCTTCTCGCGAATCTCCGGGAAGCTGAGGCAGCCCTCCTCCTCATAAAGCTTGCCTTCGCTGGAGATGACCTCGGGATTGACGAGCACCAGCTTCTCTTTCGGGTTCTTGCCCAGGCTCAGGTCGATCACCGTAACCCGTTTGGAGATGCCCACCTGCGGCGCGGCCAGCCCGATGCCCTGCGCCGCATACACGGTTTCGAACAAGTCGGCCACAAGCTGGCGCAGCTCGTCGTTGAACTCGGTCACCGGCTCGCCGGGCTGCGAAAGCACTGGCTCGGGATATTTGACAATCTTCAGGATCATTGCTCGTCCGCTAGTAGTTGTGTATCTGTTCGATGTAGCTGTCGAAATTTCGTTGCAACTCAAGCACGGAATCGCCGCCGAACTTCTGCTGCGCGACGCCGGTAAGCGTAATTGCCACCATGGCCTCGGCGGCTACGCCTGCCGCCGGCACTACGCAGATGTCGCTGCGCTCGTAGCTGGCGCTGGTAGCCTCACGGGTATCAAAGCGCACTGACTCAAGCGGACGCCGCAGCGTAGAAATCGGCTTGAGATAGCCGCGCACCACGATGTCTTCGCCATTGGAGACGCCGCCCTCGATGCCTCCGGCGTTGTTGTGCGGCCGCGTGAAGCGCGTGGGCTTCCCGGTATCCTGCTCCGCATAGTGGATTAGGTCGTGCACCTGCGAGCCAAAGGACTCGGCTGCCGTGACGCCACGGCCGATTTCGACCGCTTTCACCGCCTGCAGGCTCATCACCGACCAGGCCAGCAGGCCGTCGAGCCGCTCGTCCCAGTTTGCGTAGGTGCCCAGGCCGGCGGGCACGTTGTGCGCCACCACCTCAAAGATGCCGTTCACGGTATCGCCGGTGCGCGCGGCCTCTTCCACTTCTTCTTTCATGCGCGCTTCGGCGACGGCGTCCACGCAGCCCAGCATGACTTCGTCTTTCGCGGTGAGCGCGGCAATCTCCTCCCACGTCGCAGGCCGGTCAAGGCTGGCATGGCCCACGCGGATTACATGGCTCGCAATCTCGATGCCTAGCATGCGCAGAAACAATTTGGCCAGGGCGCCGGCGGCCACGCGAGAGGTGGACTCGCGAGCCGATGCGCGCTCCAACACGTAGCGTGCATCGGGAAAGTTGTACTTGAGCGCGCCGGCCAGGTCGGCGTGGCCGGGCCGTGGCGAGGCAACTGCCTGATGCTTGGCTGGATCGCCAGCCTCCACGGGCAGCTTCTCTTCCCAGTTCTTCCAGTCGCGGTTCACAATCTCGATGGCGATGGGCGAGCCGATGGTCTTGCCATGGCGCACGCCGGAGAGGATGTGCGCCTTGTCGGTCTCGATCTTCATGCGCCCGCCGCGGCCGTAGCCCTGCTGGCGACGCCACAACTCGTGGTTGATAAAGCCGAGATCGACAGGAATCCCGGCCGGCAGCCCGGAGATCAGCGCAATAAGGGCCTCACCGTGGGACTCGCCGGCGGTGGAAAAACGAATCATATGGATTTCATTGTAATGGGAAGACAGGGAGGAGGGGTCAGGGAACAGGAAATAGGGAATAGGGAATAGGGAATAGGGAATAGGGATCAGAGCACAGGGAATCGAGAATGATGAAATAGCCAATACATCTTGCCTGTGCCATCGATAACTGACTCCTGACTCCTGACTCCTGACTCCTGACCCCTGATCCCTATTCCCTGACCCCCGTTCCCTCGCATACCATGGCTTCCATGGCCTACTTCCTGTTTAAAAGCGAGCCCGACGTTTACTCCTTCGATGATCTTCTGCGCGACCAGGAGACTATCTGGGACGGCGTGACCAACCCCACCGCCGTCAAGCATCTGCGCGAGATGAAGGCCGGGACAAAGTGGATCTTCTACCATACCGGCGACGAGAAAACCGCCGTCGGCACCGGCACGGTGGTCAGCGTGGACCCGACCGATCCCAAGGTGCCCATTGTGCAGGTCAAGGCCGGCGCGCGGCTCGAGCATCCCAAGACACTGGCCGCCATCAAGGCAGAAAAGCTCTTTGCTACCTCGCCGCTGGTGCTCATCGGCCGGCTTTCGGTAGTGCCGCTTACCCAGGAACAGTGGAACTGGTTTGTGGCGTGAACGACCATCGGTAGTTCGTTACGGGCATGCGGCCTGACACAATCTTGTTCTTGACCGGCACCGGGTCTGGGGGCGGAAGATCGAATTGTGCCCCGTTACCTTCTCGACACGAATATTCTCAACCAGGTCATCAAGCCGACGTCTTCAGCCGCTCTGGCTGCGTGGCTTGAGGCCCAGGCGGACGAGGACCTCTATATCTGCTCGATGAACCTGGCGGAGATATGGAACGGCATCCTGCAGTTGGCCGCGGGAGAAAAGCGCAGCGAGTTGGAAGGCTGGTTCACCGGTCCGAAGGGTCCGCGGGTGATCTTCGGCGGGCGGGTGCTCGCCTTCGATGAAAAAGCGGGACTGGTCTGGGCGCGGCTGATGTCGGAGCGCGGCAGCGCCGGCCTGCCCTGCGCACCCGTTGACATGATCTATGCGGCGATTGCCGAGGCCAACGGCTGCGTCCTGGTGACGGACAACGAAGACCACTTCACAGGACTGCCTGTGCTCAACCCGATGAAGCCGCAAGCCCGATCTAATCCTTAGTCGTTTCCTGCCCCAGCCAGCGCTTGGTATTCAGCAACTGCCGGTTATCGAGCGACCATACCTTCCCCGTCAGCTCGTCAGGGCCTTTGCCTTCGCGCAGTGATTTTTCGAACTCGCTCATCACCGCCTGCATCTTGGCGTCGAAGTCGTCTACAAAGTTCAGCGCCAGCGCTTCGGGAATCATGGGCAGCTTGGGCGAGCCGAACTCGAGCTTGCCGTGATGCGAAAGAATCATGTGCACCACCAGCGTCTTCAGCCGCGGTGGGAAATCGGGCAATTCAGCAATCGCCTTTTCCACCATCTCCACGCCCATCTGGATGTGGCCCAGCAGGATGCCTTCGACCGTGTAATCGAAGCCGACGGCCCAGCTCAGCTCGCGGATCTTGCCGACGTCGTGCAGGATTACGCCGGTCAGCAGCAGGTCGCGGTCCAGCAGCGGATAGTGTGCGGCCACGCGCTCGGCCAGTCCCAGCAGGCTTACGACGTGCTCCAGCAGCCCGCCCAGCCAGGCGTGATGGAGCTGGCGCGCGGCAGGCGCTTCGCGATAGGCGATGGCAATGGCCGGATCGGCGAGGATAGCTTCAAGAAGCTGTTTGAGATGAGGATTGGTAAAACTGGCAATGGTTTCCTGCAAGCGATCCCATAGCTCGTCGACGCTGCAGGCCGTTGCCGGCAGCAGATCGGTTCTATCGGTTTCAAGCGGCAGGGCCAGGCGAAGCTGATCCACCTTCATCTGCAGGCGGTCGTCAAAGCGCGAGGCAGCGCCGCGGACCTTGATCACATCGCCGCGATCGAACTCCTTGGCGATGCGCGGGTCGCCCGGCTCCCACACGCGCGCTTCCATCTGCCCGGTCTTGTCGCCCAGCAGCAGGTTCAGATAAGGCTTGTTGGTCTTGGTGGTGCGTTGCTGCTTGGCCAGCACCAGGAAGAATCCGTCGAAGAGCTTTCCCTCTTCGAACGCGGCCACATCGGCAATGTAGATTTCCTTCATTCTGCCGAGAAGCTTAACGCATCGCCCTCAGGACGCCCAAAAAGCAGCGGGCCCGGGATTGGATTGCCCGGGCCCGGCGATGGCAAAACCAGCAGCTTGCTATTGCTGTTGCTGCGGCTGTGGAGCCCCGGCTGGAGCCGGCGCGCCCGGCACCGGGGCGATCGGAGTCGGCTGCGGCGGAGGCGTATTGCCGTTTTCCCTCTTCTTTTCCTGCGAGTAGCGCGTCTTCTCGCCGGTGGTGGTGGAGGACTTCTTTTTCTTCTTGCCCGTGTCTCCGTTCAGGCCCAGCGGGGCGGACTGCGTTTCGCGGTCGGCCACTTCTGCCGCGTCCGGCGCGGGTGGCGCCTGTGCATTGGCCGATGCAGCCTTGTTCTTCGACTTGGACTTTCTTGACTCCCTGGCCCGATCGCTGAAACGCGTCTTCTGCGTGGGCGCAGTTGGTTCGAGCGGATTGGCCGGCTGATTCGAGTTGTCGGCCGTCTCAGACAGCGCCCCGGCGTTCTCGGTCTCCGCATTGTTCCGGGCAGCCGGCAGCGTCTCGCGCGGCGCCTGCCCGAAGCGGATTTTTTCCCTCTTGCCCGGTCTTTCGCTGGCTTCTTCCGCCTGCTTTTCTTTCTTCTTGTTGGCCTGTCCCTGCTTGGCCGATTCCTGCTGTGACGGCGGCTCTGCCGCAGGCGACTTCTGCCGGAAGGTGTGCGTACTCTCGCGGAAGCGCGTGCGCTCGACCTTTGCCTTTTTCTTCGGTGCGGGCGGCACATAGGCGCTGTAGATCGGCTTGGTCTCGTTGGGGCTGGCGCCCGTATCCACATAGCCTGGCTTGATGTCGATGAACGCCTCTTCGCGCATCTTGGTCAGATAGGCGCGAATTGCAGGCTCCATGCGGCTCTCGTAGAGCGACTCTTCCACCTGCTGCTCCACGTCCTTGTAAGGAGCCGGGCCGCCGGCGGTGTGCTGCATCACCTTGAGGATGATGTAACCCTGGCGGGTCAGGATCGGATCGGTGTACTCGCCGGTCTTCAGCGCAAACGTCTTGTCCTCCAGCACCTTAGGCAACTGGCCCAGCTTGTACTGGCCCAGGTCTCCGCCTTCGCTCGCTGTCGGACCGCTGCTGAAGCTGCGCGCCAGTTGGCTGAAGTCGCCGCCCGCGTGCAGACGCGCCTCGATATCGTCGGCCTTGGTCTTGGCCTCAGCCAGCTTGGCGGGGTCGTCGGTATTGGCCGGAACCAGAATCTCGCTCAGCCGCTCGCTCTCCGGCTGGGTGTAATCCTGCTGGTGCTGCTCGTAGTAGCGCATCGCCTCGCCGGGGGTGAACTGGATATGCTCGCCCACCTCCTGGCGCATCACCTCCTGGGTGATGATCTGGTTGCGGATGTTCTGCTTGAAGTCCTCGTAGGAGACACCCTGCTCCTGCGCTGCTTTCTCCAGATCATCGAGCGAAGCCAGGTTGTACTGCTTGCGGATGTCGTCCAGCCGCTTGATCAGCTCGGTCTCGCCGGTAATGCCCAGCTCCTTGCCCTTCGAGAGCCATAGCTGCTGGTCAATCAGGCTGCGGAGAAGGTCCTTGTGCTCGGCCGATATCTGCTGCATGGAGTCGCCGCGCTGGCGTGCCTCTGCATCCATCTCTTTGAGAGCGCGGTCATAATCCGACTGGGTAATGATCTGGTCGTTGATGCGGGCGATGATGTCTTCCACCACCGCGCCGCCATAGGGGCTGGACGGCGAACCGGTCTGGCAGTGAGCAGCGGCAGCGCCGGCGAGTAACACGGCGCCGACGGCGAATGCCGCGGGAATGCGAAGGGATCTCAGGGTCATCATTTCAGCACATCCATGGCAGCGCGCAGCCACTACCTGATGCATAGACGCCATTGTAAATCCCAGGAGAGCGAATCGGCGATTCCAGCCGAAGGATTTGCAGCCCGTCCCAGGCAGCCTTCTGCGTGGCTACCCCAACCCCTCAGCCTGCGTCCAACCACCCGGTGCTATACTTAAGCTAAAGATGGCTCTGCTTGGGCTCCGCTGAGCGGTTTTGTCCATCTCCCAGGCCTTGCCGCAGTCGGGCAAGGTCAATTTTGTATCGAGCGGTGCTTGTCCGTCGTGCAAACTCAGGGAAATGGGTCGGTTGGAGCGCAAGGCAGTTGGCAGCCGTCTGGAGGTTTGGTCCGCGTATGACTCCTCGCGCCCGCCGGGCAGTTTTTTCCGTCATCGTCTTCTTTTCCATCTGTGCCGTGGTGGGCACGGTGCTGCAGCGGAGGGTGGGCGCACAGTCCTCTGAGGATGAGAGCGAGCTGCGCGACAGCCTGAAATCGTTCACCAACGTCTACGCGCTCGTGGAGCGGAACTATGCCGAGCCCATCACCGGCGACAGGGCCGACGCAGCCATCTATGACGGCGCCATCCCCGGCATGCTGCAGGTGCTTGACCCGCACTCGCATTTCTACGATCCCAAGGCCTATGCCCTCATGCGCGAGAACCAGCGCGGCCACTACGGCGGCGTGGGCATGGTCATCCAGGAGCAGAACGGCAAGGTCTACGTCCGCACTCCCTATGAGAACACGCCCTCTTACCGCGCTGGCATCCATCCGGGTGACATCATCGCCGCCGTGGACGGCAAGAGCACCGATGGCTGGAGCTCAGACCAGGTAGCCAAGGCGCTCAAAGGGGACAAGGGCACGCATGTTCAGGTCACCGTCATTCGTTATGGCCAGGCCAAGCCGCTGGTCTTTGACCTGGTGCGCGACGAGATTCCACATCCTTCCGTCGATCTCAAGTACGAGATTCGCCCCGGCATCGGCTACATCCACCTCACCGAGTTCCAGGAAACCACCGGCCAGGAGATGCGAGACGCCATCAACAGCTTTGGCAACCTCAAGGGCCTGCTGCTCGATCTACGCGACAACCCCGGCGGCCTGTTGAGCCAGGCGGTCGATGTCTGTGACCATCTGCTGGCCAAGGGGCAGACGATCGTCACGCAGCGCGGCCGCGCTTATCCTGACCAGAACTACGTGGCCACGCACGGCAACGGCGGCAAGACCTTCCCGATCGTCGTGCTGGTGAACCGCGACACGGCCTCGGCCGCGGAGATCGTCTCCGGCGCGCTGCAGGATCACGACCGCGCGCTCATCGTGGGCGAAACCACCTTCGGCAAGGGCCTGGTGCAGACGGTGTACAACCTGAGCGAGAATACCGGCCTGGCGCTCACCACCTATCACTACTACACGCCATCCGGACGCCTGATTCAGCGCAACTATGCCGGCCTGTCGCTCTACGACTACTACAACCACGCCGGTGCGCTGCCTGCCGACTCCAGCAACCGCGAGGTCAAGCTGACCGATTCCGGCCGCACCGTTTACGGCGGCGGCGGCATCACGCCGGACGAGAAGATCGAGCCGCCCAAGAGCAATCGCTTGCAGGACGAACTGGTCTACAAGGACGTCTTCTTCCACTTCGCGCCCGAGTACGTGGCCAATCATACCGTGGACAAGAACTTCCAGGTGGACGACGCCGTCATGGCCGACTTCAAGAAATACCTCACCAGCCAGGGTATTGATTTTACTGACGCAGACATCAACGGCGTCTCTGACTGGCTCAAGGCCAACATCAAGCAACAGATCGTCACCATCGAGTCCGGTCAGTTGCAGGGCCTGCGCGTCATGGCCGAGTGGGACCCGATGATCCAGAAGGCGCTCACTTACCTGCCCGAGGCACAGGCGCTCGAAGACCATGCGCACAAGGTCGAGGAAGAAAAGGCCGTCGCCCGCAACAGCAGCACCACCACTCCGCAGTAACCGCCCTCTGGCACCAGATACAAAAAGGCCATCCTTTTGCGGATGGCCTTTGATTTTTAAGAATCTGTCTAAAAACCTGGTGTTTTGAAAGGGCACGGCTTCAGCCGTGCCCTTTCAAAGCTCTTGAAGCTCTTACCCTGCTCAGATGAGTTTTTAAACAGATACTGAGATGTACTGCGGCCCACTATTTTTATGCCGCGAAGGTTTGTGTGCCAGAGCTTTGATCCCCGAATCCCTCTAATAAGCCGGCTATGGAAATATCTTCGTCGAGCGCCTCCCAATGTAATCCACGGCTGCTCATCCGCACCTGCTGGCGCTGCTCTGTTGTGCCGCGCAGCAATCGCGGAAACCACGCCAGAGGAACTCCAGTTGTGCGGCCATTACTCAAATCGCCCCCCATGCTATCGTCGTCGAACCGTACCCGCGTTGAACTAACCAAAGAACTCATCCCATCCCCCCTGGATCAGATTTCAATCGGCCTCGATAATACTAACCAGCTCTAGTGTCCTGAGTCTGAAATTCACATCACAAATACGCTGTCATCCTGAGCGTAGCAAGCCGCGTTTTTTGCGGCTTGCGGAGTCGAAGGTCGAAGATCCGCTGTGGCGGGACCTGCGGCTCGAGGCTTTGACTTATGCTACGAACTTCTGATTCACCACACTAAGAAGAAGGCATGGTTCTGACTTCGATACAATGGAGCGTCTTATCGAGACATCCTTAACGCGCTTCAAGGAAGGCGGCATGCACTCAATCTGGTTCGGCGAGTTTATGGGCACCCTGGTCCTGGTGCTTCTGGGCACCGGCGTCAACGCCGGCGTAACGCTGCGCAAGTCCTATGCGGCAGACTCCGGCTGGCTGGTCATCGCTACTGGCTGGGCGCTGGCCGTGCTGTGCGGCGTCATGGTTGCGCAGGCCTTCGGCAGCCCCGGCGCCAACATCAACCCCGCGGTCACGCTGGCTTCGGCCGTCACCAGCGGCGACTACTCGCAACTGCTCGTCTACTGGTCAGCGCAGTTTCTTGGCGCCATCTGCGGCGCCTCCATCATGACCCTGCATTACACCCCGCACTGGCGGCTCACGCCCGATCCGGCAGCCAAGCTCGGCGTCTTCTGCACCAGCCCTGCAGTGAGCAATCCACTTGCCAACGTTGCCAGCGAAGTCATCGGTACCATGGTGCTGGTGATCGTCGCCGGGGCCATCTTTTCTCACGGCGTTTCCGCCAACGGGCCTGCCGGGGGCATGGGTCCGTGGCTGGTGGGAAGCCTGGTGTGGGGCATCGGCCTCTCGCTGGGTGGAACCACGGGATATGCTATCAATCCCGCGCGCGATCTGGGGCCACGGCTCGCGCACACGCTGCTGCCCATCCCCGGCAAAGGCGGCTCGAACTGGCGTTACGCTCCTATTCCGCTCATCGGCGACCTCTGTGGAGGCGCGCTCGCCGGCCTGCTGCTCCATTACGCGCGGCTTTAGGAGAGCTCTGATTCAGTCGAGTACTCATCCCTCAGGGGCTAAAGCCCCACTCCTCTTACCGGCACTTACGGCACCCTTCGGCAAGCTCAGGGCAGGCTTGAAGCCGTGCCCTTTCAAAACGGCGACTGAATCAAAGCATCCTGAGTGCTGCGCCACCCGGCAGTTGTATCCTTGGCTGTGAATCGCACGCACTCCACGCGCGAAAGGATTTCTCATGCTGGACGCAGCTCTTAAGCTGGACCCACGCGACAATGTCGTCGTCGCACTCACCGAATTGCAGCCCGGCACAGCCGTGCAACCCGGCGGAGCAGCCTTATGCGCAGCGGCGCAAACCATTCCGCCCAAGCAGAAGATGGTGCTCACCGATCTCAAACCCGGCGACCTCATCTTCATGTACGGCATGGTGGTGGGCGAGGCCGTCGAAGCCATCCCAAGCGGCGGGCTGCTCACCACGCGCAATATCCGCCATCGCACCGGTGACTACTCTGCCGAGCGGCATCCCTCCGCGGCGGTGCTGCCAGACGCGTCCTCATGGTCAGCGCGCACCTTCATGGGCTTTCATCGCGCCGACGGCCAGGTGGGCACGCGCAACTACTGGATCGTGTTGCCGCTCGTCTTCTGCGAAAACCGCAACGTGGAGCAGATGCGCGAAGCGCTCGAAGAGGAGCTGGGCTATGGCCGCGCCAACTCGCGCTATCGCCAGCATGTGCGCGATCTCATCCGCGCGCAGTCAAACGGCCGCGCAGTCGCGGAGCCGAGCGGCCAGCCGCATTCGGAGCGCATCTTTCCCAATCTCGACGGCGTGCGCTTTCTCACCCACCAGCTCGGCTGCGGCGGAACGCGCCAGGATGCGCGCGCGCTTTGCGGTCTACTCGCCGGTTATATCCACCACCCCAACGTAGCCGGCGCAACCGTTCTCAGCCTTGGCTGCCAGAACGCGCAGATCGGCATCCTGATGGAAGAGCTGCGTGCCCGCGATCCCAAGCTGCGCAAGCCGGCGCTCATCTTCGAGCAGCAGAAGTCAGGGCACGAATCTACGCTTATCGAACAGGCCGTCGATGCAACTTTCGCCGCGCTGAGCGAAGCCAATCGCGCCGAGCGCGCGCCCGCGCCGCTCTCCGCGCTCACCATCGGCCTGCAGTGCGGCGGCTCGGACGGATTCAGCGGCATCTCGGCGAACCCCGCGGTGGGCCATGTCTCCGATCTGCTCGCCGGCCTGGGCGGCAAGACCATGCTCTCCGAATTTCCCGAACTGCACGGCGTAGAGCAGGATCTCATCGACCGCTGCGTCAGCGACGAGCTGGCACAGCGATTCGCCAGCCTGATGCAAACCTATGCGGCGCGCGCCCGTGCCGTGCAGTCAGACTTCGCCTTCAATCCCTCGCCCGGCAATATCCGCGACGGCCTGATCACCGACGCCATCAAGTCTGCCGGCGCTGCGCGCAAAGGCGGCATCTCGCCGGTCAGTGACGTCATCGACTATCCCGAGTACGTGCGCGCGCCGGGTCTCACGCTGCAGTGCACGCCGGGTAATGACGTGGAGAGCGTGACGGCGCAGGTGGGCGCAGGCTGCTCGCTGGTGCTGTTCACCACCGGACTCGGCACGCCCACCGGTAATCCCATTGCACCGGTTGTGAAGATTTCCACGAACTCGAGTCTCGCTGCGCGCATGGGCGACATCATCGACTTCGATGCCGGCAGCGTCGTCACCGGAGAGATGACGATTGCCGCCTGCGCGGAGAAGCTCCTGGAGTTTTCCATTGATGTAGCCAGCGGCGCCCGGCGGACCAAGGCTGAAGAGCGCGGCCAGGTGGACTTCATTCCCTGGAAGCGCGGCGTATCGCTCTGATCCATCTCTCCATCAACCTCGGTATCAGCGCCCGGTATCAGCGGCCGATCGCTCCAGCACAGCCGTCCGTGCCCTATCCTTTTCCGCCGTGGCGGACCATGGTGGACCGCGGCAGATCGAAAGGGTGAGCAAGCACATCTCTCGCCCTGCCACATTCAGCACTCCCACCTCACTCCAGGTACGAAGCCACCACGGCGAGAGCGGAGATCGCCGCCGTCTCCGCGCGCAGAATCCGCGGACCCAGCGAGACAGCCCGCCATCCATTTGCGTCGAAGAGCGCTTCTTCGGCAGGAGCCCACCCGCCTTCGGGACCAATCGCAAGCTCGAGCACCGGCATCTTGTTGCCGGCTGCGGTTTGCGCTTCTTCCACCGCGGAGCGCAGCGTCGTGGTGCGCTCCTGCTCGGCCAGCACGATGCGCGTGGCTTCGGTAGCCGCCTGCACGCGCGCCGGCAGCAGAACCGGATCGTAGACGATCGGCACATCGGAGCGGCGTGACTGCTTCGCGGCCTCGTGCGCAATACGCCGCCAGCGCTCCACGCGCTTTTCGGCAGCCTGCGCCAGGTACTTGTCAGTCCGCCACGCAATCATCGGCGCAATGCCCGCTACGCCCAGCTCCGTGGCCTTTTCGATAGCCCATTCCATGGGATCGAACTTGTAGATGGCGATCGACAGCGTTACCGGCAGTGCAGGGTCGGCTTCCAGCTCGGCGATCAGATTAAAACGCACCTCGCTCGGCTCGCCGGGCGCAGACACCGCTGCGACCTCGGCATGAAACACGTGCCCGCCGGCCACCACGTCGGCCTCCATTCCCTTTTGCGCGCGCAGCACGCGCGCCATGTGCTCGGCCTGCACTCCCACTAAAGTGGCAGTGGCTTCATCCCAATGCTCGGCAATCCAGCGGCGCCGCGTCATTTTTTGGTCTCCCTCGTGGCTTGCTTGCAGTGTAAATCACCGCATAAACACTAAGGGGAACGCTTGAAGCGTTCCCCTTGAGTGTTGCCTTTTATTGTTGGTCTGGTCCGCTACTTCTTCTTTGCGGCCTTCTTTGCGGCTTTCTTGGCCGCCTTCTTCGCGGGTGCCTTCTTGGCTGCTTTCTTGGTTGCCATTTGCCTATTCTCCCTTTTCGATGGGTTGCATCGATTCTGCAATCTGTAGATTGCAGTTGAAGAATGTATAGAATCGCGATGCATCGATGTCAAGAAAAAAACGCATAGAGAGTGGAAAAATAAGCAACAATTTTTTCCGGCGCGGAATGGATGCGATGCATGAATCAAATCGCGGAGGAGCTCGAATCGCAATTTATGCGCGCCGGACAAGTCCCGCGACATCGCTCACGCGCGGCGCTTCGCAACTGTGCACTGCATGCTTCAACACTCGATCACATTCAGCGCAAGCCCCGCCAGACTTGTCTCTTTGTAGCGCGATTGCATATCGAGACCGGTCAGATACATCGTGCGGATCACCTGATCGAGCGAGACTTTGTGCACCTCTGACTCGTTCATCGCGATGCGCGCCGCGTGCACGGCCTTTACCGCGCCCATCGCGTTGCGCTCGATGCACGGAATCTGGACAAGTCCGCCGATGGGATCGCAGGTCATGCCCAGGTTGTGCTCCATTGCGATCTCCGCAGCGTGCTCGATCTGTCCATTCGTGCCGCCGAGCGCCGCCGTGAGTCCTGCCGCAGCCATCGAGCAGGCCACGCCCACTTCCCCCTGGCATCCCACCTCGGCGCCGCTGATCGACGCGTTCTCTTTGTACAGGCTGCCCACCGCGGCCGATGTAAGAAAGAAATGCAGGATGCCCTCGTGATCGGCGCCGGGAATAAAGCGCTCATAATAGCGCGCCACCGCCGGCACCACGCCGGCCGCGCCGTTGGTCGGCGCAGTCACCACGCGACCGCCGGCTGCGTTCTCTTCATTCACCGCCATCGCATACACCGTCACCCAGTCCAGCGGTGCCAGAGGATCGCCCATTTTGCCATCGGCTTCCTTCTCCCGCAGCCGTTCGGCCAGCCGATGCGCACGGCGTTTCACGTTCAACCCGCCAGGCAAAATGCCTTCGGTTGCAATGCCGCGGTCGATGCACGCGCGCATGGTGGCCCAGATGCGGTCGATACCTTCGCGCACCGCTTCCACCGGCGCGCGGCCGGCATCCTGCTCGCTGCCGGCAATCCGGGCACACTCATTCTCCAGCATCAACTGGCTGATTGTGAGTGCGTGCCCGTGTGCAGTCTCCAGAAGCTCCGCTGCGCTGTGAAATGGAAATGGAATTGCTTCCTCGCCGCGCGCCGACGATTGGCTTGCCTGCGACGCAGCCGCGCCGTCTTCCACAATGAATCCGCCGCCGATGGAAAAAAACGTGCGCTGGTGGAGGCTTGCGCCTGCCACATCGAATACGGTGAGCCGCAGTCCGTTCGGGTGCTGCGTGTGCGCGCCGGGAGGATAAAGCACATCGCGATGAAAGACGAAGTCGCGGGATTCTTCAAAAGATATGGCATTCGTTCCGCCCAATTCGATCCTGCGCCCGGCGCGCATCGCCGCCACCGTTGGCTCGATGCTCGCCGGCTCGATAGTCGCCGGCTCATGGCCGGCAAGGCCAAGAAGAACAGCGCGATCTGTCGCGTGGCCAAGCCCGGTCAGCGCCAGCGACCCATACAGCTCAGCCTGCACGCGCGCCACGCGATCCATGAGTCCGCGCGCTTCCAGCTCCCGCACAAACACGCACGCTGCGCGCATTGGCCCCATGGTGTGCGAACTCGACGGGCCCACGCCGATTTTGTAAAGCTCGAAGAGACTTGCCGTCACGCCTAAGATTGTATGCGCCTTTTGCCTCGGTGCTGAAGCGGTGTTCGTCTTTGCAATCCCGCTTTGTGCAACGGGCTTCAGCCTCGATCCTCCATTCCCTCCGCCGTCATCTGTTACACTCGCATCCAATCCACTCCATATGCTCTTCAAGGCTCTTAGCGCAGCAGTCTACGGAATCGACGCCAACCTCATCGATGTCGAGGTAGACTATAGCGGCGTGGTCAGTGACCAGGATCACTTCCACACCGTGGGCCTGCCCGACGCTGCCGTGCGCGAAAGCCGCGACCGCGTGCGCGCCGCCATCAAGAACTCCGGCTACCTGATTCCGCCCACGCACATCACCATCAATCTCGCGCCCGCCGATCTCAAGAAAGAGGGCTCAGGCTTCGATCTTCCCATCGCGGTCGGGATCCTCGGCGCGTATGGCGCGCTCAAGATCGACAACCTCAGCCGCTATCTTCTTGTAGGCGAGCTCGGATTGGACGGCAGCGTGCGTCCTGTGCCCGGCATGTTGCCCGTCGCCATCCTGGCACGCGAAAAAGGCATACCGCATCTCATTCTTCCCGCAGCCAATGCCGCTGAGGCCGCGGTGGTGGAAGGCGTCAGCGTCTATCCGGTGTCTTCGCTGCTCGATGTGCTCGACCTGCTCAACAACACGGTCGTCGGCGTTCCGCAGCGCGAGCCTTTCCGCGTCATCACCGAACAGTTGCTCGGTGAGCTGCAGCACTTCACGCTTGACTTCTCCGATGTCCGAGGACAGCAGACTGCCAAGCGCGCGCTCGAAGTGGCTGCGGCCGGCAGCCACAATATCCTGATGATCGGCCCACCCGGCTCCGGCAAAACGATGCTGGCCAAGCGGCTGCCTTCGATCCTCGCGCCGCTCACCTTCGATGAAGCGCTCGAAACCACCAAGATTCACTCCGTGGCCGGAGTGCTCGAGGCCGGCGCGGGCCTGGTAACGCAGCGGCCGTTCCGCTCGCCGCATCACACCATCTCCGACGCCGGGCTGATCGGCGGAGGCATCGTTCCACGTCCCGGCGAGGTTTCGCTGGCTCACAACGGCCTGCTCTTTCTGGACGAGCTGCCCGAGTTTCCGCGCAATGTTCTCGAAGTGATGCGCCAGCCGCTCGAGGACCACACCGTGACCATAGCACGCGCTTCCATGTCGCTGAGCTTTCCGGCGCGATTCATGCTTGCGGCGGCTATGAATCCCTGCCCCTGCGGCTACTTCAACGACAAGTCGCGCGAGTGCCAGTGCACGCCGCCCATGATCCAGCGCTACGTGGCCAAGATCTCCGGCCCGCTGCTGGACCGCATCGATATTCATATTGAAGTGCCGGCCGTTCAATATAAGGAGCTGCGCGGTCGGGCGGCAGCCGAAGGCTCGGCGCAGATTCGCGACCGGGTGATGGCCGCGCGTCAGCTCCAGCAACAACGCTTCTCCAAGGCCAGGGAAAGTATCTATTCCAATGCGCAGATGACCACCCGCCAGATTCGCGCCTATTGCGAGCTGAGTCCGGATGCTGAGCGGTTGCTGGAGCGGGCCATGCAGCAGCAGGGACTCACCGCCCGCGCGCATGACCGCATCCTCAAAGTAGCGCGCACCATCGCCGATCTCGACGGAGCCGAGCGTCTCGCGGTCCCGCACTTGGCCGAAGCCATCCAGTACCGGACCCTCGACCGCAGCTACTGGGCATGAATCCCGGCAGGACCCGCGGTATCTTGATGGTCAGCATGGCGCCGGCGTCCGCTGCGCCCCGGTCAAGCCTTTCTCATCTGATTGAAAAGATTGATGTTGCCTATCAAATCTCCACCTATACGGCTGGTTGCGGCGCACTGCAATTCGCGAAAAAACTGTTGACCTGTAGCCGTGGCCGATATACATTAGTGAGTGCCATCCATAAAAGGCAGGCTGTGCTGTGCAATTTGCGCTCCCGTCAGCCGGTTTCCGCATCCAACTTGAGCGTAGTGCTCAGACAGAGATGTCCGGGTGGGTTCGTCACTCCGCCGGAAATGGGAACCGGGCGCATGGATTCCCGCGCAGGAAATCGAGCGGGCCGGTTCATGGATGAGCCTGTTTCACAACGTGCGACTTTGCATCAACATTTTGAACTGCGGGCCGCCGTTATGCGTCTAAGAGAGGGAGTATCAGCTTTATCGGAAGCGCGTGCCCGCACCACTTCCGTTCCGCACCGGTGGCGCCAAGTAGTTCCAGCCGGGCAGGTTACTCAAGAAGGAGACTTTCATCATGCGTTCTGATTTGGTTTTTGGGGCACTCTCTCATGTGTCCAATCGCTACCAGCTTTGTCAGTTGGCGAGCAAGGCGACTCGCAAGTTGCACAAGCCGAATACCCGTCTTCAGGACACCACGAATGATGTTCTGCACCGCTTTCATACCACCAACCCTGGGTCTGGGATGCCACAGAATGCTCAGCCGCCGGAGTCCGTGGAAAGGCGCCGCGCAGCTTAGCGGCGCCTTTTGCCCGCGCATAAAGCCAGGCATCGATTTCATCCCGTCCCCCACCCCAGTTGGCTGATTCTTCCCCCGGCATTTTGATACTTCTGATGAGTTCGGGTGATACTCGAAGCCCGGTTTGTCGCAGATGTAGTACGGTACACCCGCCTGATAAATCTCTGGAGTTATTCTTCCTCCCGCATTCCCACGCTCACATCCCGCCCTCTCGCAGGTGAACATGACCATCGCAGAACTTAAAGAAAAGAACATCACGGAACTGAGCCGCATCGCGCGCACGCTGGAGATTCCCGGAACCAGCGGCCTGCGCAAGCAGGATCTGATCTTCAAGATCCTCCAGGCGCAGAGCGAAAAAGAAGGCCACATCTTCGCTGAAGGCGTGCTCGAAATTCTCCCCGACGGCTACGGCTTTCTGCGTTCGCCCGACTATAACTATCTGCCCGGCCCTGACGACATCTACGTCTCGCCCTCGCAGATTCGAAAATTCGATCTGAAGACCGGCGACTCGATCAGCGGCAACGTGCGTCCGCCGCACGAAGGCGAAAAGTACTTTGCGCTGGTCAAGATCGAGGCCATCAACTTCGAGTCGCCCGAGGAAACCCGCAACAAGATTCTCTTTGACAACCTGACGCCGCTCTACCCGCAGGAGCGCATCAAGATGGAGACGGTGCGCGAAGGCACCAGCGGCCGGGTCATGGACCTGCTGACGCCCGTGGGCAAGGGCCAGCGCGGACTTATCGTCGCTCCGCCGCGCACCGGCAAGACGATGCTGCTGCAGTCCATCGCCAACTCCATCACTTCGAACCACCCCGAGGTTGTGCTGATCGTCCTGCTCATCGACGAGCGCCCTGAAGAAGTCACTGACATGCAGCGCTCGGTGAAGGGCGAGGTGATCAGCTCCACCTTCGACGAGCCGGCCGCGCGCCACGTGCAGGTGGCCGAGATGGTCATCGAGAAAGCTAAGCGCCTGGTCGAGCACAAGCGCGACGTCGTCATCCTGCTCGACTCCATCACCCGCCTGGCCCGCGCCTACAACACCATCGTTCCGCCATCAGGCAAAGTGCTCTCCGGCGGCGTGGACTCGAACGCCCTGCAGCGGCCCAAGCGCTTCTTTGGCGCCGCACGCAACATCGAAGAGGGCGGCTCGCTCACCATCATCGCCACCGCCCTGGTTGACACCGGCTCGCGCATGGACGAGGTGATCTTCGAAGAGTTCAAGGGCACCGGCAACATGGAGATCATCCTCGACCGCAAGCTGGTGGACAAGCGCGTCTTCCCGGCCATCGACATTCAGCGCTCCGGCACCCGCAAGGAAGAGCTGCTCATTCCCAAGGACGATCTGCAGCGCATCTTTGTGCTGCGCCGGGTACTGAATCCGCTCTCGCCCGTCGAGGCGATGGAGCTGCTGATTACCCGCCTCGAAAAGGTTCGCAACAACGCCGAGTTCCTGCAGAACATGAACCAGCTCTGAGCTGGCAGGTGCAATTCACAAAAGCCGGGGTTCTTCCCCGGCTTTTCTCTGATCCGGATAATGAAGATGCAAAGACTTTCCATCGCAGCAGCCGCGATTCTGACTGCGATCGTGCTCACGATCGTGCTTTTGACCAGCGCGATTCGCTGCCCGGCACAGGCTTACGACAAGGGCTACTGGCGTGCGGCCAGCAATACGGCGGCCAGCATCACCGGCGATATAACCATCTCCGATGCGAAGCTGACGATCAGCTTCAAGACATTTCCGCTGGCGTCGATCCGCAGCCTGAAACCGGCCGAGGTGGCCGCGGTCTTCGACGTGGATGTGAACACCGCCGGCATGGGCTCGCTCTACCGGCTGAGCGTGCCGGCATCGATACGCTTTCAACATCGCAATACACTCTGCGGAACCGACGACACGCAGTGGATGGCCACCTATCTCAACGGCAAGACACTGGAAGTGGCGTTCTTCTCCGGAGACGAGCAACCCGTTTTCACCTTCGACGCCATCGCGAACTCATCCCGCGTGTGCGGAACATTTTCCTTTGTACGCTGAGGCCCGGCTACGCAGCAGTAGCGAACAGGGAGATTCCTATTGCCCTGATTGGCTGGGCTTTCCACGAATCGCCAATCGCTGGTAAGATAGATAAATCGTGGGGCTGTAGCTCAGCTGGGAGAGCGCCTCGTTCGCAACGAGGAGGTCAGCGGTTCGATCCCGCTCAGCTCCACCAAAGATTCAACAACTTGCGGCATACCTTCCATCTCCCTCCGCAATTTTGTGTCGTTGTTTGTGTCGTAACCCTCCGCTGCGCCCTGTGAATCAGCCTTTTTAGGTGGCGTCATGGAGAGCGCGTCTAGAGCATTCCGCTTCGCCTCGATGCGGACATGGGAATAGTGCTGGAGCATCTTCTTGGAGACGTGACCAGCTATGCCCATAATGGTCTGGTCGCTGGCCTTCGACTCGGCCAGTTCCGTGATGGCTTGGTGCCGCAGATCGTGGAAGCGGAATCCGTCGAAAGGGCTTTTCACGTCTTTGGTTTCCGCCTTGCAGTCGGAGCAGGTATCGCCAGGGTCCTGAAGCAAGCCGCATTCCGGGCATTGAATCGCCCGTGTCAGCCGCCGCCATGCCGTTCGCCAGGTTTTCATCGAGCGCGTCGGGTCGATCTTCTCTTTCTCCCGTTTGCCCTCGCTCTGCTGCTGCGCCTTGTGATCAGGCTTGATGGCCGGAAAGAGGAAATGCCCTGGCTCGAATGCGCCCAACTGCTGAGAGCGCCGATAAAGGGCCAGAATGACCTCCCAGGCGTCCGCATTGAGCGGGATGACCCTTTCCCCTGCCTCAGTCTTGCTCCGCTTCACCGTGAGCACCCGGCCGATCATGTCCACGTCTGACCAGCGCAGCCCTTTGATCTCGCACCCGCGCATCGTGGTATTCAGGGCCAGCCGCGCCGCCCATGCTGCCGTCTGCCATTCGTGACGCGCCGCAGCCCGTTTGAGCAGCTTGACCTTTTCCTCATAGGTGAGCGCCCGCCCGATGTTCTCCCGAACCGGCAAGGGACGAATCTCGTCCGCAAAGTGGTGCCAGCGTTTCGCCCGCTTCAGGACTCCGCGAATGATGTCCAACTCCCGGTTGAGGGTCGCATTGGACCGGCCCGCCGCCTTGCGTTCTCGCAGATAGGTGCGAACCTGCTCCACAGTCAGCCGCCAAACGGGAACACTGCCGATGCCCGCCTTGATGGGCTTCACCCGCTCTTTCTCCGTCTGGACACTGCGAACGGCAAGCCGGGGAAGCCGATCCGCAATGAACCTGTCCGCCGCTTCGCCAAAGGGCAAGCGGGAGAATTCATCACGGGATGCCATCAGCTTTCCCTTCTTGGCCTCGGCAATCAACTCCCGTTCTTTGCGCTGTGCTTCCCGCCAGTCGCTTGTGTCAAGCGATTTGCGAAACCGCTCGCCGTCCACAAAGAAATGCGTGTGCCAAGTGTTACCGCGCTTTTTTAGCGCCATCGACTTTCCTACCTTCCTTCTGCTTCGATTTTGCCGGAGCCGCCTTGCTCCTCTGGTTCAACCACTGCTTGCCACTCTCTTTCCACCACGTGCTTTTGGCCTGTGCCTGCGCCCATTCCGCACAAAGCTCCGTGCAATAACGCTGCTTGGGATGGGCCGCGATGAAGTAGGGATTTTTACAATCAGGCTTCGAGCAGTGACGGAGCAGTCCCCGCTCATGTGTTGCAATCAGAACCAGAAGCAATGTGCCGTAAAGGGACTCGGCAACGAACGCCATACCTTCCGGCGTTAGCTCAAAGCGCCCTTGCGACATCACGCCTTTCATCGGCTCAGAAAAGATGTGTGGAGCGCGTTCTTTGAGAAGAGGAACATAGGCACTCGGAAACCTCGAATCCAAGCCTAGAAACCCATTCCATGCATAGCGAAACTGAATTTGCATGGCTTTCCAATCACCCAACCGAAAGACGAATGTTCCATCCGGGTTTGTGACAAGGGGACCAAACTTCTTTGTAAATCTCCGTACTCCATCGTCATCAGCGCGACAATTTGCTAGTTCAACAATGGCTTCGACCGGAGGCACGAAGAGATCGGAGTCTATCTCACACGAGCCACGAAATATTGGATCGCTATCTACTTGAAGCGGAGTAGCTTCCCGGCCAAGATCGGCCAAGCTATAGGTCGAAACCTGCCTTGGAACAATCGTAAGAGCAGAGACTCTTCGATTAGGAGTGCAGAAGCGGATTTTCTGTCTGAGTTCCATTAGGATTGTATGTCGATCCTTAATATCCTATACACTACCGAATGACAGGAACGCGGTCAAGCTAATTCGGTGTTCCGGGAGATAACGAAATGTTGCAGTTGCTTTCACTCGAAACGGTGGCGCAATCACTAGGCGTGAGTAAACATACGATTCGTGCATTCGTGCGCAGAGGGCGGCTCCGGCCAACAAAGGTTTGCCGTCGCCTGCTGTTCGATCCTGCCGACGTGGAGGCTTTTGTCCGTAAAGCTCAGGACGCCAGCATGAGCAAAGCCGATGCTGACGCAAGTGATGCGTAGCTCGACCGCCGTTTGCTGAGCACTTTCAAATAGAGAAACGGCCCGCTGTGAACGGGCCGCTCAAGGTCTTGCATGTAATGTCTACCGACACGATAGCACAATCGCAGATTGATGACGCGCCTTATTTGTCCCCGGCAGACTCATCGCCTACGCATGACAGTCAGGTGTCCAATGAAACACACTATACATTGGCCGAGCGAATGTGCGAGTGGTCCGTGCACACTCACGGCACGCTCAAGCAGCGATGCCGCGAGGTAGACAGCAATCAGTACCTGATCGCTGACCTGCTCCCCAAGCGAAGTCTGAACATCGTTGTAGGAGATTCAGGCTTGGGCAAAAGTCCCCTACTCTATCAGGCTGCACTATCCGTTGCAGAGGGAATTCCCTTCCTGGGCAAGCCTGTAATGCGCGGGCGTGTGTTGTATATGGACTTTGAGAACGGCTTGGGTGGCGTCAAGGAACTTGTTTCGCGGCTCTCACGCTACCTGGGCTTATCGGAGGTAAGCGACAACCTTCTGTTCTTCAATTTCAACGATGCCCCGCCGAATTGGAAACCTTCAAACCTTGGCGATATGGTTGCCGGCTTTAAGCCCGACTGGATCATCATTGACCCCATCGCCGCATTCGCTCCAGAGATCGACACGAAAAACGACTGCGTTACGCGTGTCTACCAGGACCTTCGCGTGATCGTGAGAGACCACGCCACTACGATCACAATGGTTCACCACATTCGCAAGCTACCAACTCAGTCGGGCGTGCCAATCCCAAATTTGGAGGAAAATGCCCGGGGCTGGTTCCAGCAAGCAAGAGGACCGGGCCAACTAATCAACGGCGCGGATGTTCGTATCGGAATCGACAAGTGTCGGAGAGCGGATTCCCTGACTGAAATGGATGGCCGCTCGGTGGAAGTGGCGCTCGTGCTGGCCGGGTTTGGACGGCTCCGTGGAAACATCGAGCCGATGTACCTGGGCCGGATGCTCGGTGAGGATGACGAACCAATGGGGTACGAGCGACTGCGGGGCACCAGTCTGCTTTTTAACTCGCACCAGCAGGCCGCTTTTGAAAAACTGCCGGAGACGTTCGCACATAAGCAGGCAAAACAGACCTACGACCGCGGATCGGAAGCAACAACCGCATTCCTGCGCAAATGCCAGAGCGTCGGGATTCTTCGCAAAGACAATAGGCAGTACCGGAAGGTCAAAGCACTGGACTCGGCGGACTAATCTTACAACGTACTGTTTTTTCGTGGATTGGAAGTCCGGGGGAGCAAATAACCCTCACGGACTGACCAGACTGCCGTAAGTCCGCTCAGTCCGGTGGAGTCCGGCAGAGAGGCGGACCTGTAGCACGTTGAAAGTCCAGGGAAGTTCTCCTCAAGTCCGCTCACTCCGCCAAGAGCGTGCTCATTGTTTGAACCAAACCCAAACCACGAATCATTTTTCCACGGCTGGCGCGGCGCGCCTGGCGTGAAGCGCAGCGAAGCGAGCAGCTTTTGAGAAACTCGGTTCGTCCCCAAAGGCCGGTTCTTACTCGTCCTTTAGCCTTTCGTGCAATTCCTTTGCATTAGAACAGCCATTATCGTAACCGCTTTCACAGGCTTCATCGTACAAGTCCTCTGCACGAGAGTTGTCCTGCTCGACACCTTCCCCTTCTTCATAGGCGATCCCGAGCCTATTGCATCCGCCCGACTCTCCTGCATTGCATGATTTCTCGTAGAGATTCGCCGCCCAATATCGGTTTTGAACAACGCCGTTCCCTTCCTCGTACAGGTCACCAAGGCTCGCACAGGCTGAAGGATTTCCTGAATTGCAGGCATTCGTGTACAGAATCGCTGCCCTGGGATAGTCCTGAGCGATTCCTCGACCGTCAATAAGCATGTCTCCGAGCGCTTTGCAGCCTATTGCACTACCATCCGTGCAAGCAGTTGAGAAAAGGGCCACAGCACGTTTTTCGTCTTGCGGCATGCCAATGCCGTCCGCAAGCAACAGGCCAAAGTCGCTGCATCCGTCCTGGTTCCCTGTATCGCATGCCCTTAAAAACAGAACGGCAGTCGCCGCGTAGCTCTTGACCACGCCAACTCCGAGTTCGTACATCGTCCCAAGAGTGAGACAGTCTACTTGATTTCCTCCATCACAGGATTTTGAATAGAGCGATACCGCAGTTGAAAGGTCTGGCGCTCGCTTCTTATACAGAACCTCGCGGCTTAACCGAAGCCAACGACAAGCCTCCGCATCGCGTCCGAAGGAGCATGCGAATTTGAAAAAGCTACTGGCGGCCGAAGGATGCCCGAAGTTGTTGAGCCAATGCGCTTCGGTGCCGATAACTGCATTTCCCGTCACGATGAGCAGCAATGCACTCGCTGCGACGATGAATACCAAAGGCTTGATCGACATTTTTCCTTACTCCATGCAGGGGAGTAGCCTTAGCGCGTTTGGGCAGCGTGCTCGAACCCAAACACCTCCACGATAATGAGGGGCACAAAAGGACCATCTCTCGCTTTGTCGCTGTCGCCCAAGACGGCTCCGATTCCAACCGCAATCGGTTCAGGCAGGCGAATGTTACGAGTAGTCCAGGAATCTTCCACGAGACTCTGGGTTATAAGGTCACGCGTTCTCGGAGAAGCTGCTTTGAGCATTTCACTTAGAGCGTGCATCCCAAAATCGAACGTCGCGCAATAGAGGGCACTGTTATCCGGCTGGATTCGGCTGGTACAAAAATGCCCCGGACCCACCACTGACAGCACGTCCATTTCCCAAGATGTGTAGATCAACATCGTCTTTGGATGGCTTCCCATTGTCGCTCGAAGGTGCGTTCCAAGGTCTGGCAATATAGTTGAAGGAGTCAGGGCGTTGTTCGCAGTACCTCCTATTCCCATCGCCATGGGACCGCGCATGGGCAGTGGCTGAGGGATCGGTGTTGTGGCAATGCTGGCTCCGCAGGCAGGACAGAACCGGGCGCTCGTCGGCTGCGGGATGCCGCAGTTGGTACAGTAAACGCCCAAATTGGCGTTTGAATTGCATTGCTCCTGGTTGCTGACCGGGCGCTGAGGGCGCGACATTGCAAGTTGAAACGCCTTTTCAGATGCTTTGGAAGATGTCGCAATGTATGCACCTGCAACGATGAAGAGAAGAACCCAAAGAACATTTAGCTCGAAAGCATAGACGACGATAGTGCTGAGCAGCCAAGTGGCCATAATGATCCAGTGGCTCTTAAACTCCTGCTTCGCTATGAAATCCTCTTCGGGTGTTTCTTTCTTGGCTGGCTTTCTGTAGAACAACAGAAAAATGGTTAGCGCCAAATTGCACGCGATGGCGTTCAACACGGATAGGATAGAGAAAAGCGTTTTCACTTGAGGCGCATTCCTCCCTTGCCGTCGTTTGCACTGCGGATGAACCAATATCCGGCCCAGCCCAGCAATAGGATTCCGAGCCAAAGATCAACTGGCCGCCAGTCTGTCCGGTGCATCCGAATCGGCAGAACAGGGTTCAGCAACATGGCTACCGCAACGAATGGCCAAAGCAAGCCCCTCGGCCCATCCCGATAGACCCGTGCTGCCCAATACAAAGCACCAACAGTGACAGCTAATCTCAGCAGGATATAGTCGCCGTAAGCGTGCCGTCCGTGAGCGACAACAAGGAGCCAGACGGCCCCCACAGCCGTCAGCGCCGCTTCCGAATAGCGCTCCTTCTGAATTTCCATCAGTTCACCGCCTCTTGGTGGCTAATGATTGTGCGGCCAAAACGCTGCTTTTCGATCTTGGGGTGGCACGCGCAGTTGCGCACAAAGTCATGCACTCCGAAGTCTAGGCTTAACGGCTTCTCGGGATTCTCAGTTACCGGAACGATGTGTACCTCCTGATCCCAACGCGGATCATCGGGATCGACGCTCATGTCCGGCGTGATGAGTTGCATCTTCCCCACCTCGAGATTCTTTATGCAAACTGCCCAGCGAATGGTTGCCGCTCCTGGTCGTTTGTTAATCGCATGTCTAGGCACCTCCACTTTGGGAGATTGAGGATTTCCCCCAATTCCCGGATGCTGTGGAGTCTCGACTAACCGCTTCTGAAGGTCTTCGAGTTGCAGGCCGGGATGCGCCCCTTCGGACGTTGCAGCTTCTTCTCGCCTTCCAGCATCAAATCGGTCCCAGTCCAGAGAGACCACGCCAGAGGAGTCGGTATGCAGCGACAGCCTCCACTTGCTGCGCTGTGGTTTTGTTTCAGCTTCCTCATTTTCTAGTCTGACTGGGGCTTCTGAAGCTCTGCTGCCAACTCCTCCAGGTCCGCGCCCGGTGGCTGCATATTCAGATCGTCTCGCGTTGGGAGGTTTAGGAATTCCTCCAGTTCGCGGAGGCTGTGGAACCCCAGATACTCCATCATCAGCTTTTCTTCTGTTATCGGCTTTCGCTCCATTCTTGACTTCCTCTACGGCCTGCTTTGCGGCTTCTCCTATCGGCTGCGGATTTGACTCTTCTACCCCGTGGTCCGCACGAATCTTGTTCTTGAGGTTCTGTATCTGAAGTTCAAGCAGCTTCTGCTTCGCCAGCATGTACGTTGGCGTTTCCATTAGGCGCTTCTCAAGGTCTTCGAGTTGCAGTCCAGCATCGGCCGCCTTTGCTCGTTCATCAACAATTGCAAGGCCCTCCGTTATTGACTTTGCTCTTCTGGCGTCCTGCTGCGCGTTCTTTCCCACTGATCCCTGGCTGGGCGGCTTGCCTTGTCCCGGTAATGCTTTGACCTGAGCCGCAGTGACCGTTTCGGGTAGGAATCCTTTCCCCGTCCGATCAGGCTCGCTGTCTGATAATTCCTGCTGCCTCGGCAGGTGCGGGTGAACCACTATCTCCATCGGTGCATCGAATTGCCCCGGCGATGAGAGTTTGGGTTGGCGAGTAGATACTCGGCCTACTGAACTTCGGAGCCATCGCTCCTCGCGCGACGAGTATTTTGCCGCGCGTCCAACCAACATCGAGTTCTGGGGATGCTGGCTCGCGTGGCACATTGGGCACAGCGTTACAAGATTGCTGAGAGCATGGATACCTTTTTCTTCGGGGCCGAATTCCGAGATTGGTTTTATATGGTGGCAGTCCAGGCCAGCCCCTAAGCTCAATGCAGCGGCGCAGCGACGGCCTTGGCACTTGTGACGGTCGCGGAGAAAAACGAATGCCCGCCGTAATTCCCAATCTGGCGGATATTGGTCCTCTCCTTGGCCCCGATGTTCCCGGTAGAGCGGTTCGCAATTGAGCAGCCAAACCAGGTATCCCACATTCCCAAATGAACGAAGCGAACGTAGCGCCGCATCGAGAGTCGAATTAGGCCACACTTCACCCGGTCCTTTGGTGAGGAGCTCCGCTTCCAAAGCTAAGTGAGCTTTTCTCCGCTCCTTTCTGGCTCGCTCCTCCGCTTCGTGAGCGCGCTTTGCAGACACACGCCATGACACGCGCGCGGAAATGATGATCGTAGCGACGACGATTGGGAAGGTCCACATCCACATTGTGCAAGCCCATAGATCGGCCTATCGGGGAGCGGGATTTTGTGACCCGAATTAGGCCGCCGTTATTACGCCTCTTCCAGCAGGAACAGGTAGAGGCTGCGGCGCTTTGGGAAAACCATAGTTAAGGGGATGGTAATACTTATCGTCTCTAGAATCAAAGGATTTGCTGCTCGACCATGAGGGGGTGGCGATTGATCCCCGCGTCCAACTCGGTAAGGTTCTCAGGAAAGAGCGATTGCGACTCGGATTGTCGCAAGAGAGGCTAGCGGAGAAGGCCGATTTGCATTGGACATACATTGGCGGAATTGAGCGCGGGGAGCGGAATGTCAGCCTCCTGAATATCGTGAGGCTTGCTCATGCTCTCGGGATCACACCCTCGAGCCTCTTGGCAGGTATTCAGTGAAAATCTAATCAATTGACAGAGGGCCGCGTGAACTCCAAATTTTGGACTGACGAGGATTCCACCTCCCGATACGGTTCTGTCGGCTGTGCAACGGACGTGCTGGCGCCCCAGAGTTTTCTTCCTTGCATCTGCCGCCCTTTTCCAGCGTCCTCAAAATCTGAAAAACGGGCTCTTTAGCCACTTCTTTCTGTCCCACAATCGTGGGTGATTAGGATGCTCTTAAAAGAGCCGTCTTGACCCTCTCCCGTCACTATTCCCGTAGGACGGAGCCTCCCTGTGCCTTCCGTGCGCTCAGCCTTTTTCTGCGTTAGCTCCTCCGGTGAATTTCCCGGTTTTTCGCGGCGGTGCAACTATTCCTCGCTTGGAAGGCAGATGCAACCATGATCCGACTGAATCAAACCCGGCATTCGGTTCGGGAAAACTGCCAACATTGCAAACTGAATGCCAATGAAGTTTCAATTTCTTCGCTGGCCCTATTGGGCGGCGCGGCAAAGCACCCCCGGCCCCTTCCTTTGCACCGTGCGCGGTCCAAGTTCATCGGGAAGCGGCGTGATCGGGCGTGCGAGTGCGGCGCGAAGGAATGGCTGATCAGACGCGAGCAGCCGAGGGCATGCCAGAGCGGCGGGCGTCGAGCAACGAGCCGACCATAAAGCAAAGAGCATGGGTCTGTTGTGTCGTTGTTTGTGTCGTAACCGTGCCATACCTGCCGGTGTCACGCCGTCTCGGAGAGTGTCACTCGGGGACACAAAAAAGGCAGTGAACGTGCGCGAAACCAGCATGAACACTGCCTGTTTGTATCACTTGGTATTCTTCGGTGTCTCGCCCTTTGACTTCACTCCTTGAATTCGCAACGAGGAGGCCAGCGGTTCGATCCCGCTCAGCTCCACCAAATCCCTCCCAATCCCGTCTCTTCCCCACAGCACAAAGCGCGTTGTGTGCGCGTCTGTGCTGCGCTGTATCCATCGCATTTATCGCAGTCATGGCCTATTCTCAATACGTACGGACAAATGAGAATCCATTCTCATTTAGGCAATTCCAGAGTCGCTTTACCCCGGATCCGTTGCGACGGAGTGGCGTTTTGCGCGAGAAAAGGCCGCCTCGCTCGCTTTCAAAAGGGCACGCAAACTCTGGAGCTGCTCCAGCCCACATGGGTTGAGGGGAACGATTGACACAGACGCTCATGCATCCCGATTCGGCGGCCACGGAGCGGAGGCCGCTCTGCGTCGATCTGGATGGAACGCTGGTCAAGTCGGACACGTTGATCGACTCGCTACTGGTGCTGGTGCGGACCCGGCCGCTGCTTGCACTTCGGCTCCCGGCGCAGGCGCTGCGCGGCAAAGCGGCCTTCAAGGCTTACGTCACCGGACACGTCTTGCTCGACGTGGCGCACCTACCCTACAACCGCAAGCTGCTGCACTTTCTGCAGCAGCAGCGCATGCGCGGGCGCGCGATTTATCTGGCAACCGGCGCCGATGAGCGGCTGGCCCAACGCGTCGCCGACCATCTCGGGGTCTTCACCGGCGTCCTGGGCAGTGACGGTACGACCAACCTCACTGGCAACCGCAAGCTCGACAGCCTGCGCAGCCGACTGGGCTCGTGCGAATTCGACTACATCGGCAACGACACGCCCGACCTGCCGCTGCTGGGGCGCGCCGCCGAGCCACAGGTGGCCAATCCGAGCCTGCGCCTGCGCAGGAAGCTGCGCACACGCGGCATTCACCCAGCGCACACCTTCGAGGAGCGAGGCCGTCTGTTCCAGTCCGTCCTCAAGGCGCTGCGCCCGCACCAGTGGGCCAAGAACCTGCTCATCTTTCTGCCGCTCCTGCTGGCGCACGTGATTGCGCCGGCGCGGCTCTCGGCTGCGCTGCTGGCCTTTTGCTGCTTCAGCCTGACGGCGTCGGCCACTTACATCGTCAACGACCTGCTCGACATTGAGGCTGACCGCCGTCACCCGAAAAAGCGCTTTCGCCCCTTCGCCTGCGGTGATCTTTCGGCCTTCGCCGGGCTGGCCATCGTGACCGTGTTTCTGCTGCTCGCGCTGATGGGCGCGCGGCTGCTGCCCATGGCCTTTCTCGGCTGGCTGCTGGTCTACCTGGCCACCACGCTGGCGTACTCCATGTGCCTGAAACGCGTGGCGCTGGTTGACGTCGTGGTGCTCTCCGGCCTCTACACGCTGCGGCTGCTGGCAGGCAGCGCAGCCACCGGCTCGCACATCTCCACCTGGCTGGCCGGCTTTTCCGTGTTCCTGTTCTTCTCGCTGGCCATCGTCAAGCGGTTCGCTGAGCTTGAGAACCTGCGCTCCAGCGGCCTGCCGCCGCGCAACGGCCGCGGTTACCTGGTGGCTGACATCCACCAATTGCGCAGCTTCGGCACCTCCAGCGCCTTCGCCGCGATTGTGGTATTCGCCATTTACATCAGCAGCAGGGAAGTGATGGTCCTCTACCGGCGTCCCGAGCGGCTGTGGCTCATCATGCCGCTGATGGTGCTGTGGCTTTGCCGCGTGTGGCTGCTGGCTTCGCGCGGCAATCTGAATGAGGACCCGCTGGTCTTTGCGCTGACCAACAAGATGAGCCTGGTGATCGGCGCAGCCGTGGCGGCGATTGTGCTCTTCGCTATCTGAGCATTTAGCTGAACAGGTCTTTCATCTTTTCAAGCAGGCCGGGCGACGAGGGCTTGTTCTCCACGGTCATTGACTCGGCCAGCTTGGCTACCAGCTCACGCTGCGCGCGGCTCAGCTTTCTGGGAATCTGCACCACAACCTTCACAATCAGGTCGCCGTGGCCCTTTTCGTTGAGATACGGCACGCCGCGTCCGCGGATGCGCAGCTCTTTTCCGCTCTGCGTGCCCTCGGGAATGCGGATGGGAACCGGCCCGTCGATGCCCTCGATCTCGAACTCGGCGCCCAGCGCAGCCTGCGGAAAGCTGATGGGAATCACGCAGTGCAGGTTGTGTCCCTGGCGCTCGAAGAAATCGTGCGGCCGGATGGCAAGGATGACGTACAGGTCGCCCTTAGGTCCGCCGGCGCGACCCGCATCGCCCTCGCCGGAGTAGCGGATGCGGGTTCCGTCTTCCACGCCCGGCGGCACCTTTACATGGAGCTTCACCTCGCTGGCCGCGCGGCCTTCGCCGCGGCAGGCCGTGCAAGGATCGGTGATCACCTGGCCCGTGCCGCCGCAGGCGCTGCAGGTGCGCGCCACCGAGAAGAAGCCCTGCTGATAGCGAATCTGCCCGCGCCCCTGGCAATGGCTGCACACGCTGGGTCCGCGACCCGAAGCGCTGCCGCGCCCGTTGCAGACCGAGCAGACCTCGAGCCGGCGAATCCTGATCTCAGTTTCCGTGCCGAAGATCGCGTCTTCAAAGTCGATGGTCAGGTCGAAGCGCAGATCGTCGCCGCGTTGCTGCCGCGCACCGCGCTGCGAGCCGCCGCCCATGTTGAACATCTCGCCGAACAGGTCGCCGAAGATGTCGCCGATGTCCACGCCGCCGGCAAACGGACTGCCGCCGAACCCTCCGCCGCCGCTCACCCCTGCGTGACCGAAACGGTCATAGGCGGCGCGCTTGTCGGCGTCGCTCAATACCTGGTAGGCCTCGCTGGCTTCCTTGAATTTCTCTTCGGCCACGCGATCGCCGGGATTGCGGTCAGGATGATACTTGAGCGCCTGCTTGCGATAGGCACTCTTCAACTCCTGTTCCGAGGCGTCGCGCGCGACGCCCAGAACCTCGTAGTAATCTGCTTTGCTCACTGTTGTATTAGAACCCATTTGCTTTACTGTTCAAACCATGCGCGCCCAGCGCGATGTTAATCGGTTGTCTGTTTAGGATTGTGCGCCACGCGCACCAGCGCCGGCCGGATCAGGCGGTCGCGCAGCTTGTAGCCGCGCCGAATCTCCTCGGCCACGTGCTGATCGGGCAGGTCGTCCCGCTCCACCGAGCCCAGCGCCTCATGCACGCGCGGATCAAATGCCTGGCCGATCGCCGGCACCGGCGCCACCTGCATCTGGCGCAGAATCTCTTCCATCTGCTTGACAATCAGAGCCACGCCCGAGCGCAACTGCTCGGCCGATCCGGCGGACTTAAGCGCCAGCCCGAAGTTATCCACCACGGGCAGAAACTGCTCGACGACGGAGCCGGTCGCGTAGTCGCGGAACTCCGCCCGCTCGCGCTCGGAGCGCTTGCGCGCATTGTCGAACTCCGCCTGCATCCGTGCCAGCCGGTCGAGCAACTGATCGCGCTCGGCCTTCAACTGCTCCAGCTCCGGCGGCGCTGCAGCCGCCTCCGCCGGTTCGTCCGCAGTTGCAGGCGTTTCCTCTGCCGCACCCTGCGCAATCTCCAGCGGGTCCATCACATTCAACTCTTCCGTTTTCTGCTTTGCCATACTTCGGGATCTTTCTCCTTCTTCTTCAACGGCGCCGGGTGCATCCCGAGCGCCGCACAACATTGCGATCGCCTGCAAACTGGAAGATGTCGCCCTGGAATGCAGGCAGCTTAATCGGCAGGAACCTCGAGGATGCGCTCAGACAACCGCGCGATATAGCTCACCGTCTGAATCATCTCCTGATATTGGATGCGCGTGGGCGCAATGACAGCGACCGTTCCCAGGCTGGTACCGCCCAGCCGCGCCGGCGCGCCAATCAGCACCAGGTCCTGCATCGCCGGCGAGGCCTCGTCGAGCCCCACCACCACGCGAACCTCCTGTTTGCGCCCATCCACGTAGGCATTCAGCAGCTCGATCAGCCTCTGCTTGGCTTCGAGCGCCAGCAGCATCTGGCGCAGCCGCTCGCGATCCGCCTCAGCCGAGATCAGGTTGGCGATTCCCTCCACAAAGATCGCCGGCATAAGTTCGCTGCCGGCCAGCGCGCCCTTGCGGCAGAGCTCCTCGACTGACGCCACCAGTTGCCGGTACGCCTCGCGCTCCACCTCCACGCGCCGCGTCACTTCGGCACGGATTCGGTCGATCGGCCATCCGCGGAAGTTCTCGTTCAGATAGCGCGCCGCTGTCTCCAACTCCACGTGCGTCATCTCGCGGTCCAGCGCCAGCACGCGGTCCTGCACCGCGCCGGCCTGGGTGACCAGCACGGCCAGCACCCGACCCGTCGCCAGGCGGGAAAAATGAATGTGCTCAAGCACCTGCGCGGCCGTGGAACTGGCCAGCGCCACGCCCAGGCCGCTCGAAATCAGCGCCAGCACGTGCGAGGTGCGCTCCAGGTACTCGTGCGAGCTGGAGACGCCGGAAAAACTCTCTTCGATCTGCCCGCGGCGCGCCTCGCTCAGCGGCGCAGCCAGGCCGGCAGCCTCCTGCGGCAGGACGTTGCCCGCCAGCCGGACCGGCTGCATGATCTGCTCTACGTAGTAGCGGAAGGCTGCCGCCGTGGGAACCCGGCCAGCCGAGGTGTGCGGCTGTTCCAGCAGCCCGGTTTCGCCCAGCGTCGCCATTACGTTGCGCAGCGTGGCGGAGCTCAGACCCTCACGGTTGGCAAAGTAGCGCGCAAGCGCCTGCGACGCTACCGGCTCGCCGGTAGCGATGTACAGGTCGATGATGGCCGTAAGCACCAGCCGCTCACGCGGGCTGAGGCGCACATCAGGCATCTTTACCGCCCCCGATCGCGTCGAGGATCAGCGCCAGGAATCCCAGCCGGACCGCGGCCGCCGCTCAACCGGCCTATTGCTTTCAAAGCCTTTGATTCCTGTCACTTAAGCACAAAAATCGCAATCTACTCCTGCTTAATTTTAGAAATAGCCTTTAGCTCTTGTCAAGGCGCAGCCGGCCGCTCCGGCTGGTTGTAATAGCCGGTGTTGGTACGCGCAGTGAGGCCTGGCTTGTCAAGTTTTACCTTCAGCTCGTGATACTCGTTTGGCCCGTCCGCAGGCGGCGGTTCGAAGGTAAGGGTATAAAAAGGACCGGCGTTCTGCACGCACGTCGCAATCGAAGTAGCCAGGTCGTTGGTTGGTGACAGCACCAGCCCGCCGCTTTGGACGGCGAGCACTTTGAGCGCAAGGTTGGAAGGATTGGCTTGGCTGGCCTTCTTGATACCTTTCAGATACGACTCATAGGCAAAGGTTTCAGGGCCGGGCATGCCCGTTGAAATGCTGTAGAGATCGATGTGGCCCTCACGCAGCACGGTAGAGAGACCAACGATCTCTGCGAAAAATCCCTGCTGCGTCTTGGACGAAAAATCGATTCCCGGGCCGTCGAGCATGGGCCATCCTGGCCCAGCCCAGATGAGGAGCTTCCGACCCGGCTTTTTGGCCTCGTTCTGCGCAATCGCATCCAGCATTTTCACCGAGAACTGGAATCTTTCGATGGCTCCGTACACTCCGGCCGAGCGCGTAAGCGTGCGCAGCCGGCCTTCTGCAGCATCGAGCTGCGAAGCCAGCGCATTGCCATCCTGGGTCGGCTCAGGCTGGACTTCGACGCCGTTGTTGGTCACCCAGTAGGTGGCCATCGGCTGCGCCAGACGCCCGCCGTTCTGCCGCAGGAAATTCTCCACTTGCTGTCGCGTGTAGGAGACTGCGTCAAACCCCATATTCACGGTGTCAAAAACCAAGATTGCTTCCACCGGAGGGTCGGTCGCCTGCGCCGCTCCGTCAAAGGCATGAAATGACAGGATCCTGCCGGGGTGGTTGTTGTCCAGCAGCACGAAGTCGGCGGCCGTGAGCCCCGGAACCGGCCTGCCCGATTTGTCCGTAACCACGACATCGAGCTGAATGCCGCCGCTACCCGGCGCCGCAGCGGCCTCCGCCACCGGCCGGGTATTCAGCACCGCGCCTTTTCCGGCGGCCGGGGCAGCCTGAGAAGAGGCTCGCTGCGCGCAGGGGAAAAAAGCGAGGCAGGTGAGAAGAGCTGCAGAAGTCCAAAGCGACCGTTGCATGGATTCAGCCCTCGAGGTCGTACTTAAAAATCTTTGGACCAACATCATACTCTGCGCGGCCGTCCGGCTGCTGGAACCGGCGGGTTTTTACGCATGTCCCTTTTCAGCCCTCGTAACTTCTCGGGACCATCCTTCAGTCTCCGGTACCAACGTAAGCGCGCACAAATTTGCAACTGGTGGTATTGTTAAGCGGACCGCCGCGTATTATCCACGGCCGGAGCGCCTCGTGAAAAAGAGAACCTGCAATCCGTTCTGCTCCCCCACTTTGCGTCCCTTACCTCGAATGGAGGACCCACGATGCATATCTTCAGCAGGAGTTCAATCGTCTACCTTGCGCTTGCGGCAACTTTGATTGCATCGGCTCCGGTCAGCCGCGCCCAGGCCGGCGCCGCACCCAGTCTTGACAAGCACGCCCGGAAGATTCACAAGCGGCTCGCGAAATATCCGCCGGGAACCTACGTCAACATCGTCCTTCGCGACGGCTCAGAGAGCGCCGGCGCGCTCAGCACCGTCCACGCGGCATCCTTTACCATCACCAACGCGGATAACAACGCTCCTGAAACGCACAACTACGCCGATGTGGCCAAGGTACAGAAAGGAAGAGAGTACATCGGCGCCGGCTCAGAAGCGGAGCACCATGTTCACTGGGTCCGATGGGGCATTGCCGGCGCGGCGGTGGCAGGAGCGGCGGTGGCCGCCTTCGAGGTGCGCTGAGCAGAACGAAACCTTTCCTGGTGTGGTACGCGATCCCTTTTGCGCCTGATAGATTCTAGAGAGGCCTCCATTGCAGCGATTAGCCCAATGGGGCGCCGGGCGCATGCCGTTTCATGTCCGTCGCGGCGGATGCGAAACAGCAGGATCGTACTGCCCGCGCTTTGCCAGGAAAGAGTTCATGTTTCACACCACCGAAGACATTCGCATTAAATGGACCAAGGTCGTCCTTCCGCCTGTATTCCTTGAAGAAGATCTCCCCGTCATGGAAGCCGCTTCCACCACCATCTTCGACGCGCGCAACCAGATCGGCGACATCCTGGCCGGCCGCGACGACCGGCTGCTGGTGCTCGTCGGCCCCTGCTCTATTCACGACACCAAGGCTGCGCGCGAGTACGCCGGCCTGCTCAAGGCCGCCATCGAAGAGTTCTCCGCCGATCTGCGCATCGTGATGCGCGTCTACTTCGAGAAGCCGCGCACCACCATTGGCTGGAAGGGGCTCATCAACGATCCCTACCTCGACCAGTCGTACAAGATCAACGACGGCCTGCGCATGGCGCGCAGCCTGCTCATCGACCTGGCCGAGATGGGCGTGCCCACGGGCACTGAATTTCTGGACATGATCTCGCCGCAGTACATTGCCGGCCTGGTGAGCTGGGGCGCCATCGGCGCGCGCACCACCGAGAGCCAGGTGCACCGCCAGCTTGTCTCCGGCATCTCCTGCCCGGTGGGATTCAAGAACGCAACTTCGGGCGACGTGCAGGTGGCTATCGACGCCATTCTTTCAGCGGCTTACTCGCACACCTTTCTGGGCCACACCAAGCACGGCCAGTCGGCTATCTTCGTGACCACCGGCAATCCGGACTGCCATATCATCCTGCGCGGCGGGCGCAAGACCGTGAACTACACCGCCGCGTGCGTGGCCGACACCGCGGCCAGGATGGAGCAGGCCGGTGTGGCGCCGCGCATCATGATCGACTTCAGCCACGCCAACAGTGGCAAGGATTACCGGCGCCAGGGCGAGGTCTGCCACGATGTAGCCAGGCAGATCGCCGGTGGCGAGAAGCACATTATGGGCGTAATGATCGAGAGCAACCTGATAGCCGGCGCGCAGAAGCTCGAAGCCGGCAAGCCGCTGAGCAATCTGGTTTATGGCCAGAGCATCACGGATGGATGCATCGACTGGAAGGAAACGCACGCGCTGCTCGGCGAGCTGGCCGCAGCGGTGCGGGCAAGGCGCGGCACTTAAAGTGCTGCAGCTTCAGCGCGCAGCTTAGCTGCTTCATCCGTTCTGTCCATCTTGTCCAGCAGCGCCGCATGTTGCCTGAGAATCGCCGCCAACGTCTGGCCGTACCTTTGCTTCATATCCGGCAGATTGGCGATCGCCTTACGGTGCGTGGCTTCCGCCGCGGTATAGTCGGCCAGTGCCGCATCGTTCTGGCCAAGATTGTCCTCAACAACGCCACGCCAGAAATAGGGCATGGCGTATTCCTGGTCCTTGTCCGTGAGGCATTTGTGCGCCTCATCCACTGCCATGTACTCCTGCGCCAGCGCGGCCCGCATTTTGTCGGCCAACAGCAGCGCATGCCCATAAAGCTGATACGAGCCGGTGCGGGCAAGCTGAGTGCTCGCGGTCAGATCGCCTGCCTTCATCGACATGTCGAGCATCTGTTTGCAGCTATCCACGGCCTCCTGCACGGCTTGCGCCTTGATCGCGTTCATGCATTTTTCCTCGATCGGAAACCAGTCCTGCGCGGCCTTTTGCTGGTCAGTAGTCGGTTGCGGCCCACTCTGCGCCAGGTGCTGATGCGCATCCGCTTCGGAAACTGATTTTGGCGCATCCGCGCTCTGCGCGCTGGCCAGGCCAGCCAACAGAAAGAGGCAAAACAAAACTCCGGCTCGACGCATCGCACCTCCGCACAAATCGAAATCTTTCCCCGCATGGGCTACAGCATTTTCGGAACTGCTGCAGATCGAAAGTACACACTCAAGGGGCTTTTTCTCAAGAAAAAGCCACCTTTCACACATCTCAAGAAGTCTACGTGTATTCCGAAAATACGCTAGCCTTCTATGATCATAAGTAGCACAGAGTCTTCATCCTAATCGACCATGCCCCCTGTCCTTTTCATCTCGGCCGGCGAAGCCAGCGGCGAACATTACGGCGCTCTGCTCGTCGCCGCGCTGCGCCGCCGGCTCGCGGATGCGCAGTTTTTCGGCATGGGCGGCGAGCGCATGGAAGCCGCCGGCCTTGAACGCATTGTGCGCGCGGAAGACATGGCCGTGATGGGCCTGACCGAGGTGGTGCGTCACCTGCCGCGCATCTACGGCGAGCTCCGCAGGCTCAAGCGGGCCATCCGCCAGCGTAAACCGGACGTGGCCGTGCTGATCGACTTTCCCGAGATTCACTTCCGCCTGGCCAAAGAGTTTCACCGGCTCGGCGTACCGGTGATCTACTTTGTCAGCCCGCAGTTGTGGGCGTGGAAGAAACGCCGCATCAAGCTGGTGCAGCGCTACATCCGCCGCATGCTGGTCATCTTTCCCTTCGAGGAGCCGTTCTATCGCGCGCGTGGTGTGGATGCCGAGTTCGTGGGCCACCCGCTGGCCGAGCTGCCGCTGCCTTTCATCAGCCGCGAGCAGTTCGCGGTGGAAAACGGCCTCGACCCGGCCCGCACCTGGATCGGCCTTCTTCCTGGCAGCCGTCCGCACGAGATCGGTGACCATTTACCCGAGTTGCTGAAGGCGGCGCGCGGACTGGCGGAATCCCATCCCGCGCAGAGCTTCGAGTTCGTTATCCCGTTGGCTCCTACGCTGCACTCCGCGCAGCGGGCAGCGGTGGCGCGACTGGCCAGCGAACACGGTCGCGGGCTTGCGGTCCGCCTCGTCGACGACGCGCGCGCTGCCCTGCTCCACGCGCGGGCCTCGGTCGTCGCCAGCGGCACGGCTACCGTGGAGGCGGCGCTGATCGGCAATCCATTCGTGGTGGTTTACCGGGTCTCGCCGGCTACCTACGCCGTTGCCAAGCGGATCGTGACCGTGCCGCATGTGGCCATGGCCAACCTCATCGCCGGCCGACAGGTGGTTTCGGAGCTCATTCAGCATGACTTCACGGCGGCAAATATCGTCCAACACCTTGCAGCCCTGCTACCCGACGGGCCCGTTCGCCAGTCCATGATGGAGGGGCTCATATCCATTCGCGACGCATTGAGCAGGCGTCCCGAGGCCGGCGAACCGGCGCAGGCGGGCGCAATCGAGCGGGTAGCCGCTGTAACAATAGATGAACTGGGACACGCCGCAGGCAAGGACAAGACCGTGCAAGCCTGAGCAAAACCCAACCTGGTCAGATCCTGGGATTGCTCTCCGGAATCGAATGCCACACGGGCGGCGGGAATGCGATGATGACTGCTATGCGTAGACGAGAAAACTGGACGCAGCCTCGTACCGGATCGCCACTCCTTTTCTTGACCGTGCTCAGCCTTTTGGCCCTGGCTCTGGCCGCACCGGCGCGGCTGCTGGCCCAGCGCGAGCGGCCCGCGCTCAACATCACCGGCTATGTTATCAACGCCGAGCTTGATCCGGCCACGCATCATCTGGCGGCTACGGCCGTCGTCAGCTTTACTGCCCCGCCTAATCTGGACGTGGTCACCTTCGGCTTCCATCCCGCGCTCAGGATTAGCAAAATCACCGACGAAAGCGGCAAGGTGCTCGACGGCGAGCGCACCGCCGACGGCTCGATCCGCGTCACCCCCTCCGCTCCGCTGGCCGAGGGCCAGACCGTCCGCTGGACTTTTGCCTATGACGGCGTCATCACCGGCAATGAAGACGGCCCCGTCGAGGGACTGAAGCTGGCCGCCATCCAGGAGCCGATCAGCTACCTGCTCTACCCGGCGCGCTGGTTCCCGATGACCGGCTACATGACAGACCGCTTCACGGCCGAGATGCATATCCGCGTGCCGCAGGGCATGCGGGTCTTCGCCAGCGGCAGCACCGGTCCGTCGCACCCGGTGACGCTGGCTAACGGCAAACCCGGCGACGAGTACGACCTCAACTGGAAGAAGCCTGGCTTTCCCGGAACCGTGATTGCTGGCCGCTACCTTGACCCCGTCTCGGTGGGCGCGGGCAACGTGAAGGTCTACCTCACCGTCAGCCATCAGCAGTCGGGCAACCAGCTCGCGCAGACGGCCACCAGGGAGTATGACTTCTTCACCGACAGTTTTGGCGAGCCGACCACCACCCGCCTGAACGTCATTGAGATTCCGGACGACACACTTCCCGCCGTCTGGGCGCCGGAGCTGGCCGCTATCGTGGGCTCGCGGGTGGGCGACAAGTCCGGCATCCGCTTGCTGGCCAACACCATCGCCCACCAGTGGTGGGGATGCGAAGTCAGCCCGCACAGTCTTGACGATGCCTGGATCACCAACGGCATGTCGCGCTACGGCGAGTTGATGTATGTGGAAGACGAGAGTGGCCGCAACGCGCTCAAGGCGGCGCTTGAAGACGTCTCCGCTGGCGCTCTGGCTTACGACACCATTCCGCTCTCGAGCGTGACTCGGCTGGGCCCGTTCTCGCCGCAGTTCCAGTCGATGACGCTCGAGAAGGGCGCCATGGTCTTTCACATGCTCCGCGGCATGGTGGGTGACAAGGTCTTTCTCAGCATCCTCAAGGGCGCACTCAGCCAGTATGCAGGCAACTCCATCCGGACCTCGGAGTTTGAGAAGGTGGCCGAGGAGCAGAGCCAGCAGCAGCTCCTGCCGTTCTTCTCGCAATGGATCGACGGTACCGGAGCGCCACGCTTTACTGATAAGTACACAGTTTACCGGTTAGGCAACAACAAAGGCTTCCGCACCATCGGCGAAATCGACCAGGACCTCGATCTCTTCCGCATGCCCGTGGAGCTGCGCATCGAAACCGACGGCAAGACGGTGACCCAGAAGATTGATGTGGTTGGAACCGACTCGCAGTATGTCGTGGACACCTTTGGCCGGCCACGCCGGGTCAGCATCGACCCGCAGGACTGGGTGCTCAAAACCACCCCCGATCTGCAGGTGCGCATTGCCATCCTGAAAGGGCAGCAGCTTGTGGCCCAGGGCGACCTGGTGGGCGCGCTGGCCGAGTACCAGAAGGCGCTGACCGCCAATCCGCAGAGCTCGCTGGCCAGCTACCGCATCGGCGAAGTGCTCTTTACCCAGCGCAACTACCAGGCCAGCGTGAACGCCTTCCGCGATGCGCTGCGCGGCGACGACGAGCCGCCGTGGACCGAGGTCTGGAGCCATATCGCCATCGGCAAGATCTTCGATCTCACTGGCCAGCGCGACCGCGCGGTGAACGAATACCGCCTGGCCGTGCAGACCAACGACAACACGCAGGGCGCCGTAAACGAGGCACGGCAGTACCTGCAGAAGCCGTACACCCGTCCTGACAACGACTGACGCGCGAGTAAAAAACAAGACCAGCCGTTCAGGCTGACCTTCGCATTTTCAATAAGTTGCAGCCTATTTGCCGTTCTTTGACTTACCCAGGGACAGCACCTGGAGATCGACCTTCGCCAGCCCATTGTGGGTCATGGCCAGCTTCGTCGCCGCGCCATACGAGAGATCGATAATCCGGCCCTCTTTGTCGAGGTCGCCGCGGTCGGTGATTTTCACCACGACCGCGCGCTTATTCGACCGGTTGATCACTTTCACGATCGAGCCAAAGGGCAGCGAGGGGTGGCAGGCGGTCATGGCGTACATGTCGAACCGCTCGCCGCTGGCCGTCCTGCGGCCGTTGAAGATCCCTCCGTACCACGAGGCAACGCCGTGGAGCCGGTCTTTCCACGCCACTCCCGGCGTGGGCTGCTTGGCCAGCGAAGCCGGAGTGGCGCTGGCAGCCGGCGTGGCTGCAGCGGTTGGGATCGGCAGCAGAAGACGCACATCCGCCTGCACGGTCCGCGTGGAGAGCAGCACCACCACAGCGGCCAGCGCAACCGAAGAAGTTCCCGCAAGCAGATAAATCCGAAGCGGGGATTTTGCGTTCAAGTTGCGTGATTTCCGTCTCATAACCATTCCACCATTTTACCAACTCGATACTCCTTTTCGCCCAGCGTTGGCAAGACCCCGGCGAGATTTCCTGTTGAAAACATCCGGCCGCATGGTTGCAAAAAAGTGCAGCTTTTTCTTAGACTTGCATCCTATCTGGTGCAAAAGCCGGCCCCGGCGGGACCGATCTGGAGGCCTAAGAGGAACGAAAAGCAGCACATAGGGCCGAAACGGCCGGACCGCGGATCGATTTTCCTGGAAACAGTAGAGGCAAGAGTATCTTATGAGATTGAATCTAAATAACTTAAATATAAAATAGACTACTGGGGGCCGCGTCAGCCCCGGCCTGGCGAACTGACCGGTTGAAGCTCACAAACCGCCAGCCGCTCGGAGTGCTTCAGGTAGCCTTTGCGCCGGAACCAGTCTTCCATGGCAATCGCCAGCCGGTCGAGCGGGACCCGGTGGCCGGCTTCGAGCAGCCCATCGCCGGCCGGCAGGGTATCGTCGAAGATCGCGTCGTTGGTAAAGTTGCGCATGGCGAAGTTGTCGATCCAGGCGATGGGGCAGGCATGGCGCACACCCTCGGCGTCGATGCGCTCAATGGAAATCCGACGGAGGAACATGCATTCAATGTAACTTACGGCCTGGCCGGAACCGCTGTCGCCTGCTTTGACTCCTCGGTCTCCACGCGGAACTGCTTGAAGCCGTAGTCGCGCTCGGTAACGTGCTGGCGCAGGCTCTTGAGCAGCAGGATGCGGGCCTGCATGTCGGCCTCGCCGCCGGTGGGCAGCCAGAGGCCGTTGTCTACCGGAGCCTGGTCAAAGCGGAAGCTCGATCCCTTCTGGATGCTGGCAAACAGGCCTCCAACGAGGCGGAAGTTGTCGTCGAAGCTCACTTCCACGTGGGCTACCTGCCGGTCGGCCTCGTCTATCCAGACTGTTCCCTTGAGCTTCTTGGAGGCGTCTTCGACCACACCGTGGGTCTTCGCGTCTTTGCGGCCCACGAAATCGAAGACGATGGTGGGACGGCCGCGGTAGTCCACGCGACGTGGATTGCGGACGTCCATGATCTCAAGCAGCCGGCTGATGGTGATGGCCGGGCCCTCGAGCGGCTCTCCGGGTGGGACTTTCTGCGCCTTTTCCACTAGCTTGGTAATGCGCTCGGTCTCTTTCTCTTCGTCGCGGCCGGTGAGCGGCTGGCCGTCTTTCTTCACCTCGCGCTCGATGATGTGGCCGTTGACGAAGAAGTCGTCGTACTCCTCGGACTGGGTCTTTTTCACCTGGCCGCTCGAGTCGACATCCTGGATGGTCTGGATAGAGTTATAGGTGTAATTCTCGCGGACCTTTTCGAGTTGCTCCTGGTGCGCCTCCACCTCGCGCATCAGCGCGCGGATATCGGGGAGCGGGGCATCGGCTGCGCGGGTCAGGGAAGCCAGCGCCAAGGCCGCAAGCAGCCCGGCGAACCGGAACCGGCATCGGATTTTGGAGCAGCCTGGGTGCATGCATCGCAGCCTGACCGGGCACGTCGACGGGAGCGTCTAAGGGCCGTCTACGGGCTTTGACGCATCCACGCAAGCAAACGTCGCTCGGTCATAAACGTCCTGTGTTTCCTGTTATGGTATTTCTCCCTGAGAGCGGTTTCGCTTCACATCCCGACCTCTGGAGAGCGTGTCCGCCGCGGCGGACATGACGCCGGAAACACCCCCATGAACCGGGAAACTGCTCTAATGCGGACGGCCGGGGAGCACAAAATGCTCGGTGCAGCGCGGCTCGTAGGCATCTCCCGGCACCTTGATGGGGCTGTCGTAAGGCGCGGGCTTGCCCTCGATCAGCCGCTGCGAATAAAGCGCGCGCGCGCCGCAGGAGCAGTAGGCCATGCATTCGGTAATGCTGCCGCCGTAGGCGTTCACCAGCCAGGTAAGATTGAGCATCTCGCCAAAGGGCATGGCGCGAAAGTCGAGATCGAGGCCGGCGACGAGCACGTCATGACCGGCGTCGAGCAGATGCTTGACGAAGAGAAACAGCTCGTTGACGAACTGGCCTTCATCGATGGCGATGCACTCGACGCGCTTGCCGATGCGCTGCTCTTCTTCCGCAAGGACGTCGAGCACTTCCCACGGATTGGCGGAGTTGAACTCGTGGGCACGCATCTTGGCGTGGCCGTTGGGATTGCGGCTCTCCACCACGCCGGGCTCGCCCTTGGTGTCGTCGCTGGGCTTGAGGACCATTACGTGCTGCTTGGCGTATTGGCGACGCATCTCCGCGCGCCGCAGCAGCTCCGCGGTCTTGTTGCTGCGCATCGGTCCCAGCATCAACTCCAGCTTGCCCTGCACGGCGCACTCCTCCGGCTTTTCATCATAAACGTGCCGGAGCGAGGCGCGGATTCAGGGCTGTTGTAGCGCGTGCAGCGGCGTGTCTCTTACAACAGAGGCGGTAAGCGTCATGCCGGGCTTGATCTCTGCATCTTCGCCGCGAATGAACAGCGCACTCGCGCCTACTACGGGAACAAGGATAAAGTGCCGCACGGAATTCACCTTGTCGAGCCCTTCCAGCGTCTCACCGCCGCGCAACGGAATGGTGACGCCATCCCCCTTGAGGGAGTGGACCTCGAAGGCCAGGTCGCCAGGCTCGCCTGCATGGCCCGAGCGATCCACTGCGGAGATGGTCGCCTCTACCTCCGATCCCTTGGGAACCACCACCGCATCGCCTACCTTGACGTCCTCATCGAGCCGCAGCGAGATCGCGTCGCCCACCTGCGCGGTCTTCGAGCTTACGTCAGAGCCCGTCACCAGGCGCAGCGCGGTGCCGGCGCGCAATACGCCATCCGTCACCACGGCGGCCTGCGGTGCGGCGGGCATTTGCCCGGCCACGGTGTAATCGGTTGCGGCTACCAGGCTGCGTTCGTAGCCGGGAGCAACGGCGATAGCCTGCAGATGCGTAGCCCGGTCAATCCGGATAGGACCCGTGTAGCGCCTGGAGTAAATGGTCGGCGTCCAGCCGTCAGTGGTGTAGAAGATGATGGCGTGGCGCGTCGAGCACTTCATCCGCACGGTGGTTCCCGCTGCCACCTGGCCGGCGGGAACCGAGAACGTGGGCCGGCTGGCGAAGCCGATGACTGGACCTGAGTTTTGCATGGCAGCCATCTGGCTGGCCTGCATCGCCTGTTGATTCGCCATCTGGCTGGCTTGCATGGCTTGCTCATTGGCCATCTGTGCCGCTTGCATGGATTGCTGCGCCGCCATCTGCGATGCCTGCATTGCCGCCATGCTGGCCGCATCCTGCCCGTAAGCGGCCACCGACGCGGCGATCAGGAGCAAGAATCCCGTTTTCATACACACTCCTCCCCCGAGAAGCGGGAACATCCTACTCAGCTTAGAAAGAAATGGAGGGAAATAGGTTGCTGCGTTCAGTGCCTGGCAGCAGCTCCGTGCGCGGCGCGCATCTCCGCATCGACCGCAGCTTTCATCACGCCACAGCCCTGGAAGAAACGAACCAGATCGGCCGAGAGCGCTTCGGGCTGCAGCGGCGGTTTCCGCCCTGCAGAACGAAGCGATACGGCCTGAAGCGCCGGCGCTGGCGTTCCGGCCATGCGCAACTCGCCGGTGCCCTGTGCGTCGAGGATCAGCGAGGTGAGCTTGCGCGCCAGCGGCAGAGGAAAGCTCTCTGCGATAAATACCAGCTTGCCGCGGATGGTGATCACTACCGGTCCCTCGTTGGTTGTGTAAACCGTCTCTACTTCGCCGTCTTCGGCCGGGGCAGAGCTTACAGCCGAATCGTCGGGCTTGACGCTCGTGTATTTGCGGCCGAGGCTGTCAGTGTAGAGCTTGGTGAAGGCCTGCGCTGAAGCCTTGTTCTTCCACACAGACAGGTAGAACAGGGCCAGCGAGCCGGTGCTGTTCTGCTCGGCCGGCGTTGTGGCGCTGCGCAACTGGCCGGCCCAATAGAGCCCGCCGTTCCAGGCCGGCGTCAGGTCACTGGCTGCGCCGTCGCCGCCAAACAGCTCCGCCAGGATGTGCAGATCGAGCTGGCCCACCTGCCCGATGTCGTAAGGCCGATAGAGCTTGTCAACGAGCGGGTGAATATCCGGCAGCAGCGGCACGGCAGGAATAGCCTTCTTTTCATACTCGCGCGGGTTGATGATCTCCCAGCTCGACGTGGGCGGATGGTCGAGCGCGCCGGCAAAGGCCGGGGTCTGTCCTTCGTCCATCCAGATATCCTGCTCGAAACTGAGCCCCTCGCGATAGGGAAAGAGCATGGATTCGGACAGCAGCAGCGGCGCGCGGGCCATGACCGGCGAGTCTTCCGAGCCGGTCATCTGGTTTTTCACAAAGTCCATCACCTCGGGATCCTTGACCAGGCTCTTACCCAGAGGCTTCAGGATGTAATCCATCATCACGGCCGTGGCTTGGCCCTCGGCCACCGCGTCGCGCGCCGTGTCCATCTCGTCTTTGGCCAAGTGGTCCTGGTCGCCGGCGGCGTCGGTCGAGACGTCATCCGGGGTCTGGTCGTCCCACTTGTCCAGATCGACGTGCTGGTCCTGCAGCGCATGGGTCAGCTCGTGGGCCAGCACGGGCTTTTGCTCGTCGGCGTCCACCCAGTCCAGCAGGTTCACGGTTTTGGTCTTCGAGTCGTAGTAGGCCTCGATCTGCTCCTTGAGCAGCGCCAGCAGAAAGGGCTTGAGCTCGAAGTCGTGATCGAGCAGGCCGAACTTTTTCAGAACGATCTCGTCGCGCTGCAGCCGTTTGGCGCCCTCGTCCTCATTGAACTTCTCTTCGAGATAGCTCTCCACGGCGGCCCGCGTAGTGAGCTGGCGCTTGACGGTGCTCTTGATGGGCAGGCCGGTCTCGTCGGAGGAGAACTTCATCAGCACGTCCACCAGGGCAAACAACTGCCTGGCCTGCTCGGGAGTGATGTGCGTGGCTCCGGAGCTGTCGACGGTGGGGGTGGTGGACTGCGCGGCGCCCGCCGGCGGAGTTTGCGCTCCGGGCGCGGCAGCCTGTGGCGGCAGGGCTGCCGCAGCCATGCAACCCAGCACCGCCATGAAAAACCATCCGGCGTGTCTCGTCCCTCGTGTTCTTTTTTGCTGCTCGCTCATGGATTTTCCCGCATGCGCCTTATGGAGCCAAGGCCGTCCCTGGCGCGTCCCTGCCCGCCCGTCGCACCTTCTTTCAAGGCTATAATCAAGATGCAGCCTTGCGCTAAGTTTTGCTGTAAAATCGGCGCCGGACGATGGAAAAATTCTCCCCATGACTGAGACCGACCTTATCACGAACCTGCAGGCCACAGCGCTGGCCGCAACCCTTGAACCACCTCGCGCGCCGCGTGATCTTACCGCGTATCACGGCGTCTTTACCCCACCAGAGTTGGACGTGCCAGAGCTGGAAACAGCGGCATTTGTCTCCGGTGCGGCGCTCCACGACCTGGGCTGGCTGAAGCGTGTACACGTGCGCGGGGCCGACCGTTTCCGCTGGCTCAGCGGCATGGTCACCAATACAGTGAACGACCTGTTTCCCGATTCAGGGGCCTGGAACCTGGTGCTCAACGCCCAGGGGCGCATCCAGGGCGACCTGACCGTGTGGCGCGGCGGCGAAGAGCAGTCGCCGCAGCGGCGCAAGCCCAACCCGGAGGGTGCGAAATCCGGCGATCGGCTGTCCGGCACCCCGTTTGCCGGCGAATCCACGCTGGAGCTGGAGATTGCCGCCGATCAGTACGAAAAGCTGATGGCGCATCTGAACCACTTCATCATCATGGACGATGTGGAGCTGGTTCCGCTGGGCGAAGAGCAGGTGGGCGAAGCGGGCTCAGAGACGGCCCTGGGTCTGACCGGTCCACAGGCTCACGAGGTGCTGGAGCGGCTGGGTCTTCCGGTCCTGTTGCATCCCCTGTCCGCAGTGCACGTGGAGTGGAACGGGCTGGACCTGATCATCCGCCGCGGCCACGGCGTGCTGGCGGCGCACTACGAGTTCTGGCTGCCGTCAGCGGGCGTGGCCAAATTGTGGCCCTGCCTGCGCACAGCGGGCGCCATTCCCTCGGGCTTCGCCTCACTGGAGGCATTTCGTATCGCCGAGGGGATTCCGTCCTACGGGCAGGACATCGTCGAGCGCGACCTGCCGCAGGAGACCTCGCAGATGCGCGCGCTCCACTTCAATAAAGGCTGCTATCTTGGCCAGGAGATCGTGGAGCGGATCCGCTCGCGCGGCAATGTGCACCGGCATCTGCGCCCGCTGGAGCTCGCCGGCCCCGTGCCGGGGGTGGGCGCCGAGCTTACGCTTGCAGACGGCAAGGCCGCGGGCCACATCACCAGCGCGGCTGAGCTGCCGCTGGCCTCGGGCCGGCGGATCTTTGCCATGGCCATGGTCCGCGCCGAGGCTGAAACGCAGGACCAGCCGTTGCACTATACCTCCGGGCCGGCTGCAGGGACGGCCCGCATTCTGGCTGCGCCGCCGGTGCTTCAATAACTGCCCGCGCAATTCGGCCAGGAAAAATGGGACAATCAGGATATGAGCGACACGCCCAAATTTGAAGTGATTGACCGCCGCAAGATCAAAGCGGAAGAAGAACAGGAAAGCCCCAAGCCGGCTGCTCCTGAGCCATCCGCCGAGCCTGCCGCTGGGCCGCGGCTGGTGGTGAATGAGGGCCGGCGTGAGGCTGACGCCGAGCCGCCCGCTGCCGGGGAAGAGGACCTGGCGCAGCAGCTCGAAACCGACCTGCCACCTGCACCCACGGCCCAGGAGAGCAGCGAGCAGAAGGCCGCCTACGACGCATCGGCCGAGCGGCTGGAAGACCTGATCCGCGCACAGAACCCCGGCGTGGGCAAGCAGCCGCCGGTCAGCTTCGAGCACCTCGTCCAGCAGTTCTACGTCTCGGCCATGATCCAGATGGGCGCGGGCACGCAGGAGGGCCAGCGTCCACGCGTCGATATTCTGGGCGCGCGCACCACCATCGACCTGCTCGGCATCCTGGCCGAAAAAACCCGTGGCAACCTCACCGACGCCGAGGATCGCATGCTGCAGTCGGTTCTGTTTGAGGTTCGCATGGCCTTTCTGGAGCTGACCAGCATGATCAGCATGCAGGGCGTTCCACCGCCGCCGCCCACAGGCAAGCACTGAAACGGGCATGGAAGGCAGCCTGACATTTCTGGGCACAGGCACGTCGATGGGAGTGCCTACGCTTGGCTGCGTGTGCCCGGTATGCACCTCGGCCGATCCGCACGACAAGCGGCTGCGCCCATCGATCCTGGTGCGCTGGCATGAGCCGGCCACGGGCATCGAGCGCGCGGTCGTCGTCGACACCGGGCCGGATTTTCGCGAGCAGGGATTGCGCGCCGGGCTCCGGCACGTGGATGCGGTCTTCTATACCCACGGTCACGCCGACCACATCCTCGGCATGGACGATCTGCGGCCACTGAGCTTTACTGCCGCGCGCGAGTCCGGTCCCATTCCGCTTTACGCCGCGTCCGACACCATCGCCATTCTCGAAAAGATCTTCGACTACACTTTTGCTGCCGACGCCACCTACATCAATCGCGCGCGCGTCACGCTCGAGTCGTTGGCCGCGCACAACCCGGTGCACGGCGTGGACTTTGCATGCATTCCGGTCATGCACGGCGAGCAGTCCATCAGCGGATTCCGCTTTGGCCGCGCGGCTTACCTGACCGACGTAAGCGCAATTCCCGATGCGAGCTTCGCGCTTCTTGAAGGCGTAGAGTTGCTCGTGCTCACCGCGCTGCGCCATGCTCCGCACCCCAGCCACGCCACGCTGGAGCAGGCCGTTGCCTGGGCCACGCGCATCGGCGCACGCCACACGTGGTTTACGCACATTGCCCACGATCTTGGCCACGAAGAGACCAACCGCACGCTGCCGGCAAACATGAAGCTGGCGCACGACGGGCTGACGGTGCCGGTGAGCCTATGAGCACAGCACGCTATCTCGCGCCGGTTCCCATCTTCCGCACGCCTGCGGAGATTCCCTCCGGCTTCGGTCCGTCCGTCGTCGCCATCGGCAACTTTGACGGCGTGCACCTGGGCCATCGCGAGATTCTCTCTGCGGTGGTTGCCGAAGCCCGCGAACGCTCGCCGCGGCAAGCCCGCGCAGTGGCCATCATCTTCGATCCGCATCCGGAGCAGGTGCTGCGCCCGGCGCAGGCGCCCAGGCTGCTGACGCCGCTGGCCGAGCGGGTGCGCCTGCTTTCCGAAACCGGAGTCGATGCAATCCTGGTGTTGAACTTCGATGCGGCGCTTGCGGGGCTCACGGCACGCGAGTTTGTGGAGCGCATTCTGGTCTCTGCGCTCGGCATTTGCGGCATCCACGAGGGCCGGAGCTTTCGCTTTGGCCGCGGCGCCGCAGCGGGCGTTCGCGAGCTGGCCGGGTTTGGGGCCGAGCTCGGTTTTTCCGTGCGTGTGCATCCTGCACTTTGCGTGCGCGGCCTTGAAGTGTCCAGCTCGGCGATTCGTGCGCTGGTTGCATCCGGCGACATGCGCCGCGCCCGCTGGATGCTTGGCCGGCCCTTCACGATTCTTTCCACGCCGGCACGCGGCCGCGGCGTCGGCACGCGCCTGCTGGTGCCCACGGTCAACCTCGCGCCTTACGACGGCCAGCTCCCGGCCTTCGGAGTCTACGTCACGCGCCTCACAATCGCCGGCCGCACATTCGAGTCCGTAACCAACGTGGGCAATCGCCCTACCTTTGGCGAGCCCTCGTTTGCCGTCGAGTCGCACATCCTCAACTTCGAGCCCATCGATCTCGACGAACAGACGCCGCTTGAGCTGGAGTTCCTGCTGCGCCTGCGCGGGGAGATCAAGTTTCCTTCCCCCGAAGCATTAAAAGGCCAGATCTTCCACGATGCAGCCCGCGCCAAACGCTACTTTCATCGGATGAATGCTTGACTTTTTCCAGGTATCGCCACATCACTTCCGTGCCCCATCCTTGCGCCGGGAATCAAGTTTTACTGCTCTCCAGGTTTTTCTGTGGGAGAAACCAGCGCGCGCCGAACTGTGCCTTGTGGTCTGGGTGGAGCATAATCCTGCGGTAGTGCGGGATGGATCAGGGGTGCGGAAGTGCGTGGTGTGGCGGGCTGTCTCGACTCAGAATGAGCCGCCGGCAACGCGGAAGGGGTTGCAGCCGGTGCGTTCTGAAGCGATCTCGCCGGCTCACTGAGCGTCGTGCGGTTCAGATGAGCGTCCGGCGCTGGATTCGCAGCCTGATCCTGTGCGGCCGGCTGCTCGTCGCCGGGGAACTGCTCGCCATCCTTACCGGCAATTGCTGCCTTCATGAATGTGATCCAGATGGGCAGCGCAGCCACGGCGCCTGTCTCTTTCTCGCCCAGCGACTCGCGGTTGTCGTAGCCCACCCACACGCCGCACGTCACTGAAGGTGAGAAGCCCAGGAACCACGCGTCGGTAAAATCGCTGGTGGTCCCTGTCTTGCCTCCCAGCGGATGGCTCAGCTTGGCGGCCGCAGCGCCGGTGCCGTGCTGGGTCACGCCCTTGAGCAGGGTCATCATGGTGCGCGCCGTCTGCTGGTCGATCACCTGCGTGACGTCCGGCCGGTCTTCCCACAGCGTGATGCCGTCGGCGTTCTCCACCTTGCGAATCAGGTGCGGTGCAATGCGGATGCCGTCATTGGGAAAGACGGAGTAAGACGCCACCTGCTCTTCCAGCGTGATCTCCACTGCGCCCAGCGCAATGGGCAGATCGGCGGGGATATTTTCGGTGACGCCGAACTTGTGCGCCATGTCGATGACGTTGTGAATGCCCACGCGCGCGGCCAGCTTGAGCGCGGGAATATTGCGCGACTCGGCGAACGCGTTGGCCACGGTCATGGCACCCTTGTAGTCGTTCTCGTAGTTGTGCGGATGATAGCTGCCGAAGCTCACCGGCGTATCCATGATGATGTCCGTGGGCTTCACGCCGTCTTCGATTGCGGTGGTGTAGACGTAGGGCTTGAAGCTGGAGCCCACCTGGCGCTCGGCCTGCGTGGCGCGGTTGAAGACCGAAAGCGCATAGTCGCGCCCGCCCACCATGGCCAGCACGTCGCCGGTGGTGTTATCCATGGCCAGCAGCGCCGCCTGCGCGCCGGAGTCCTGCTCGAGCGTGGCGCGGCGCTCGGAGCCCTCCATGTTTGCGGCCAGGCGCACGTAGATGATGTCGCCCGGCTTGACCAGGTCGTCCGCATCGCGCTGGCCGGTCCATTGCCAGTCGGCGGGTAGCATGAGAATCTCTTCTTTGCCGACGCGCGCGTGAATCTCCAGCGGCAGCACGCGCGTGACCAGCGCGTGGACGTAGTCGCCGGGGCCATAGGCGTATGCCCAGTCGGGATGCTTGTAGTCGTCCAGCGCGATGCCAGCTTCGAGCGCGTTTTCAAGATGGCCCTTCCATCCGCGCCGGCGCTCGTAGACCGCCAGGCCGTCGTCCACGGCACGGTTTGCCGTCTCCTGCAGGTCCAGGTCGAGCGTGGTGTCCACGCGCAGCCCATCCTCGTGCACCTCTTCTGTGCCGAAGCGCTTGTCGAGCTCGCTTTGCACCTCTTCCTGGAACCACGGAGCCACGGAGCTGCCAGGCTGCGTGATGTGCAGGCCGAGCGGCGCGCTGCGCGCAGCTTCAGCCTGTGCGTGGGTGATCACGCCGTCAGACTCCATCTCGCTCAGAACAAGGTTGCGCCGCTTCAGTGCGCGATCGGGGTTGAGGATGGGCGAAAAAGCCACCGGACCCTTGGGCAACCCGGCCAGCAGCGCCGCTTCGGTCAGATTCACATCCTTGGCGTGCTTTGAGAAGTAGAACTCCGAAGCAGCCTCAAATCCATACATGCCGCTGCCCAGGTAGATCTGGTTGCCGTAGAGCGTGAAGATCTGCTCCTTGGTGAAGGCCCGCTCGATCTGGATGGCAAGATACGCTTCCTGAATCTTGCGCGTGGCCGTGCGCTCGTCAGAAAGGAAGAGATTCCGCGCCAGTTGCATGGTGAGTGTGGACGCGCCCTGCGCGCGGCCATGGCTGCGGATGTCGTGCCACGCCGCGCCGGCCACGCGAAAGACGTTGATGCCCCAGTGCGACTCGAAGTTCTTGTCTTCAATGGAGATCACCGCCTCGCGCAGGATGGGCGCAAATCCGTCGTAGCCCACCACGATGCGGCGCTGCAGCGCGAACGATCCGATCGGGCGGCCCTTGCAGTCGTAAAGATCAGTGGTCGTGGAAGGGCGATAGCTTTCGAGGTCGTTGATCTGCGGCAGGTCGACGGAGTAGACCAGCGTGAGGCCGGCTAGCGAGCCGGTAACGGCCGAGAGAAAGAGCAAAACCACCAGCACCGAACGGCCGGCAAGCTTGCGCCGGCACGGCGGAAGAGGAAGCGGCTCAACAGGACGCCGTCCGCGATCCGGATCGAAAGACTTCGGGCCGCGCAGAATTGGGCCGCGGGATTCCACAGGCCGATTGGGGGTGGCAGCCAAGCAAAAGCCTCTCGGGCATCTCTCAGGCAAGTCGAGGAAGATGCTTCAGCTTAAGGATAGCTCTTTCGCGATTCACGCAAACGCCACTGAATCGAAAGTTGTACCAGCGCACGCAAGGGTGAGATAGGATTTGCCGTGCGCGGCGCTGTGCCAACTCAGCCAATCCGCGCCGAAACACCGGGCAGCGCCTATTGCGCAGAGCGCGCCTCTGAGGTGCTTGAATGCGAGAGAATCCGCGCTACGCGCCCTTGGCTTTGAGCAGATCGAGAGCCTTGTTCAGCATGTCGTCGCCATTGGGCGGCGTCAGGCCCTCGTCTTCCTCATCGAGGGGCGAGGCGACTTGCACGTTGGGAACCACGGCGTCGTCCTGAATCTTCCTGCCGTCAGGGCTCTCGTATTTAGCCACGGTGAGCATGATGGCGCCGCCGTCGGGCAGGTCGATGGTCTTCTGCACCGAGCCCTCGCCAAAGGTGCGCTCGCCCACCACGTCGCCGCGCTTCAGGTCTTCAATTGCCGCGGCCGTCAGCTCGCCGGCTCCGTAGGTGCCGCGGTTCACGATCACGGCCATCGGCGCATCGGTCAGGAACTGTGCGGGATCGGCGGTGAAGGTCTGCTCGGGAAATTGCTGTCCCTGCAGCGTGGCCAGTGTTCCCTGCTTGATGAAGAAGTTCGCCAGGCGCAGTCCCTGCTGTGGATCGTTGCCGGTGCAGTCGCGCAGATCGAGCAAGATCTTGCGGCCCTTGCCGGCAGACTTGATAGCCGCCGCGATCTCATCAACGCGCGCCGCGGTGAGCACGCCGGGCTTGATGTAAAGGATCGTGGAGTTGTCGTATTGCTGCTGGCTCAACGCGGGAATATTGATGACCGCGCGGGTGAGCGAAATCTTCTCGGGATCCGGCTTGGTGGGACGAATCACCGTGACGTCCACCGTCGATCCCGGCTTGCCCTCAAGCATCATGCGAATGACCGCCAGCGAAAGATCGTGGGTATGCTTGCCGCCGATGGACTCGATCACGTCGCCGTCGGCCAGATGCGCCTGGTCGGCGGGCGAGCCCGGCGCCACGTTCACCACCGTGGCGTAGCCGAAGCGGCGGGAGATGGTCATGCCCTCCTGCGCGGTGCCGCCGGTGGGGTGGTCTTTGTAGATTTTGTACTCGGCCGGCGTCAGATAGCTGGAGTCCGCGTCGAGCGATTCGAGCAGGCCGTGGAGCGCGCCGGTAGTTACGTCGTCCATGCTGGGATCGGTGACGTAGTCGCTCTGGATCTTCTGCAGCACCTCAGCGTAGACGCGCATCTGGCGATAGGAGCCGTCCTGCTCGTCGCCGGCGTGCACGCCGAACCATCCAAACTGGCCCAGGGCAAAGCCCAGGCCGAGGGTAACGAAGATCGCCACGGAAAGCACAAAGACAAAACGCTGGAAGAATCGCGACACACACACCACCATGAGCCGGCCGCAACGGGGAGCCGGCCGCTCACACACCTATAGACGCAATCATAGCGCAACTGGCTTTGGAGCAAAGGTCAGCGCCGCCACGGATGGGTTTTGAGCAGCCACGATTTTGCTCCCATCACTTTTGTATTGTATGGTTTGCAAACTGGCGACGGAGGGCGCAACCAGATGGATGTCCAGGACCCTCTCGGACGGACGATACATCACCCCGGAAATGGCCGAAATCCGCTGAAATTTAGACGTGACCATCCAGTTCGTCCGGAGCCTGTTGCCTCGAAAGCTGTCCTATCACTTTTTTATGAATGTACCGGTTGCCCCGGACGGAGAGCTGAATTGCGCAGACGAAACTTCCGCTGCAGGGAAGTGCATGGAGCTGCGCGCAGAAACAGATGTGCTTGATGCTCATCAGCAACTGCCCGCAATTAAACAACCCAGGGAATGCCTATAACCCTATGTCGATTGAAGTGCTGATCTGGGATGCCTCAAGGCAACGTTCCGCAGAGTTTTTCGTTCATGTGATTGCCCCGGTTTTTGCCCCGGCCTCTTGATAAGGAGGTGTGGCAGATATATACTGTTAGTAGTTTGTGGTGACGGAGTTCACCCTTAACCGCTGTCCCATCCAATAGGCTGGACAGATGATGACTCCTGACAGGGATTCCTGTTGGGGGAGTTGTGTCCCGGCTCGATCCCTGATCAGAAAATCCAGGAGTTTGCGTTCATGTTGAGCGCTCGGATTTTGTCCGCATTCGGGGACTTCATTCTGCTGACGGCCACGCTGTCTGCGATCCGTTTTCGGTACGCAGCGCTCTTGCCCGCTCCGATTCTGACCTCACCTAGAGCGCAGTTCTTGATGCGTGTTCCTGGCGCACCCTTTTCCTTATTCATGCAACTTTTTTCTACCAATGGCCTGAATGGCTGAGAAAGTGTGAAACGATGTCCGAAATTGCAAGGCTCGAAGCTCTGGAAATTCTCGATTCCCGTGGGAATCCAACACTCGCTGTCACCGCAACTTTGTCGAATGGCGTGCAAGCAACTGCAAAAGTGCCATCCGGCGCATCGACCGGAAAACGGGAAGCGGTTGAGCTGAGAGATGGCGATAAAAGACGCTATGACGGTAAGGGTGTCCTCAGGGCCAAGAGCCACGTGGAGACCGAGATTCTGAATTGGGTCCGCGGTCTCGATGCCAACAATCAAGCCGCTCTTGACAAGACAATGTGCGAGCTTGATGGAACGCCAAACAAAGCCCGTCTTGGAGCCAATGCCATTCTTGGTGTTTCTCTGGCGGTAGCGCGGGCCTCGGCAGCCGATCGCGGCTTGCCGCTGTACGCCAGTCTTGGGGATCTTTCAGCCAACCTGATTCCAGCTCCTTGGTTCAATGTATTGAATGGCGGAAGACACGCCGATAACAGTGTCGACTTCCAGGAGTTCATGATTTCGCCAGTGGGAGCGCCTCGATACAGCGACGGTTTGCGCGCCGCGGCTGAGACATTCCACGCGTTGAAGTCCGTTCTCCACAAAAAGGGCCTGAACACCGCCGTCGGCGATGAGGGCGGCTTTGCGCCCCAATTAAAGTCGAACGAAGAGCCGATTGAATTGATTCTCGAAGCGATTCACAAGGCCGGCTACAAGCCGGGAAAAGATGTAGTTCTCGTGCTCGATCCGGCAACAAGCGAGCTGTTCGAAGACGGCGAATATGTTTTTGCGAAATCGGGCAAGAACAGAATGTCGCCTGCGCAGATGATCGAATTCTGGAGCGGCTTGCTCGATCAGTACCCCGAGATATGGGCGCTTGAAGACGGAGTGGCCGAGGACGATCGTACGGGATGGCAGCGATTAACCAGGATGCTCGGCGATCGAATTCAGTTAGTCGGTGACGATAACTTTGTGACCAACCCATCGATCTTCAAGCAAGGGATCAAGGATGGAATTGCCAATGCGATTTTGATCAAGCTGAACCAGATCGGCACGGTAACGGAAACACTGGAATGTATCCAGATCGCGCGCGCGAACGGCTATGGCGCGGTCATCTCCCATCGATCAGGAGAGACGGATGACACCAGCATTGCGGACCTGGCCGTAGCCGCAGGCATGGGGCAGATCAAGACGGGCTCAACCAGCCGCGGAGAGCGCATCGCCAAGTACAACCGCTTTTTAGAGATTGAGCAGGAGCTTGGATCGAAAGCTCGCTATGCTGGTTCCAGTGTGTACGAGCGCTGGCAGGCGGTGAAGGCTTAAGAGAGCCAAAACCGATATGGGTGTTGGAGTCCACCAGAGATCGCTCGCTAGGGCAGATGACTCCTCGGGAGCCAAAAATTCGGAGGAGTCATGCCCAACAAAGGTCTGGAAGTGGTGAAGTCCCGACGCCCAGGCGAGTTGAACGAGGCGCAGCAGCGGCGTCTGCTCGTCTCCTGCCAATACATTGACAAGCTGCTTGGCAGCATCGAAAACGCGCTGCACTCCGCGTCGTCGCTATCGCCATTTCCACGGTATGTCGTCGACGTGACGCCCGCCCAGGCGCGCGTATTGGAAGACCACATACGCCGCATCCGGACTCAACTGCTGCACGCCTTGGATTGGCAGTGCATGAAGCCGGAACCACCTGAAATTCCTGTCACGCGAGCGATCACTACCGATCTCGCATTCATCGATATCGCAATCGAAGAACTCAGGCCGAGCTACATGCGTGGAAGTGGCGCTGTGCCCGAGGACGCGGTGGCTGAGCTGAACGGGGTCGTTCACGAGCTGCGCTCCATTGTTCAAAGCATGAACCACTATGTTCGTCAGGAGCTGGGCATCAATCTCGAATCGCGTCTGCGCAAGCTGGAAGCGACCGGGTATAATGTGGCTCTTTTGCGCCTGATCGAGGAACTCATTACCCGTCATGGGCTCGTAGAATTTCGCGCGCGCATTGACTCGCTGGCTTCCCGTCTCGAGGACAACAACCTTGAGGTTGCCCTGTTCGGCCGCGTCAGCAGCGGAAAGTCGTCGCTCTTGAATGCTCTTCTGAACACCAACGTTCTTCCCGTAGGCATCAATCCCATTACCGCCGTTCCAACAAGACTGACTTATGGACCGGCCGTTCGCGCTGCCATCACATTCGGCAGCGGCAGAGAAGAGGAAGTCACTCTCGACGAGCTTGCCAAGCTGGTGACAGAGCAGGGAAATCCCGGCAATCTGCGCAACGTCGTGCGCGCTGTGGTTGAGGTTCCTTCTCCGCGACTCAAGCAGGGCATCGTCCTGGTGGACACCCCTGGGCTTGGCTCGCTGGCCCGGCGCGGCGCCGCAGAGACGCTGGCCTATCTGCCATCCTGCGATCTTGCGCTCTTTCTTCTTGACGCGGGAACTTCACTCAATGACGAAGACATCGGCACTCTTCGCCTGCTTTATGAGGCAGGGATCCCCGCGATTGTGCTTCTCAGCAAAGCAGACCTTCTTGCTCCAGGGGACCTGCATCAGACAACCGGCTACATTCAGGAACAGCTTCATGCCGAGCTCGGCCTCGGGACAAGCGTGCACGCCGTCAGCTCACTGCCGGAGCGGACGGTGCTGCTCGATCATTTCTTCGAATGTGAGCTCCTTCCGCGATTTGAGCAGGCGCGTGCGCTTCGGAACAGCTCTATCGCCAGAAAAATTGGGGCATTGCGCGATTCCGTTGCCGCGGCCCTTACCACGATCCTGGACCAGACAAAGCGGAGAGGGCAGGAATACCCAAGCGATGTGCACGATCTTGAGGAGCAACTGCGCTTGATCACAGGTGAGATCGGGGAGCAGGGCTCCATTTTAAGCCACGCCTTCTTCAGGCTTGCCGAGATGCCGGATGCGATCCTTTCCGAAGCGGCGGACAGCGCAGTTGCGTGGGTGCTGGCAAACAAAAAACCTCGCGTCTCCTCGATGCGGCTTTCCGAGTGGCTGCACGACGCCGTCTGGAACGCGGTGGGGCGCAGTGTTGACGATGTCCGCGAGGTCTGTCGGCGCGCCATCTTTACTCTTCAGACCGTAGCCCAGGAGATGGGGCGTACAGACGTGCCATCTCCCGATGAAATAGAGATTCTGTTGCGCGATGTGCCCCGGTTCGAGTTGGCTACGCTTCCGGAGAGCGTGAATCTGCAGCCGTGGGTGTTTCTGGGAAACCGGTTCCTGCGGTATAAGGTGCGAGCGTCTCTTCGAAGCAATGTTGGCGGCCTGGTGAAACAAGAGCTGCATCTTTATGGGCAGGCGTTATCGCAATGGGGTCGGCAGTTCGCAAATAAGATCGTGCATCTGGTGGGGTCGTATGCCGATGCCTACCGTGTTCAACTGCACCGGATTACCGGAACCTCGAATGACGCTGTGGACGTTCCCCAGCTTGAGCGGGATCTATCTCTGTTGGCAAGCTGGACGGCAGATGAAGGCGCCGGCGTGACCGACACCCTGCAGAAGGAGGCCTGAACTTGCAAAGATATTTCTTTATTGCGATTGGCGGCGCATTGGGCTCGATTACCCGGTACTGGGTGGGCTCGGAAGTCGCCGATCGCATGGGAACCAAGTTTCCATACGGCACATTCTTCATCAATATCTCGGCCTGCGTGATTATCGGGTTCTCTCTCACTCTGCTGGCAAAGCGGGCAGAGTTGAGCCCCGCCTGGAGGTTCCTGGTGCCGGTCGGTTTTGTCGGCGCCTACAGCACTTTTTCGACCTATGAATGGGAAACCCTATCTTCCATTCGAACGGGGGCTTTTTTCATTGCGGCGTTATACGCGGTCAGCAGTCTTCTTCTTGGGCTCGTTGCGGTCTGGTTTGGCTCTCTTATCGCGGAGATCATCTAATGAGAACGCAAAAGCAACTCGCTTTTTACCAGTCAATCCTTGAAGCGCTTGCAGAGGCCGGGTGCCCGTTTTGCCGGTTCTTAAAGGACTACCAGGCAGCACGACTTCAAATTCACTCGAACCGCCAGTTCCAATACCTGTGTAATTTTCATACCTGGGGCCTGGCTGCGGTACAGAACGCCCTGACTGCCGCAGAGGTCTTTCTGGACCTGGTCGAGAAATCGGCGATAGTCACTGGAGAGCATCCAAGCTGTGAAATCTGCAGCGAAGTTGCTGCCGAAGAGGATAGGCGGATTCGGGAGCTGGCAAGCTGCATTCACCGGACCGATGTTACCGATTGGCTGCGCAAGGACGCGATATTCTGCATTCCTCATGGAACCAAGCTGCGCCACCAGGTCCAGCCTGTCGTCGCCGCCCGTATTGATGCAATTATCGACAACCACCGCAGGCAATTGATTCAGGAACTGGAGACATTGCATGACACGCCACAGACGGACAGGCCAGGCTGGGGCGCGCTGGGACGCGCCGCGGAGTTCCTGGTTTCGCAACGTGGTCTGCATGTATAGAAGGAGCCAAGAAGCATGTTGAATGCCGGCAAGGCTGTCAAGGTATCGATCTACGTGAGTGAAGGGGCAACACATCACGGCGTTCCCACTTATTCCAGCATCATCGACTTTCTTTTTTATCGAGGTATTTCAGGCGCGACGGTGTTGAAGGGCATTGCCGGATTCGGTGCTGACCATCATATGCACTCTGCCGGTTACGTTGAAATATCTCATCACTTGCCTCTCAAGATTGAATTTATCGAGACGAAGGAAAAGGTGGACGAAATTCTCGGCAAGCTTGAAGAGATGGCCGGGAGCGGGATGATCGAGATCCAGGAGACCACGGTGGCAAAACCCGCCCGGGTTTCAAAGTCGAAAAAGATGGCGCCGCCCGCGCACCTGAAAATTGAGGGCAAGGCAAAAATGATGCGCATCTACATCGGCGAAGTCGATCGCTGGAGGGACAAGCCTCTTCATACTGCCCTCGTTGAGGCCATGCGGGCGAACGATATCGCCGGTGTCACTGTGTATCGGGGCATCCTCGGCTACGGCGCTCATGGACGCATTCACAAAGACAAGGCATTACATATCTCCCACGACGCCTCGATCATGCTGTCGGTGATCGATCGAGAAGAGAAGCTGCAGGCCTTCCTCCCGATTGTTGAGCAAATGGTGGAGGAAGGGTTGGTGGTTTTATCCGATGTCGACATTATCAAGTATTCCTACCGCGCAATGGAGGTCGAATCACCAGAAGCAACTGGATCGGGAAGCAGTTCAGCATAAGCGGAGGCTTAGCCATGAAGGAACAGTTTCAAGCGCGCATGTTGCGGGTCCATTTCGGCGAAGGCGATAAGTGGCAGGGTAAGCCGCTGCATGAAGCGATTGTCGCCAAATGCAAAGAGGTAGGCATGGCTGGCGCCATTGTGTACCGGGGCATCGAGGGATATGGATCCAGCACGCGAATACGGCATGCCAGGGCCCTGTCGCGCGATGCGCCCATCATGCTGAGCATCATCGACTCTGAAGAGCAGATCGCCAAACTGATTCCCCATCTCGACACAATGGTTGAGGAAGGGCTGATCGCTATGTCTCATGTGGAGGTCATACGGTATTCGAAAGGCTCTGCGGGCGCTCAGAAATTCGATATTCCGATTGGTTGACTGCAGGGACTCGCCGATTTTGGAGAACGACAGTCTCAAGCGAGCGGCAACATCTCGGTGAACTCTGATCGAGCCGGCAGAATGCAAGGCGGCACCATGACAGATCATGAATCTATACAGACGGATCGTGCGGCGCTCTTACAGTCCGTTGACGTTCTTTCCGACTTGGCAAAACGCAACCAGATCGAGGACCTGCAGGTCGCGCTGGCGGCGCTTTCGGAAAAGTTAGAGAGGAACCGCTTCAATCTGGCCGTGCTCGGCCAAATGAAGCGCGGCAAGAGCTCGTTCATCAATGCATTGCTGGGTGCGGAAATATTACCTACCGGTATCCTCCCGCTCACATCCGTGATTACCCGAGTGACGTATGGGCCCGTGCCAACGGCAACCATCTTCTATAATTCGGGCCGATCGGAATCGATCGAAGTACCGGCTCTCCGCGAATACATCACGGAAGCAGCTAACCCTGGGAACCGGAAACAGGTGGCCGCCGCGGAAGTAACCTATTCTGCCGGGCTCCTGCGCATGGGAATTGATCTCATTGATACACCGGGGATCGGTTCAACTCACTCACATAACACGTCGACAACCGAGGACTATCTCAGCGAAGTCGATGCCGGCATCGTGGTACTTTCTGTCGACCCTCCGATTACTGCCGTCGAATTGCAGTTCCTGCGGCGCGTTCATGAGGATATTCCCCGGTTGCTGTTCGTCATCAACAAGGCTGACATGGTGATGCCGAGCGAGCTGGAAACCATTCGGAGATTTCTTGAGCGCGAGCTGCGTAATCGTATCGGTATTGAGAGTCCCGAGCTTTTCCCGCTTTCTGCGCGCCAGGCGATGCGGGAGCAGTTAGATCCAACGCTGGAAAAATCCAGCGGCTTAGAGCAACTGGCTGCCCGGCTTCATTATTTTGCTTCCAAGGAGCGGGAACGGACCCTCCTTCAATCGATCGGACTCGACTTATTGCGCATAGCAAACACTCTCCGCTTCACGGCACTCATCGGCGAAAGAGCCAGAGCGATGCGTGGCGAGGATCTCGAAAAGCGGAAACAATTGCTCGAAGCGGCGCTTGCGAAAAGCGATCAGGAATTCAAGGACCTGCGTCATCTGCTTCGACAGGACGCGGCCTCGATCGTCGCGCAGGTAGAGGCTGATCTTAAAGACCATGTTGCCGCGGCAAAGCCCGGAGTGCGTGAGCAGCTAACAAGATTAAGACAGGAGCATCCAACGGAAACCCGCTTGCGGCTGGGAGAGCTGCTGGATCGGTTCCTGGGTGATGAAGTTGCGGCTACGTTTGATGGATGGTGCACGAGAGAGGACGAATATATCCAAAAGAAATTGGCGGAATTATCGGATCGGTTCGTTGAAAGAACGAACACGGTGCTGGAACGGCTGCAACAAGCAGCCGGCGCGTTGTTCGATGTTCCGGTTTCGCACGTAGATTTCAGTTCGGCTCTGACGATGGAGAGTCATCTTTATTACCATACGGACCCTGTTTTTATGTATCAACTGGACAAGTTGATCTTTATCCTGCCTAAATTCCTGCTGCGTCCCATCGTGTTTCGCAGGATGCTGAGCTATATCGACAGAGAGCTCGATCGCAACTCAGGGCGAATCCGCTATGACTACGTGCAGAGGCTGGAGAAATCCATCGCTGCATTCGAGCAGGAACTGAAGAGCGCAGTTTCCATCGTCACCGATAATCTCCGTCGCGTGCTGCAATCGGGGGCAAAGGATGCCGAATGCTCACAGGCAACCGTATCGCAATTGGACCCAATCATTGCACAGTGCTCCTCGCTGCTGGCTGGAGCAAATCTGAATCCTCAATTTGCGGAAACTGCGGGAGGGTAAGTCAAGGGCAGCTTACTGTTGACTGGTCGAAAGTCGCGAAAAGTAAGTCACCAGAGTTTCGGAGAAGGATAAACCGGTGATTGCTTTCTGCACACGTTGCTGGCGTGAGATTGACTCGGAGATCGCACAGTGCCCGCGCTGTGGGGCTGATCAGAGTCATGACCTGCGATCGTACGAAGAAAAGATTGTTGCTGCGCTCGCACACCCGCTGCCGGAGGCGAGGGCGCGCATCTGTTGGCTCATTGGGGAGACGCACATTCGCGCGGCGACTCCGAACCTGATAGAGATCGTGGAAAACGATCCGGATATTTTTGTCCAGAGGGCAGCCATAGAGGCATTAGGGGCATTACAGGATCCGCGCTCGGATGCAATATTATGTGCGATCAGTAGAAGCGACAATCGTTTCCTGGCCAATGCCGCCCGAGAAAGCCTCAGAAAATAGGCGTCAACATTGGCTATTTATCTTACCGGAAATTAGGTGCTCGGTAGGATAAGTGCGCTATTCCTTCGGAAAACTCAGCCACTTATTAAGTACTCGGCTATCCTATGCTTGCAAACGATATACATTCGTCTGGGCAGGTGATCAAACATTCTTGCGATCGATTACCGTGATAAACTAAGTGTGGCGAAGGAATCCGCCTTCGAGCGCCACCTGAGAGCAGGTGACTGATGATTCCTACCGATCTGGTAGGAGTCTGTATGCCCCTACCAAAGTTTTACTTGAAGCACATCCCTCTGGAGGCGAGTACGCTTACCTGGACAGAGGCGCCCGGTATGAGTGGTCACATTTGACGCATGGTTAGCCGGTCTATGATGAACGGCTACTCAAGGCAAATTGCTATGACTTTTCACAGCATATTATTCGAAGGTGCAGATCAAGAATTCTCTGCAGAGTGCGCTACAGAGCCAGCATTCTTCAACGACCTGAACCTCGATCAATTTGTGAACAGAGTGACAACCGGGTGGGAGGAGTACAACCTTGCTCCCTTCTATTACACGAGGCTAGGAGACTTACAGACCATTATCTTCCGCCAGCAAATCGTGCGGGACCTCGAGCCCCCAACTCTCTTCCAGGCAATCAAGTCTTTTTCCGCGCAGATGCAAGCCATGCGGCGGCGTATTGACCAGGCGAAACAATTTTTTTATGAACGTGCCAGCCAGAGAGGGTTTCTCGGCGCTGTCGAAATCTATTGCGCGGCTGTCGAGCGGCTGACCCTGGATATCTGCTCGCACGAACCGAAGTCCCAGGGCCTGATTCTGCTGCAGGATTATCTGGCTCATTATGTCTCTTCTGCTGGTTTCCGTGCACTTGTAACAGAAACGGAGGCTCTCAAGGCTGACCTGGCCACGATCAAATATTGCCTGCTGATCAAGGGAGATACGATAACGGTCCGCAATCCCGAGGATGAGGATGATTACAGCGTGTCGGTCGAGGAGACCTTCAAAAAATTCAGACGCAACGCGGACCAAAGGTTTCGAATCGAGGTGCGCCAAATAGAGGGCGTCAATCACATTCAAGCCCAGGTACTCGATGGATTAGCAACGTTACATCCCGATACTTTCGAAACGCTGAAGACCTTTTGTACGATTCATGCCAACTATCTGGATCCTGTAATTGCGCGGTTTGACAGAGAAGTGCAGTTTTATATGGCCTATCTGACCTTTATGAACAAGCTGCGCATATTCGGTCTCAATTTTTGCCTGCCGGAACTTTCACAAACCGCGAAAGCAGTAGAGGGGCATAACGTCTATGATCTTGTTTTAGCCGCAAAACTCGTCGATGACAAGGCAACAGCAGTCTGTAACGATTTCACTCTTTCTGGCGCAGAGAGGATCTTCGTCGTAACCGGTCCTAATCATGGCGGCAAAACTACGTTTGCCAGAATGTTCGGACAAATGCACTATCTAGCCAGTCTCGGCTTGCCGGTCCCAGGCACAGAGGCTCGTCTCTTTCTATTTGATCGCTTGTTTACTCACTTCGAACGGCACGAAAATGTTGCCAATCTTCGCGGCAAGCTACAAGACGACCTGGTTCGAATCCGCAGCATCCTGGATAAGTCGACTCCAAACAGCGTGATCATCATGAACGAAATCTTCGCGTCTACAACTCTTCAGGATGCCACCTTTCTCAGTCGGCAGATTATTACCCATCTTTCCTCGCTTGACCTCCTTTGCGTGTGCGTCACATTTTTAGATGAATTAGCTTCATTGAATGAAAAGACCGTCAGTATCGTGAGCACGGTTGACCCGGATAACCCGGCGATTCGAACCTTCAAACTGGAGCGGCGGCCTGCCGACGGGCTTGCGTATGCATTGGCTATCGCGCAGAAGCATCGCGTCACCTACGGATTCTTAAAGGAGCGCATTCCCGAATGAAGGCGTTACTCATGCATCGCGACCAGGACTTCAACGTCCAGCAGAAACGGCCGTGGAATGAAGCCATTCTCACACAGGATCTGGAGTTGAATCCTCTCTTCAGCGCTATGGCGGCCGGTGACCAATTCCTTTTCGAGGTCGCAAGAGCAGCCCTGTTCTCCGGACTCCAAAACAATCTGGAGACCATATTGTATCGGCAGGAGGTGCTTAAGGATTGCCTAGCAAGACCGGAATGGATAAAGAAGCTCTACGATCTCACGGTGGATGCCACGGACCGCACAAAGCGGATGTGGTGGGACTTATCCAGCCATTATCCCGATTCTGTTCTCTTTGGCGCAGTCTCGCTGCTCGATTCGCTTCTGGAAGCGCTCAGGACGCTGAGGGGCATCGCGGAAGAAGCTGGCGGCCAGTTTTTCTCGGCGGGGTTTACGACTCTTTTCTCTACACTCCGCAGTGAGCTTGATAACGAGTATTTGGCAACGATTGAACAGTATTTAACAGATCTAAAATTTCGAAATGGAACTTTATTGCGTGCAACTCTGGGCGAAGACAACGAAGGCACAAATTATATGTTGGTCAAGCCGCCCAAAAGAGAACCAAGCTGGTTCAAGCGCATGCTCTCCAAAGCACCTCCAGGCTACACCTTCCATCTGGATCCGCGCGATGAGGCAGGTGCAAGGATTGTATCGGGAATAAGACAGCGCGGGATCAGTCGGGCTGCAATCACTTTGGCCCAGTGCGCTGATCATGTTTTAAGCTTCTTCAAAACATTGAAGGCTGAGCTGGCCTTCTACAAGGGATGTATGAATCTTCACGACAGATTGACAGCTAAAGGCGAGCCGGTGTGCTTCCCTGTTCCGGCTCCGCTTGTTGAGCGTAAGCATCGGTTCAAGGGGCTGTATGATGTGTGCCTTTCGCTCCACCTTGATCGTAAGCTGGTGGGCAATGAGGCGGATATGAACGGTAAAAGTTTGACCATTGTTACTGGCGCCAACCAGGGCGGCAAATCCAGCTTTCTACGCTCAATTGGCTTGGCGCAGCTCATGATGCAAGCGGGCATGTTCGTTGGCGCTGAATGTTTCGAGGCTGAACTCTGCCCCGCTCTTTTTACTCATTACATACGCGAAGAGGATGAGACTCTGAAGGGTGGAAAGCTGGACGAAGAACTTGCAAGAATGAGCGAAATTGCCGACTATATTGTGCCAGACTCGCTCCTGCTCCTCAACGAGTCCTTTGCCGCGACAAATGAGCGGGAGGGATCAGAGATAGCGAGTCAAGTAATCCGCGCACTTCTCGAAAAAAGAGTCAAGATATTCTTTGTCACACACCTATACTCGTTTGCAGCCGGCATCTTTGAACAAAAAACTGAAGAAGCATTCTTTCTGCGGGCCGAGAGGCTTTCCGACGGGACACGAACGTTCAGGCTGCTTGCACAGGGGCCACTTGAAACCAGCTACGGGGAAGACTTGTACCGGGAGATTTTTGCTGGAAGCCCAAACCGTGAAGCCACATCCTCGCGTGAAGCTGGCGTCACAAGCCGGGCAGAAGCGACTGCTTCTACGCCTACATAAACGGGAGCAACTTGCTCTCAAAGAAGGCTATCGCACGCCGACGCACCGCGAGGGCCGCCTCTGTAAGCGGAATGCCGCTACGAGGAGAAAGTGGATGTCCAGAGCAGTTCCAGAGTTTGCGTGTTCTTTTGCAACTCTGGAACTGCTTTAAAACCACCTTGCCCCTGACCTGCTTCCCTAGCGCTCTTCAGAACGTCAGGCGTGCGCCTAGCTGGATGCTGCGTGGATCGCCGACGGCGGTCGCCTGTCCGAAACTTACGTTCGGCGAGGCAGGGTAAGAGCCGGAGCCCCATGTTCCATTGGGAATCATGTTGTTGCGATGATTGAGCGAATTGAAGGCTTCTGCCATGCCTTCGAGCTTAATGCGTTCCGTGATTGCAAAGGTGCGTCCCAGGCGCGCGTTGAGGCTGAAGAAGTCAAAGCCTCGGCCTGCGTTCCGCTCGATGACGGCGCCGGGAAGCGCCTCAGTGCAGGGATTGAGACCTCCGTTGTCCGTCAGGCTGTACCCGGCGGCGCAAGGCCGTTGCGAGGTTCCCTGCTTGCTGGTTGTGCCGGTGATGATGTTGAACGGCAGCCGTGAATAGTACTGGAGAATGCCGCTCAACCGCCACCCGTGCGTCAGATGATCGGCAAAGTTGTGGACCTCAGGGGTTGGCGAGTTCACGGCCGCATTGAAGACCACGCGATTGCGCTGATCGTCGTCCGAGCAGCTGCGGTCCTGTCCGGGGAAGAAGTTGTTGATCGGAGCGCTGAAGAAGAACTCGCTGATATCGTCGATCGCCTTCGACCAGGTGTAAGAGATGCGCGCCGATCCCCACGGAACGGGTCGCTGCTCAAACGAGACTTCGAGGCCGTCGTAGTAGGAGTCAAACACCGAGCTGTACGGCTTGATGTTGCCGCGCGTGGGATCGGGGCGCGTTCCATCGGGATTGATATTCGTGTTGATCGAGCCGATCAGGTGAATGCCGCGCACATGCTGGTACGAGATTCCCAGCGTGCTCTTCGTCGAAAGCTGCTGCTCGATACCCAGGCTCGCCTGCTGCGAGTAAGGCGTACGGATGTTCGGGCTCATGAGCGAATAATTTTCAACCGCCGCTGCCGGCGGCTGAGAAGCAACGCCGGGAAACATCGGTGCTCCAGCCTGGCCGGGCGTGAAGGTGTAGCTCAGCAGAACCGCCTTATTCGGGTCTGTCGTGTTGTCCGCGGACAGCAGTGCGTTGGCGAGAGGACGCAGGGGAATACGGTCAGAGAAGATACCGTAGCTGCCGCGTACCACGGTCGTGTGGCCCTTGTAAGGCGACCAGGCAAAGCCAATCCTGGGCGAGAGATTGCTGTAAGCGGTGTTGATGGTGCGTAGAAACTCGAGATCATAACGCAGTCCCAGATTGAGCGTAAAAGCCGGCGCGACCTTCCACTCGTCCTGCGCATAAAACCCGACGTTCGGGTTGTTCTGCCGCACGGTGGGGTTGCCGAAGTTCTGCGTATAGCCCTGCGTGTTGTAAATGCCGTTGAGGAAGTTCGCGAGAGAGGAGAACGTATAAGAGCCGCGGATTGATTGCGGATAGGTGATGGTGTCGTCGTTGTAGAGGAAATCGACGCCGGTCTTGAAGGTATGCGCTCCGCGTTGCATCACGAGGTTGTCAACAATCTCTCCCAGGTAATTCAATCGAGCTGTCGGGGAAGAGGTGGAGCGGCCAAAGACTGCGACGCCCGAAATTGTGACAGCGGGACCGATTGGGTCATTGGGAGGAGCGTTGAGGTCGTCATAGCTAAACTGCGCGCGTGTCTCATTAAACGTATGGGCGGAGAGTGTAGCGATATTGCTGACGGCCACGGTATGGTCGGTGTCATAAACGGATGTTCCATTGCTTGCTTCGTTCAGACCGCCGACACCGCGAGCATTGACGCTGCTGAGCCTGTAAAAGCTGTAGCGCGCATTGAACTGGTCCCGGTCACTGAAGCGATGGTCCCCGCGCAGAAAGGCCGTATCGGTGTGCAGGGTGGTAGGGTAGAGCGTCGCTGACCCTGATCCGACGGGCAACAGCGGAGCCTGGTAGCCAACCGCTATCAAATGAGCGTCAATCGCAGCGGCGTTAACGGGCGTAATGGTGACAACGCCATCAGTATTCAGCCGGCCTTCTTCGAAGTTGCCAAAGTAGAAGGTACGATCTTTTTGAATCGGGCCGCCGAGGCTCGCGCCGTAAATCTCCTGAGTGAGTGGCAGCTTGCTGCCCGAAAGAGCATTGTCGGCGTTCAGGCGCTGGTTGCGCAGGAAGCCATACGCGGTCCCGTGCAAGTCGTTCGTTCCACTGCGGGTGATGATATTGAAGTATCCACCGAGCGCGCGGCCGAACTCCGCCTGCCCATCGGAAGTAACCACCTGAAACTCGCGGACAACGTCCATCCCGAAGACGTTGCCGGCGACTCCCGCGGCGTCATCGTTCGCCGAAAGGCCATCGACAATGAAGCTGTTCGAAAAGTTGCGCTGGCTGTTAACCGAATATCCCTGCCCCACGACTGCGGAGGTCTCAGCGAGGGTCTGCGTGCTGGCCGTGTTGGTTGGCGAGACGCCGGGTAGCAATAAACCCAGATCAAGGTAGTTACGCCCTTCATAAGGCAGGCTTGTTACCTCAGACTGGCTGACGGTTTCGCCGATCTGGCTCCGGTCCGTCTCGATCAGAGGCGGCTCTGCCGTTACCTGGACATTGGTGGTTGCTTGAGCGAGCGCAAGCTGAAGCGTCAGGTCAAACGCAGCTCCAACCGTCAACTGCACCTGCTTGGCAACCTCGTGGAACCCGCTTGCTTGGGCGCGGATGCTGTAAGCCCCAACCGAGAGAAACGGGAAGCGGAATCGTCCCTGATCGTCGGTATAAGCAGTGTAGGTTTCGTTGGTGGCTGATTGCAGGGCGGATACAGTTGCCTGCGGCACAACGGCGCCGCTGGGATCGACCACGCGGCCGGTGATCGATGCGCTGGTTAATGTCTCCTGGGCCAGAAGCGGAACAGCCGGAACCAGGAGGAGCGCGACGAGGCAAGAAGCGAGCACTCGTCGAGGACGAAATTCGATGCGAAACATAGTATCTCCAGTGCAATGGCAGCCGGATCGGCTGCGGGCCAGTCGATTAGGTGGCTTGCGTCGATGAACCGGAGACAGGCGGACCCCGTAATGAATTGCGCTGGAGGAGCCAGAGCCGGCGCGCGTCCCGAAGAGCGGCAGATGCGCCTCTGAAGATGGGCGGGGGCGTTGCGAGAAGAGCAGTGGCCGGCGAATCTGAAATCTCGTGATGGAACAACGCGGGAAGAGCCGGGGTGCACGGACATTTCTCCGTGACCTGGGATACCCGGCCTTTGCCAGCTCCTTGAGAGTCTGCTGGCGCTTCGCGCATCCGCATGGAGCAGTGGTGCTTTCCATGCGCGCGGCAGCACGCCGGAAGCGAAGCTTCAGACGGAAGGCCATCTGAAGAGAAGCTCGGACAGAGCGGAGCCAGGAGAAGCAGCAGGAGGCCGAGCGCGCACGCGCGCTGGAGCCGGTTGTACCGATGCTGCCTGGATTGCGCCACTCTCTACCTCTCTCGGTAGCTGGTTCGCCGAGCAAGTCGGCTTTGCATCCATGCCGCTGATCGAATCGAAAGCACCCGTTCGATCGCGCTTGCGCTCGACGGTCAACCCGGGGCCAATCTGCAGAGGGCTCGCGTCCATGGACGCGAACACGGTGCGGCTCCTTGCCGAGCAAAGCGCGCGCGCCATCCTGCAGGCGAGTGCCCGGTGTTTACGATCAGTTGCCGATCAGGAGGATCAGGGAAGCTGTGAGGCAGGAGGGCCGCGCTTCTGGCGGGAACGATCGAAGGCAATGTGATAGAGAACCTCGGCCTGCACTGTTGCAGACGGATCATGCGACCCTGTCGCGCTGGGCAGACTGGCAGGGAGAGGAACGAATAGATGTCCCTGGGTTGTGTTCGGCAGTATGGTCCTCGGGAAGAAAGGGCACGTCTGCTTTGAAGCGAGGATGGGCTGCCCGGACCCATCAGCGTCATGCGCCGTATCCATGCGCATCATGCAGTGATGCTTGCCATTCCTCTGGCAGCAGGCGGGCAGATTCCCGTATGGGTCCGGCGAGGCGGCAAGCAGTGGCGCGCCCACGAATGAGCCAAAGACCGCGACCAATAAGATGGCTACGGCACGCTGCATACAAGTTGAGCTTAACAGTAGAATCGGAAACTCCACAATCGCGAACGAGCAAGCGTAATGCCCGTTTGTGCTACAGCGTTTTCGGTTCAAGTCTTTACAGGGTTGATGTCGCCGAGTAGCTTTTTCCTCAAGAAAAAGCCATCCGCCGCGGCGGATACGATGCCGGCTTGTCAACAGATGAACCAAAAACGCTCTAACTGCCCCGTTGCTTTCGTCACAACCATGCGGAGCATTCAGGTTGTCGATCTCCGGGTCTCCAGGGCGCTTCACCAAAGACTTCCGCGGAGGCCTGGTTCAAAATTCCTCTTCCATAGCCTTCCTAAAAGAAGAGCTTGAGCGCACCCTGCAGAATGCGCGGTGGAGCGGCGCTGATGACATCGCCAAAAGTTGTGCTAAGGTCGTCGATGTCGCCATCCACTGCCTGCGGGCCGAGGAACTGTGTGTGATTGAAGACATTGAATGCCTCCACCCGGAACAGCAGGCTCTTCGCCTCGGTAAAGGACAGGTTTTTGGCGAGCGCCATGTCATAGTTGCCCTGCCCGGGACCATAGAAAAACCGCCTCTTCGAGGTACCTGGGGTTCCCGGCGCATTCTCACTGAAATCGGCAGTGTCGAAGTAATTGTTTGCGTTCTTACGCGGGTTCCGGTTGAGCTTCAAGAGACCGCCATTGTAGTCCGGCTCATCGATACTCGAGTTGTTCACGCCATTTGGATTCGTGCCGATAAACGAGTTGTCTCCATTGTTGATCATCGTGACTGGGAAACCTGTCGAAAAGTGCGTAATTCCCGAGAGCGACCAACCTCTCGTCAAGCGGCTGGGATGAAAGAACTGATCGAAGGGAAGCTGATAGTCGTAGCTGACGACGAAGTTGTGCTTGATGTCGTACGAAGAAATCGCATAACTCAACGCCGGCTTGAACGGGTTGACTTCCTCGCCGATATTCGATGACTGGTCCATGGACTTACCGTACGTGTAGGAGGCGTCGAACTCGAGCCGGCCAGTCGTATGGCGCGCGCTCAACTCAAGCGCGTTATAGTTCGCGTGGCCGATGTTGGACTGCAGCGCATTGCTGCCGAAGTTGGGTCCCAACTGCTGGCGTGTGCCGTTCACGATGCCGCCTGAGGCCGGATAGTAAACCGTATCTTCGCCAAAGGCATTGCAGGTGGGCGTTCCGAACAGTACGTCGCTGGACTGGTAGAGGCTCAGGCAGAGAGCGGGATTGCCTGGATTCTCCGCAATCAGCACGCGCTCGCGGTGCGTAGCAGAGCCGATGTAGGTGGCGTCAAAGACAGTTTTGGGGCCTGCCTGGCGCTCGATCGACAGCGACCATTCTTCTGTATAGGGGGTATGGTTGTGGATGTCGTATCCGGGAATGCCGCTGATCGGTTCGTAGGTGGCCCAGTTGATATTCGGATCGGGGTTGCTCCGTGACGAGTCAAGCGGGGCAAACGTGTATGGAAAGGGCTGGCCGTTGTTGGCTCCGTCGGCAGCGCCGATGAAGGGTGTTGCGAAGAGTGGAGGCTCGGGGCTCGAGTAGGTGGTGCCGTAAGGAGCGTTGGCCGCCAGCACTCCAATCGAAGTCGCATCGATGGCGGTATAGAACATGCCGAAGCTGGCGCGAACACTCGTCGTTCCAGGCAAGCCCGCCAGTTTACCGAGAGTGGTGTCTTGACTGGCCTGCGGAGACCATGCGATGCCGACGCGCGGCGAGAGATCCAGCTTGTCGATGGGAGCGAGCGTGTTGGGAATACCCGGATCGCCGGGGTAGAGGATTCCCGGAGGCGCGCCAGGGAAAACTACCGACTGCGCATCGGGCACGAAGGTCGAGATCTGGTTGTATTTCTCCGACCACGGCGCAATGCGGTCCCACCGCAATCCGTAGTTGAGCGTCAGGTTCTCAAGGACATGCCAACTGTCCTGCGCGAAGACGCCGACATACTTGTTCCGGTCATAGAAGGGATTGAGCTGGCTCTGGTTGTATTGGGCGGGCACGCCGATCAGGAAGTCTGCGAAGTCCACGCCGGTTTCCTGTCCCTGAAATACAAAATTGCCGTTGAACTGCGCGATTGGTGCAGCGTTTACCTGATCGGCATGAAATTCCGCTCCGAACTTCATGGTGTGATTACCAAGCACCTTGGAGAAACTATCGGATGTCTGGTAGGTGTTGTTGACCTGAATGAGCTGGTTGGCGGCAGCGCCGGTCGAATAGGCGTTGAAGTTGAGGTTTTCGACGCCCTGGCTCTTGGGGTTGAGAGCGACGATGCTGTCTGTTCCATCCGCGTTGACGAATCCCTGCGAGGCGAGGCTGACACCGAGGCCGCCGATGGGCTGGCCGAGATTGGTGTTGTCGCGCATGAAACTCAGGTGAAACTCGTTGACCATGGTCGTGCCGAAGCTCTTCGTATCACCAAGCGTGAGAAGCTGCGCGCGCCCGGTGGTGGCGGCGGAGAAGCCGGGAACGCTCGCGCCGCTCTGCGCGACCGGATAGGGATTGACAAGGTAGAAGTCATCGATGAAGTAGTACGCCGACATCAGTCCCCAGCGCGTGTTCCAATCGACACGCGATCCCGCCTTATCATCGCGCACCGTCTGGTTATAAGCAGAGGTGGCAAAACCCTTGGATGTATTGGGTGCGGGAATGTATTGCAGCATCTTCTGCGCCGGGACCGACCAGGCGCTTTGAGGAATGACCGCGTTTGGAAAGACGCAGGTGGACGTCGCAGCACAACCGGGCAGGTAGTAGGGCTCGCCCGCCGCGACCTCGTAGCCAAGCCTTTGGGTGAGGATGTTGGCGAAATATGAGCCGCTCACGAGACCCGATAATTGGTTTCCGGCGGCTCCGGTCGTGAAATCGAGAAGATTTCCAGTGCGATCTGCATTCGAGGGCACGGCGATGTTGCCGGTATCGATGCCCTGCGTCTGCCGAGTACCCTGGTAGTCGAGGAAGAAGAAGAGCCTGTCCTTGCGAATCGGACCGCCAAAGGTCCCGCCAAACTGGTTCTGGCGGAATGCGCCGCGCGTGGGCGAGAAATAATTGCGCGCATCAAGGTCGGTATTGCGCAGGAAGTCGAAGGCGTTGCCATGAAACTCGTTGCTCCCGGATTTCGTAACCACGCTGATCTGCCCGCCGCTGTACTCGCCGTATTCCGCGTCGAAGTTGCTGGTGATGATGCGGAACTCCGCAATCGCGTCGAGGTTGGGAATCACGGCGGTGCCGGCGTTCACGTCTTCTTCCACGTCGCTGCCGTTCACGCCGAAGTAATTGGCCGTTTCCCGCTGCCCGTTGACCGAGAGGTTGCCGGGATTGAGAGTCCCCGAGGGGTTCAAAATGGTTGCGCCCACATCCTGCACCGTCGTATCAGTGATGGCGGTCTGGGGTGCAACGCCAGGCTGAAGAGACAAAAGATCCGTATAACTGCGGCCGTCGAGAGGCACTGCGGTCATCTGCCGCCCGGTAATGACCTGGCCGATTTGTGTGCTGGCGATTTCAACATGGAGCGTGTTGTCGGCGACGGTCACACTCTGCGATACGCTGCCCATCGCAAGGGAAGCATCGAGCGTAAGCGCCGCGTTTGTATCGAGAACGATCGCTTTGCGCTCGTACTTGCCGAATCCGACAGCCTCAATATCGAGCACGTAATGTCCGACGGGAAGAACCGGAAAGGTGTAATACCCTTTGCTGTCAGTGCGGGTTTCGTAGGTCAGCCCGGTATTCGATTCCTGGACGGTGACATGCGCGCTGGCGACGACACTCCCCGACGGATCCTTTACCGTGCCGGAGATGCTGCCGCTCACGCTGGCCCAGAGCACGTTGGCCGATAGACTCGCAGCGATGCAAACGACTCTCATGGTCTGGGCTAGAAGACGAAGGGCTCTGCTCGGCATAATTTCTCTCCTTTACTCTCGGTGGGCAGAAGCCCTCACTGAATGGTGATCGGGACGTTGACGCTGGTCTGGTACTGGGACGACCCGCTGCCTGCAGCGCCCGTGACAACGACCGTATAAGTGCCTTTCGCGGTTCCGGGATCAGTCTTTGCCGAACCGCCGCATCCCACGACGGTGAAGGCAATCGCAAGGATTGCCAATATACCCAGCGCGGCGTTGCGACCTTTGCGCCGCGGCAAGATCAGCAGGACGACACATGCCAGGCTCGCGCCTCCACCAGCCATCAGCCATCCCGGCCGGCTATTCAATCGGCTGCTGGCCGGATGCGCCGGCGTGGTGTTGACCGTGAGTTGCACGGTGCCCGTGCCGGTGATCGAGTTGGGATTGACGAAGCATGCGCTTTCGGTAAGGTTCGACGGCAGTGTGCAACTGAGATCGATGAGGGTGGTGTAGTTGTTGGCAACGTTGACGCTGACATTGGCGATTGCCGCTGCTCCGACGGCTGCGGCCGTACCTGAAGAGGTCAGCCCAAACGGCGAGACCGTAATGGGGATCGAGGGTGAAGTCGTTTCGGTGTAAGTCGTATCTCCCTCATAGAATGCTGCCAGGTTATTGCTGCCCACGTTTCCGTCCACTGCCGTGGTCAGCGTCGCCTGTCCGTCGGTGATGGTTGCGGGATCGCCGACATTTTCTCCATTCAACTGGAACTGCACGAGACCCGTGGGCATCGGATTGTCCGTGCTTGCATCCACGACGTTCGCCGTCAGCGTGACGTTCTGATTGGGTGCGATGCTGGAAGCAGAGGCGGTCACGGCCGCTATCGCAGCCGAACCCTGCGGCAGCACCTGGATCTCGCCCATCATGCCGCCGTCTTCGTGCTCCAGAATGTGGCAGTGATAGACGAAAGTCCCAACAATGTTCGGATCGCTGAAGTCCATGCGGACGGTAATGCTGTGGTACGGTCCGGTGCCGCTCCAGTAAGGAATGTCCATGGTGTCGCGCAGAGCCGGATCGTTCACCGGCTGACCGTCAATAGCCAGGACCTGGAAGTGAAGCTGGTGAATATGGAAGACGTGATCTTCCTGTGCCCTGTTCTCGACCGTCCAGTCTTCCACCGTTCCCGCATGGACGACGATGTTCGGCGCCTGGTCCATGGTGAAGAGCGTGGGCGTCTGTCCTTCTTCCGTGATGTAAAAGTTCGTGGGGCTATTCGGATCTGCCGGGTTCTGGAGTACTTCAGAGAAATACAGGTTGCGGTGAGCCACCGGTGTAAGGTTGGCCAGGCTATGGTAGAGCGTGGTATTCACTGCGCTGACCTGGGATGGGACCTGCGCCGGAGCCGGAGCGTCATTCTGGCTTACGATGTTGGCGATGGGACGTGTCGGATCATAATCTCCATCCGGGCCGGTGTTCTGGTATTGCGTGACCAGTTGCGCCTGGTCGCCGACATTGGGCGTCATGACGACAAACTCGGCGCGCGCACCGGGTCCCATCTGGATCGTGGTCTGGCTATTGCCGCCTCCTGAAGACACGGGATAGCCGTCCATGGAGTACACCTGCATCGGCTGAGGTGTTCCGTTCACGATGTACTGGAGGTTGAGGATGGTGTCGGCTGCGCTGTTCACAACGCGCCACAGTTCCTGCTCTTCCGGAAGGGTCTCGATCACCGCTGGCGTGTAGCTCGGATAAGTGACTGGCACGTAGTTGATCGAGAGATCCCACGCCGGGATATTTGCGTTATTGGCTTCCGATGCCGGCAGGTTCTGGTCGCGGATCACCAGTGTCCGCTCGGGCATTCCAGCCAGGGACGGATAGACGTTCTGGATGCCCTGAACGATCAGGGCGCCGGTCGCTCCGCCCTGTACCTGGCTCTCGGAGATGCCGTGCGGATGCGGGTGATACCAGTAAAGGCCGGGCGGCTCGGTGGCGGGAATCGTCACGTTGTAGTCGAAGCTCTCACCCGGCTGAACCAGCGTATGAATGACCTCATCCTGTCCGCATACCGGAGCGATGTTCGTTCCATGGAAGTGGATGTTGGTGACGTTTGTCCCCATCGTGCCGTTGCAGGCCGGGCTGGCGCCGGTGATGGCGTCATTCGAGAGTGTCATCTTCATGCTGGCCATGTTGTCGCTTACACTCGACGCCGGGACCATGGGAAGCTCGTTCTGAAAATGGATGATCAGGTTGTCGCCGGGATTAACAACCAGTGTCGGCGATTCAAGCCCGGTATTCGTGACATAGCAATACCGGACGAGCCCCTGCGAATCGGTCACCGTGTAGAAACCGATCGTGACTTCGAGCACTCCATTCTGGCTCTGCAGCACGGGAGGGTCGATCACGGTCGATCCGGCAGTGTATCGGGCACATACCTGGTCGGCAGTGGTTGTGCCGCTCGCCGCAGGCGAAGTCAGCCTAGTGAGATCCTGAGCAGAGACCGCGCCACGGCCGGGATACTTGCGCTGGGCATGCACAGGGAGTGCAACCGCAAGCAAAAAGGCAACGAACAGGAAAGGGAAAAAGACGCGATCGCGCCACGCGGGCGTCAGCAAGGTACGGTTCATCTGCTCTGCCTCACAAGTGACTTGTCGTGAAGATCAAGAACTTCACGAGAGTTGAAACTTCGCGGGCAGGATCCCTATAGTGGGGGCAGCCCGCAGTCGATTCGGCTGTGGTTCCCAGGTTCTCGCGGTTCTCCGCCAAGAGTTAGCTGCAGGAACCTGGTCTGACCTTCCGTTAGAAGCACTTCCCAGGGGCTGATCTATCCTTTATCCTGTACCCAGTCGTCAGCCCTGTGGGTTGTCGATCTCCGGGCCCCCGTGGCGCTTCGCCAAAAAGACTGCCGCGGGGGTTCCGTTTCTCAAAGAGTTTCCGGCGTACGTACACGTTCTTTCTTCAGGGTGCTTGAGATTGTTTCCTCCGGCTCGCTTCTGCGGCGCAATCGGCACAGTAGCCGCCAATCTCCAGACGCGTGGTTTCGATCCTAACTCCTTGTTCCTGAGAGACCTGCTGCTTGAGCTGCTCAAAGAGAGGCGAAGCCAGTTCCGTGATCCGTCCGCAGCCGAAGCAAGCGAAGTGAAAGTGCTCGTTCCCGGTCCGGGCTTCGTAGTAGTGCATTTCGCCGCGCAGATGCATCAGGTCGAGCTCATCGACCAGCCCCGCTTTCTTCAGCAGATCCAGCGTCCGGTACACGGTGGCTCGGTCGATTCGCATCCGCTGCCGGGCAGCTTCCAGAAGGCCCGCAGCGTCCAAATGGCGGCTCGATTCTTCCAGGATCTCAAGCAGTGCGCGACGCCGGGGTGTGAGGCGGACTCCGTGTGCAGCCAACCGCTCACTCAATGGCTCCCGTGCGGGATTTCGTGCTCGCAGATAATGCGACTGAGTCGCATTCTGTAAAACCATGAGAACTTCTCCTACTCTCGGTGGTTGAATTCGGACCCTTTTGATCGTATATAGATTATGACAAAAATTTCGGCTTGGCTTCGCCGTTTCTGTCAATCTTTACGTGAAAACTGCCAAATTCGATGGAAAGAAGTACCAACCACCACTTCTACCAGACCGTGCCTCGTCCTGTTGGGGCCATGGCAAAGTCATGGCCAAGCGGTTATCCAGGGTTCCTGCACAGCCATCCGCGTGCTCAGTTCCTCTATGCCGAGCTGGGAACGATGAAGGTGACGACGGACCGTGGCACGTGGATCATACCCCCGCATCGCGCGGTCTGGTTTCCTCCGAACTATCCTCATCAAACCGGCACCCTCACGGCAGTCGAAATGCGTACTCTTTATATTCGGCCGGATGCCTGCCCACCGCATGCTCCACAGGAGCCCTGCGTCATTCAGGTTTCACCGCTGCTGCGTGAGCTGGTGCGCCGCGCCACGATGATGCCGGTCGAATATGACGAACAGGGCCACGACGGCAGGATCATTGTCCTGTTGCTGGACGAGATCCACTGGTCGCGCGCCCACGTTCCGACAATGCCACGGCTGCTGGATTCGCGTCTCCTGGCCATTGAACGCGAGCTCGCAGCGAACCCTGGCGACTCGCGAACGCTCGAAGAATGGGCCGGCGTGGCGGGAGCCTCTCCACGCACTCTGGCGAGGCTCTTTCTGCGCGAGACCGGTATGACCTTCCGTTCCTGGCGAGAGCAATTCCGCGCCTCGGTTGCTGTTTCGCGGCTCGTGAACGGCAGCTCGATCACCGCTCTTGCCAGTGAGTTCGGCTATGAGACGGCGGGCGCTTTCACCACCATGTTCCGGCGCGTGATGGGTATGACCCCGAGCCAGTTTTTGTCCGAGTCCTTCAGTGGAAGCAGGTCTTCATCGAGTTCGCAAACACCGGGCTGATCTGGTGTTCCCGCGTGTTCTTCGCAACCGGTCCGGCTCCCTTTTCCAACTCGACTTACAAGGGGGTTCCCTGAACGAAGGTCTCGGTATTAGGATGGAGCATCATGAAGGGAAACGCGAAAGTTCTTGAAAGACTGAACCAGGCCCTGCGGGACGAATTGACGGCGATCAACCAGTACTTTCTCCATGCGGAGATGTGCGAAAACTGGCGTTACGAGCGCTTGGCCAAGTACATCAAAAAGCAGTCCATCGATGAAATGCGGCACGCGGAAAGACTGATGGAGCGCATCTTGTTTCTGGATGGGACGCCCAACATGGATCATCTTGATCTCACCATCGGCTCGGGCGTCCGGGAGATGATTAACTCCGATCTCAAGCTCGAGCTGGGCGCCGTCGCTTCCTATAACGAATCTATTCGAATCTGTGTCGAAAATCAGGACAACGGCTCGCGGGATATCTTCGTCTCTCTGCTGAAGGACGAAGAAGGGCACGTGGATTGGCTGGAGGCGCAGCTCCATCAGATTCAGGAAGTGGGGTACGAGCGCTACCTGAGCATGCAGATGGAGGAAGAAGCGTAGCGGAACGCTGGCGATACTGCCGACAGTCATCGCCTGGAAGCACTGCTATCGGAAGAAAGATAGCTGGGCAAGTTGTAGAACGAAAAAGACAATCTTCCTCTTGTCTGAATTCAGCATTTGGATTATCGTGGAAGCAATGCGGATCATTTTGGTCCGAATTTAGGAATGCACTGCCGTAGAGTCTTTTGGCGAAGCGCTGCGGCAGCGCGGAGATCGGCGATGAGGGCTGAAGAGTTGGCAGAGAGCCAGCTTTGCCGTCTTCGTCCATCCAGGAGACGGCTGCATGAGCGAACGGAAGAAGTTCCGTATCCAGCGTTCGCTGGGAATCGAACTGCCAGGCCTGGGCAAACCGGGCGCGCTTGAAAAACGAAATTACCCGCCTGGGCAACATGGCCGCCTACAAAAACGCAGGATCACCCAGTTTGGCGCGCAACTATACGAAAAACAGAAGCTGCTCTTCCACTATGGCCTGCGCGAAGAGCAGCTCCGCCGCTTTGTCCGCAAGGCAAAGAGCCTGAACGCGTCGAACTGGATGGAGAGCCTGATCGGCCTTCTGGAACGGCGTCTCGACAATGTCGTCTTCCGGCTTGGTTTTGCCCGCAGCATCGCCGGCGCGCGCCAGCTTGTTTCTCACGGGCACATTTTCGTCAACGGCCGTCGTCAGACAATCGGCTCGATGGTGCTTCGCATCGGCGAGCGGGTGCATCTGAGCGAACGGGCAAAACAGATGACAGCCGTGCAGAGCGCGCGGGAGAATCCGCGCCTGGATCTACCGTCCTATCTCCAATTCGATAATCCGGCAACAAAGGAGTCCGGCATGATCCTCGCTTTTCCCGGCGTCGGTCATGTTCCCTTCGAATTCAGCGCGGCGCAGGTAGCCGAGTATTACGCCAAACGAGGCGTGTAGTGTGTGTTTTTTGAAAAGCTCTCCCAGGGAAGTCTTTTGGCGAAGCGCCCGATGAGAGCGGAGATCGATAACCAGGCGGTGCAGTTGTTCACCCAATTGCGCTGCTGCAGCTTGGAAAGGCGCGACTATGCGAAAGAGATTTGTTGTATTTCTGTTCCTTGTTTCTGCTCTGGCCTGCGCACAGGTTCCTCAGAAGACCTTGTCAGGCCATGTCCTTGACCCATCCGGCAATGCGGTTACCCATGCCGCGATTACTCTTCGCAATACTCTCAGTGGAGCTGGCCTGGCAACGGAGAGTGGTGCGAGCGGTGAATACTCTTTCTCAGGAGTTGAACCGGGCGAATACGTTCTTACCGCATCGGCATCCGGCTTTGCTGCGCAGACGCGCATTATTACCGCGAAATCTGACATTCCGTCGGCGAACATCGACATTTCGCTCGCCGTGGCATCCGTTCAACAGACGGTCACAGTCGTGTCGGGCTCACGAGTGGAGGAGCTACAGCAGGATTCTCCGTTGCCTGTCGATGTCAAGACGAAACAACAGATCGAGCGCACAGGCTTTGAGAGCGTGGCTGACGTGCTCAGCGAGCTGCCGGGGGTAGTGACGCGCAACAACGCGTCCTATTCCGGCTCGTCGCAGGAGATGATCGACGGCGTCGCTTCGCAGGATATCCTCGTTTTGCAGGATGGGCTTCCGATAGTCGGGGCGCGCGGCATCAACAGCGGCATCATCGACCTCGATCAGCAGAACATCGGCAGGCTCGATCACGTGGAGGTGGTGCGCGGCGCTGCTTCCTCACTCTACGGCACCGACGCCATTGGCGGCGTAATCAACATGATTACGCACGAGCCAACGCACCCGCTGGAAGGAGGCTTGCGAATCTCCGGCGGTGACTTGGGCGTAGTTGATGGCGACCTCGATCTCGGCTCGCAGTGGAAGAAGCTGACGGCATACACCGATCTTGAGATGCATCGCATCGACTCCTACTCGCTGGTTCCCGGCGATGAAAGCACCGTCGGCGCGAACAACCGGCGTTACGATGCCTTCCTCAAGCTGCGCTATCGTTTCAATCCACGCGCTTCCATCGGTTATACGGGTGATGCTTATCATAACGATGCCAACGGCAAGAACGACGATTACACGGGGACGGCCGCGTCGGGCTATGACTATGCTGCCAGCACAGACAGCACGCAGACCCATGCGATTGTGGGTGACTTTCTTCCCACCTCGACGACCGCTGTGCAAGCCCGGCTGTATGAGGCGCGCTACGATTCAAATTCCTACTCCAATCCGATCAATGCCGACAACAGCCTCGGTCCTGAGTTTGACTACGGCAATCTTTACGAGCGTTATCACCGCGCTGACGCCACGGTGTCGCAGCAGATCGGCACATGGCAATTCCTGCAGGGCGGAGACGAATGGGTACAGGATTCGTATCGCGGCCTGAACCGCATTGTCGGCAACGATGATGGGCAGCAGATTACAACCAACGATCTCTGGCTCCAGGATCGCATTCAGTGGAAAAGGCTGATCGTCAATCTGGGCGGGCGCTACAATCACCACTCGCTTTATGGAAGCCATGTGGTGCCGAAGGTCGGCCTGGTCTATCGCGTCAACGGGCACTGGACGGTGCGCAGCGCGTACGGCAAAGGCTTCCGCTCGCCGACCATTGGAGAGCTCTATTACCTGTTATTGCATCCTGAGTATGGTTACCAGGTCCTTGGCAACCCAACTTTGCAGCCGGAGCGCAGCGAGAGCTGGTCAGTGGGCGGAGACTACCAGGTCAACCGGTACAGCCTCGGAGTAACGCTCTATCGGAACAACCTGAACCACCTGATTAACTATATCTACGCAGGCATGCCCACAGATGAGGCTGAACTCGAAGCTCTGCTTGCCGAGTACGGAATCCCGTTGTCCTTCGGCGCAGAGCCTGGCCTGATGACCTTCGTCTACACCAACGTCGATCAGGCCTACACGCAGGGCATCAACCTGAAAGGGAGTGTGCTGCTAAGCCGCAGCCTGCGCGTGGATGGCTTCTACGCCTATCTCGATCCATACGACGTAACCGACAAAGAAACGTTGACCGAGCGCAGCCGCAACTCCGGTTATTTCCGCGCGGAATATTCTGCGCCGCGCCTGGGTTTTGTCGCCAATATCCGGGGTAACTACTTCGGCCGCTATCTAATTACGCCGACTCCCGTGGAACATGAACAGGCTTACGCGATCTGGAATCTCTATGGCTCCAAGGAGATTTGTCCCGGCCTGCAGGTCTATGGCGCCATCGAGAACCTGGGCAACAGCCGTGACAGCTTACTGACGCAGAACCCACCCACCTACGACCGCACCGACTATGGACGAACCTTCCGCATCGGCCTGCGCTACACGTTTCCGCACGAGTAACCAGTTACGGAGAACTTATGCATGACATCAATGTGGTCCTCGCAGACCTTCCCGGGCTTGGGCGCGTACGTCTGTGCGAGTGCAATGCGATTCACGTAAGCATCGGGCCGGTCACGCTCAACCTCGAGCCGGCTGCGTTTCTGCAGGTGGTGGCGCTGATGAACAAAGCCACGGACGAGCTTTCGAAGCTCCGGGAATCCCCCGAGACCGCCGAGAGCCCTTTCCAGATGTTTGGTACACCACAGAGCCGATTTACGCACTGAGAGAAAAGGAAGACACCATGAAAAAAATTCTTCTTGCACTATTAGCGCTTGGCCTGTCCTGCGCGGCCGCCTTCGGCCAGACACCGGCAAGCTCGAAACCACCGCGACCGGGCGTGCTCCTGCTGGCACATGGCGGCTCGCTTGAATGGAATGAAGAGGTTCGTCATGTCGCCGATCAGGTCGATCTGCAGATTCCCACCGAGGTCGCTTTCGGCATGGCCACGCGATCGGCGATGCAGTCCGCGATCGACCGGCTCGTCGCCCGCAAGGTGACTGAGATTGTCGCTGTGCCGCTGTTCATTAGCTCGCACAGCTCGGTGATTGATAGCCAGGCCTACCTGCTCGGCCTGCGCGCGCAGATGCCGGAAGACCTCAAAGACTTTGCCGCAATGGATCACGGAGCGATGGGACACGACGGGACAATGGATCATAGCGCCATGCACGATGCAGCCGCATCCGACGACGCTATGAAGCCGCTTGTCTCGCCTGTCCCCATCCGCATGGCCTTGGCGCTCGATGCTCACCCGATTGTCGCGGACATTCTCATTGACCGGGCGGCATCCATCAGCAGAGAGCCTGCTCACGAGGTGGTGATCCTGGTCGCCCACGGTCCGGTTCCAGAAGACGACAACAAGCTCTGGCTCCGGGACATGGGCACGATCGCCGATCGAATGCGCACCAGGACGCATTATGCCTCCATCGATTACCTCACGCTGCGTGACGACGCCGACGATCCGGTGAGAAATGCCGCTACTGAGCAGCTTCGGCGCAAAGTCGAAGATGTCACGAAAAGCGGCAACACCGCATTGATCGTTCCATTGCTGCTCTCCTACGGTGGAATCGAAGGCGGACTGCGCAAGCGGCTCGATGGCCTGGCCTACCGAATGCCTTCGCAGGCGCTTCTTCCCGATGAGCGGATGGTGAGCTGGGTTGTTGCGGCTGCGCAGGAGAATTCTTCTGCAGTTGCCCAGGGGAAATAAAAATGGATGGGCCTGAACACCGTTACCGTCGAGAAACCGCGGACAAGGCGCACCCGAGTCATGCTTGGCGCGGTTTTATTCGTTATGACTGGTGAACAGGTCCAGGAGATGCAATTGGCGCACTGGCTGCCCGCTACGCATCTCGACGGTTTCGCTGTAGCCGCGCAATAGCGTGGTGCTCGGCCATCGCAACGGGGAATTCTATGCCGCCATGCAAGGAATTTCTGACCAGCGCCGTCGAAAGGCTGCCCTTCCGGGCCGCGACGGTCAGCGATCCATTGCCGATGTGGATGCAAACGACGTTGTTGAAGTGCCGTGCAGCATTGGCAACGACATAATTACCCCGGAGTCCTGCGGCTCATTGCCCGCTGCCGTGCGGGACCTGGTGCTCTCTTTGGGATTTGCAGGGATTTGCGGGGTTGTGCAAGGTTTTGCAGGGTAGAGACGTGCGGGTTTGACTATATAAGTTATTTATTTTGTTTTGGTTGCTTGGATTTTGAGGCTGGGAAAATGCGGTTTGGGGAGGGGTAGGGGGTAGCGGGATCAGCCGAATTTGGCGGGTTTGGGGGTGCGGAGCAGGGCGCTAAGCGCAACCTGGGCGGCGTAGAGGAGCTGGCCGCTGCGCTCGGACGGAATCGCTTCGATGAGGATGCCGTAGGCGACGCAGGCGATGAAGTCGCGGATGCCTTCATAGCCGACGAGCGGAGGCATGGCGCCACGGTAAGCAGCAGCGGCCTCATCAGCGGCGTTGCCTTGGGCCATGGGGCCGTCTTTACGGGCGTTCTTCTTCATGTATTCGTCGAAGGCCTGCTGCCAGGCTTCGCGGCAGCGGGTGATGGCGGTGGCAGTGCTGTCGGGCGTGGCCGTGGGAGCCGGGGGCAGCACGGTGACGGGCGCAGATGGATCGGGCTCGGCGATGAGCTTGAGCAGGGCGAGCTCGAGATTGTCGTCGGACTGAGACATGGTGGTCTCCTGTTCTGAGTGTGCGACGACGGGACATAATTTTATGCAAAGAGGAACTTCGCGTGGTGTGCCAGAAGTGCATAAGCTGACATCCCAAACCGCAGATTCCGTCCCGGCGTATCTTCGGCTTTCGAACTCGCTCCGTCGAAAATCATGGAGGCGGTTGGGTCGCCCCTACGGGGCTGGCCGAGCCTTGACCTGCTTGTCCCAGGGTTGCGTCCGCCACGGCGGACTTTACCCTGGGCTATTTTCCGCTGCCCCTCCGGGACGAAGGGACAGTGGTGCCGGCCGATCGGATTCCCAGGGTTCGGTCCGTGCGGCGGGCCGGACTCCACCCTGGGCTTACTTCGCTTGCTCCATCCGGGAGCGAGGTTGTTGGGGTGCTACTGGGGTTTGGCGGCTACGGCGAGGAGGGTCTGGAAGTTGGGCGGGGTGGGTTCCTTGTCGACGATGCTGGTTTCGATGCGGGTGAAGCCGGAGTTGTGGAGCATGGATTCGAGCTCTTCTTCGGTGAAACCCAGCCATTCGTCGGCGTAAAGGTCGCGGGCTTCTTCGAAACGGTGGCGGGCGAGGTCGAGGATGATGACGCGGCCGCCGGGGACGAGGATGCGCGCGGCTTCGTGGAGAGCGCGGGCGGGGTGCAGGGCGTGGTGGAGGGACTGGGAGAAGAAGACGAGATCGACTTCGCGGTCGGCGACGGGCAGCTCCTCCATGTCGCCGAGGCGGTAGTCGATGTTCTGGACGCCGTTACGGAGGGCTTCTTCGCGGCCGACTTCGATCATGCGGGCGGAGGAGTCGACGGCGATCACCCGCCTGGCGCGATGGGAGAGTAAGAGAGCGAAGCTCCCTTCGCCGGCGCCGAGGTCGGCTACGGTGACCGGGGGCATGAGCCGCAGCAAGGCTTCGGCGAGGCTCTTCCAGGACTTGCCGGGGACGTAGTTGCGGCCGAGGCGTCCGGCGACGGAGTCGAAGAAGGCACGCATCTTGTCCTGGCGCTTGCGCAGGACGCGGCGGCGGGTGGCCTGGTCGGCGGGAGCTTCGGGGATTTCGCGACGGGCGCGGTCGAGGAGTTCTTGCAGGAGGCTACCGGGGTTTCCCTCAGGGCCTAAAGGCCCATTGCATTGTGGGCTGTCGATGTACGGGCTGAAGCCCGTACCCTCCTTTTCAGGTCCCTGGTTTTCGGCACGGCTGAATCCGTGCCCTTTCAAGACGGTTGGATCAGTTGCTGTTTGGGTGGCCGGTACTTCTGCCGGCCGGGAGATCAACCTATATAGATTGTTTTTGCCGGCGCGGCGGTCTTCGACCAGTCCCGCCTGCTTGAGCTGGGAGAGGTGGGTGGAGATGGTGCTCTGGCCCATAACCAGGATTTCCTGTAGCTCGGCGACCGAGAGCTCCTCACCTTCGAGAAGGAGGAGGATACGGAGGCGATTGGGGTCGGCGACGACCCGGAGAATTTTTACGATGGACGGCATTGACGGCATGGGGCTGTTCTGATACATATCAATGTATCACGATGGGACGATGGATTGTGAGTGAAATTGGTGGTAGAGGATAGCGGAGTTGGCGAGACGGCGAGTTGGTGTCCGTTGCGCGGACAGTAGCGAGTTAGTGGGTGAATGGCCGGGGTAGGATTTGTGCTTTCCCCCTAGCGGCGTCCGCTGCGGCGGATGCCGCTAGGGGTGGGGCATCCAGAACCCAGGCATCCGGGATTTTGTGGCTCGTGAGAGAGGCAAGACGGTAAAAAGCTCGGATTCAGATTTTGAAGGGGAATAAGGAGAGATTGGATATGGCGAGTTCGACGCTGGAAGTGACGGAGCTGGGATACAAAGTGGCCGATATGGGTCTGGCCGACTGGGGTCGGAAGGAGATCACCATCGCCGAGCAGGAGATGCCGGGGCTGATGGCGATCCGCAACAAGTATGCGGCGGAGAAGCCGCTCAAGGGAGTGCGGGTGACGGGATCGCTGCATATGACGATCCAGACGGCGGTGCTGATTGAGACGCTGGTGAGCCTGGGCGCGGAGGTGCGCTGGGCGAGCTGCAATATCTTCTCGACGCAGGACCACGCGGCGGCGGCGATTGCGGCCACGGGCGTGCCGGTGTTTGCGTGGAAGGGCGAGACGCTGGAGGAGTACTGGTGGTGCACGTACCAGGCGCTGAGCCACAAGAATGGCAAGGGGCCGGAGCTGGTGGTGGATGACGGCGGCGACGTGACGCTGCTGATCCACAAGGGGTATGAGCTGGAAGAGGGCGACGGGTGGGTGAATACGCCGAGCGGCAACCACGAAGAGCAGGTGATCAAAGATCTGTTGAAGCGCGTGCACGCGGAGGACCCGCAGCACTGGCACAAGGTGGCCAAGGAGTGGCGCGGCGTTTCAGAGGAGACGACCACGGGCGTGCACCGGCTCTACAAGATGATGGAGGCGGGCAAGCTGCTGGTGCCGGCGATCAACGTGAACGACTCGGTGACGAAGTCGAAGTTTGACAACCTGTATGGCTGCCGCGAGTCGCTGGCGGACGGCATCAAGCGCGCGACGGACGTGATGATGGCCGGTAAGGTGGCGGTGATCTGCGGCTACGGCGACGTGGGCAAGGGCTGTGCGCACTCGCTGCGCGGCATGGGCGCGCGGGTGATCGTGACGGAGATTGACCCGATCAATGCGCTGCAGGCGGCGATGGAAGGCTTCGAGGTGACGACGGTGGAAGACGCGCTGGGCCGTGGCGATATCTACGTGACGTGCACCGGCAATACCGACATCATCACCCTCGAGCACATGAAGAAGATGAAGGACCAGGCGATCGTGTGCAACATCGGGCACTTCGACAACGAGATCCAGATGGACCGGCTGAACGCGGAGAAAGGCGTGGAGAAGCTGAACATCAAGCCGCAGGTGGACTTCTTCAAGTTCCCGGACGGACACGGAATCTTTATTCTGGCCGAGGGACGGCTGGTGAACCTGGGCTGCGCCACGGGACACCCGAGCTTTGTGATGTCGAACAGCTTTGCCAACCAGACGCTGGCGCAGATCGACCTGTGGAAGAACAAGGATACGTACAAGGTGGCCGTGTATACGCTGCCCAAGAAGCTGGACGAGGAAGTGGCGCGGCTGCATCTGGAAAAGATCGGCGTGAAGCTGACCAGGCTCTCGCCGAAGCAGGCGGACTACATCGGCGTGCCGGTGGATGGGCCGTTCAAGGCGGAGCATTACAGGTATTAGGGAATAGGGAATAGGGAATAGGGAATAGGGAATAGGGAATAGGGAATAGGGAATAGTAACAACTTCGTGCCGCGTCTTATTGCGGGTAAGTTACGGAATAAGATGGGGCGCGGAGTTGGTTCGTTCGTGGAGATAGAGTTTTTTGGTTGGATACTCAAGGTATGAGTTCGCCGAAGTTTTCGTTCGAGTTGTTTCCGCCGCGGACGCCGGAGGGGGTGGCGAAGCTGCCGCAGGTGATTTGTGAGCTGGCTACCGCGCGGCCGGATTATTTTTCGGTGACCTATGGGGCGGGCGGCTCGAACCAGAACGGCACTTATGAAACGCTGCTGACGGTGGTGAAGCACTGCGGCATTGAAGCTGCGCCGCACCTGACGTGCGTGGGGTCAACACGCGCGCATATTGCCGCGCTGCTGGACCGGTATCGCGAGGCGGGCGTGAAGCGGATCGTGGCGCTGCGTGGCGATCTGCCGGCGGGGATGGATACGGCTTCTGGGTCCGCATCCGGATTGGGCGAGTTTGGCTATGCGAACGAGCTGGTGAGCTTCATCCGCGAGCAGCATGGGGCCGCGTTTCACATTGCCGTGGCCGCGTATCCGGAGATGCATCCGCAGGCGGCGGGACCGGGCGTGGACTTCGACAACTTCCGGCGCAAGGTTGAGGCGGGCGCGGACTCGGCGATTACGCAGCTCTTTTACAACGCCGATGCGTACTTCGACTTTATGGAGCGGTGTGCGAAGGCGGGGCTGCGGATTCCGGTGATTCCGGGGATCATGCCGATTACGAATACGGCGAGCGCGGTGCGGTTCTGCTCAGGATGCGGCGCGGATTTGCCACGCTGGGTGCGGCTGCGGCTCGAAGAGCTGAAGGAGGACAAGGCGGCGGTGGTGGAGTTCGGGCTGGGCGTGGTGACGCGGCTGTGCGAGACGCTGCTCAAGAACGGTGCGCCGGGACTGCACTTCTACACGATCAACCAGTCGGAGCCTACGCTGCGGTTGTGGGAGAGGCTGGGGCTGGGCGTGACGGCGTGAGTTTTTCTGTGGCGGGTTGCGGGTTGTGGCTTCCCACCTTCTAGCGTGGTATCCCAGAAGTTCGTATCCTAAATTGGCATCCCAAGCTGCAGGTCCCGCCACGGCGGATCTTCGACCTTCGACTCTCCGCCGCGGCGGACCGCGGCGACCCTCGCTCAGGATGACAGCGGTATTATGTCATGAACTTCAGAGACAGGACACTAGCGCTGGATATGGATTGAAAGGGTAGTTGGTTGGAGGCGTGCTTTCCCAGGTCCGAAAATCCGGACCTGGGGCACCCGTTTTCATGCTGGAGTGCAATTCTTAAAAACCACTTTCCAAAAATCTTCAACAAGCTGGTTGTGTGTACGCTATTCGCTGAGCTTTTCGAGGTGGATGGTGCGGGCTTCGCGGGCCGAGGTGCGGGCGGCGTCGAGGATTTGCATGACTGTGACGTTGGTACCGAGCGCGCTCAGGTCGCCCTGATCCTGGATCTGGCCGTTCAAGACGGCGGCCAGGTAGTCGAGAGAGTTGCTTTCGCCGGTTGCGAGGGGTGGGGCGGTGATTTGCCGCTCGCCGGGGTCGTGCTGGTGGCGCAGGCGGAGCTGGTCAGGGCCCACGGTGATGGCGTAACCGGTGGCGCCGTAGACTTCCATGTCTTTGCGGCCGAAGGGCCAGTTCCATGAGGCCTGGATGATGGCCTGGGCGCGCGGGTACTGGAGGATGATGGTGGCGTCGTCGTCGACGCGCGGGTAGATTTGCGGCTTGTCGTGGTTGACGACGGCGGTGACGGTGAGCGGGGTTGCACCGTGCATGAGCCAGGTCATGAGATCGACGCCGTAGCAGCCGAAGTCGTAGAGCGCGCCGGCGCCGTTCTGCGCGGGGTCAGTGAGCCAGTTGAGGAACTCGGGCGGGACACCGATCTCCTTGGGGCCCTGGTGGCCGTCGTGGACGACGACGCGACGGACGTCGCCGAGCTGGTGCTGGGTGAGCTGGTCGTAGGCGGCTTTATTGCTGGAGTACCAGGTGGTCTCGTAGTTGACGAGGACGTGGATTCTGGATTTGCGGGCGAGAGCGCGGATGGCGAGCGCATCGTCGAGGGAGATGGTGAGCGGCTTTTCCACCATGACGGAGACGCCGTATTGGGCGGCGATCTCGATGGCGTGGCGGTGCCCGGCGATGGAGGTGTAGACGAGCACGGCCTGGGGGTGGGCGCGCTCGATCATGTTGGCCTCTGATTTGTAGAGGATGGTTGCGGGGAGCGAGAACTTCTGCTGGTACTTGGCGAGGAGCGCGGGGTCGGCGTCGGCGACGCCGACGAGCTGGACGTTGCTGTGGCTGGGCAGGGCATGGAGGAAGCCTTCGACGTGGCCGTGCTCGAGGCCGACGATGGCGACGCGGAGGGGGCGGTCCTGTGCGGCGGCGGAGATGGATAAGATTGCGGCGAGGAGGGTGAGGATTACGAGACGCATGGAGATTCCCCTTTTCAGACTGCGGATTGATTGTACGGGGTGGTGAGTCAGAAGTTCGTTGAAGAACAACCGCGGGTCCCGCCACGGCGGATCTTTGACCTTCGACTCGTCGCCGCGGCGACTCGCTCAAGGTGACAGCTTATTTGTGATGTGAACTTCTGACTCAGGACACTAGATTATGAAGCAGCTTGTAGGGCGGGGCACCCGTTTTTGTGGCTGGTTTGGGAGGGAATCACTGGGTTCTGTGATGGGTGATGTAATCAACTCCGGCCTAGCTCTCGTCCATTTCTTGTGGCGCAGGTTGAAACGCGATATCGTTGCCCGTGTTGCGGATACAGGACGCTGGAGGCGCCCGGCGCGCTGGCGCTGTGCCCGGTGTGCTGGTGGGAGGACGACGGGCAGGAGGATGAGGACGCGGCGGAGGTCCGGCTGACGGTGAACGGGGAGCTGAGCCTGGCTGAGGCGCGGGCGCACTACGCGGAGTGTGGGGCGGCACATCCGCGGTTTTTGCCGTATGTGCGCAGACCGGCGAGGTCGGAGCTGTGATCAGCACAACCGGACAACCGGCGCGATAAGCTGCGCGATGCAAAGGCGCTGGCGGGCTCCACCCCAACGACAAAAGACCTGTCGCCGGGGATCCTGGACGGGAGACCGGTGGTACAAGATAGAAGGTTGGCACCACGAAAGACTGGCGTTGCGGACGTCACCCCGGAGTTACGTGCCTTGGACGGTGCGGGCCGGTTTGCGGACAGTCCGGGACGGTTTGACCCTGCCCTGCAATCCCTCTTACCATGGAACAAGGTATTTTCCCGGCCACAGTGTGCTTGGCGGCACAGAGCGGCGGACGAAAGCGAAGTTCGGCAGCGCCGTCAAAGCGGGCTGTGTCCTGCCGCTGCGAGCGGCGCAAAACGCGAGTTTCTATCGGCGCCTGTCGCGCGCCTGGAAGGCGATACGTTGAGTTCTACCGACACCCTCGAAAACAACCCCCAACCGGAAACGGCGGAAGGGACGCACGACCACTCCCACGACCAGGATCAGGGTCACGAGCATCAACATGGGCCGGTTCTGAATCCGGATTGCACGCGCGAACTGGTGGTGGACGTGGAGGCGGCGGAGGTGACGAAAGCCTATCGCCGCGCGGCGAATCACTACCGGCAATATGCGCGCATTCCCGGGTTCCGTCCGGGCAAGGTGCCGGAGACGGTGATCCGGCACAAGTTTGCCAGCGAGATCCGCAAGGAAGTGATCGACAGCCTGTTGCCGGATCGGTTCAACCGGGCGGTGAATGAGCTGGGGCTGCGGCCGGTGGGCCAGCCGCAGGTGACCGAGCTGAGCGTGGAAGACGGCGCGCCGCTGCATGTGAAGGCGGTCTTCGAGTACATTCCTGATTTTTCGATCGAGGGCTATACGGACGTGAGGGTCGAAAAGCCTGCGGCCGAGGTGACTGAAGAGGAGTTCCAGCAGGAGATTGAGCGCCTGCGGGAGTCGCGGGCCACGATTGAGCCGGTAGAGGAAGACCGGGCGCTGAAGGACGGCGACTGGGCGCAGATCAGCTACAAGGGCCGGATTCAAGATTTACCCGAAGGCGAGGACGCCGACGCGCCGGTGGAGGGTCAGGACTCGCTGGTGGAGATTGGCGGCAAGGAGACGGTGGAAGCCTTTACGCATGCACTGCGCGGGGCCAAGCCGGGGCAAGAGCTGAAGGCCGAGGTGGTGTATCCGGCCGATTATGGCGAGGCGGGCCTGGCGGGCAAGACGGTGGCCTACGACGTGGAAGTGAAAGCCATCAAGAAGCGGACGCTGCCGGACCTGGACGACGAGTTCGCCAAGGAGATTGGCAACTACGAGAGCTACGCCGACCTGGAGACGCGGGTGCGCGAGTACCTGGCGAACCGCAAGCGCCGGTCGGTGGAAAGCGAGACCAAGGATCGGCTGTTTGCGGCGCTGGCTGAGCGATTTCCGTTCCCGGTGCCGGAGTCGCTGGTGCAGGATCAGATTGACCAACGTCTGGACCGCGGACTGCGGGCGCTGGCGGCGCAGGGGATGAGTCCCGACCAGATGCGCCGGATGGATTTTACGCGGCTGCGAGCGGCACAGCGCGACAGCGCCGCGGCCGAGGTAAAGACCTCGATTCTGCTGGATCGGATTGCCCATGAGGAAAACATTACAGTCAGCGACGAGGACATGGACCACGAGCTGCAAATGGCTGCACTGCAATCACGTGAGCCGCTCGATACCCTGAAAGTGCGATTGACCGAGAACGGCGGACTGGCTAGAATTCGGGAACAGTTGAAGCGCGAAAAAACAGCCAATCTGCTCTATGAACGGCTGCCTGGATAGGGCGGCGAGAAGCAGTCTTCCGCTTCCCGCTTCCAGTTTTTTGAGAGGCGGCGGCGAGTGAAGTTCACCTATGCTGAAGCGAGCAGAAAAGAGCTAGAAGCTGGCGGCCAGGGGCCGGCAGCCAGGAACTGGCAATAAGGGGTTGGGCATTCAATGGCATTGGTTCCCATGGTGGTTGAGCAGACGAGCCGGGGCGAGCGCGCCTACGACATTTACTCCCGTCTGCTGCGCGATAACATTATTTTCCTGGGCACGCCGATCGACGACCAGATTGCGAACCTGGTGGTGGCGCAGATGCTGTTTCTGCAGGGCGAGGACCCGGAGAAGGATATTTCGTTGTACATCAACTCGCCGGGCGGCTCGATCACGGCGGGGCTGGCGATTTACGATACGATGCAGTTCATCAAGAATCCGGTGGTGACCTACTGCATTGGCCAGGCGGCGAGCATGGGAGCGTTTCTGCTGCTGGCCGGCGACAAGGGCAAGCGGTTCGCGCTGCCCAACTCGCGCATCCTGATTCACCAGCCGTCGATGGGCGGGCTGAGCGGGCAGGCGACCGATATCGATATCCATGCCCGGGAGATTCTGCGCATCCGCGAGATTACCAACACGCTCATGGCGAAGCACACGGGCCAGCCGCTGGAACGGATCGAGCGGGACGTGGAGCGCGACTTCATCATGAACGCGCAGCAGGCCAAGGAATACGGGATTGTGGACGAGATTATCGACCGGCCGCGCACGTAGGGGAAGATACAAAGTCAGTCCGAGGGGAGACAAATAATGAAAACGCGCACGGGACCTGAAGAAGCGCTGCGCTGCTCGTTCTGCCACAAGTCGCAGGACGCGGTTGCGAAGCTGATCTCGTCGCCCAGCGACTATCCTCGCGCCTATATCTGCGACGAGTGTGTCGCCGTGTGCAATTCGATCCTGGAGGACGACCGCGGTGAGGCCGCGCCGGCGACGGTGGCGGGTCACCTGCCCAAGCCGCAGGAAGTGAAGAGCTTTCTGGACGACTACGTGATCGGCCAGGACCAGACCAAGAAGAAGCTGGCGGTTGCGGTTTATAACCACTACAAGCGTGTGCAGATGAACCGGCTGCGCAACAACGAGGTGGAGCTGGCGAAGTCGAATATCCTGCTGATCGGGCCCACGGGCTCAGGCAAGACGCTGCTGGCGCACACGCTGGCCAAGATGCTGGACGTGCCGTTTGCGATTGTGGACGCGACCACGCTGACCGAGGCCGGCTACGTGGGCGAGGACGTGGAGAACATCATCCTCAAGCTGTTGCAGGCCGCCGACGGCGACGTGACGCGGGCGCAGCAGGGCATTATTTATATCGATGAGATCGACAAGATCGGGCGCAAGGACGAGAACCCGTCGATTACGCGCGACGTTTCGGGCGAAGGCGTGCAGCAGGCGCTGTTGAAGATCCTGGAAGGCACGGTGGCCAATGTGCCGCCGCAGGGCGGGCGCAAGCATCCGCACCAGGAGTTCACGGCGGTGGACACGACCAACATCCTGTTTATCTGCGGCGGCGCTTTTGTGGGGCTGGAGCGCGTGGTGGGCCGGCGCGTGGGCAAGAAGGCGCTGGGCTTCCGCACGTCGGACACCGAGGATGCATCGATGAGCCGCTCGCACCGCGACACCGAGCTGCTGCGCAAGACCGAGCCGCAGGACCTGATCAAGTACGGGCTGATCCCGGAGTTTGTGGGCCGGCTGCCGGTGGTGGGCATTCTGGACGAGCTGGACGAGCCGGCGCTGATCGAGATTCTTACCAAGCCGCGCAACGCGATCCTGAAGCAATATCAGCGGCTGTTCGAGTATGAGAACGTGCGGCTGCACTTTACCAGCGAGGCGGTGATCGCCGTGGCCCGCGAGGCGCTGGCCCGCAAGGTGGGCGCGCGCGGACTGCGCATGATTCTCGAAGAGCTGATGCTGGATTTGATGTATCACCTGCCGAGCAACAAGCGGGTGCGCGACCTGGAGATTACGCGCGAGATGGTGGAGCGGCGGGATCTGTCGCTTTGCCTGCTGGAGAAAGCGGGATAGGTTTTCTTCGCGGTTGGTTTTTGACGAAGCCCTCATGCCTGGTGTGGGGGCTTTGTTTTGTGGATGTACGCGCGACGGTTGGATGCCAGCGCGTGAGTGAATGCTCGCGCGCCTGCCTGTTACAGCTTGGAGTGGGTGCCGTCGCAGAAGGGTTTGTCGCCGGTGTGCTTGCAGCCGCAGAGCCAGGCGGTGCCGGTTTCGGTGGCTTCGAACTTTACGGGAGTGATGCCGGTGCCGGCGTGGCTGCCGTCGCAAAAAGGCTGGTTGGCGCTGTGACCGCAGGCACACCAGTAATAGCTTTTGCCGGCTTCGAGCTCGACGGGGTAAGGGCCTTTCTGGGCGACGACGGGTTCGGGCATTGGTGATCCTCCACAGGCGGGAATGATTCATTATCGCTGACCGCGGCCGGTCTACGGGTTCTATGGCGGAGTAGGAATTATAAAAAGCTTTTAGATAGCAATATCCCACCTTAGCCGTCCGCTGCGGTGGACATCGAAGGTGGGGCACCCGGCAGGCGGTGAAAGCTGCGCCGGCGACCCATTCCGCTGTACAATCCCAACAAGAGCCATAGGCCGGCCCTGAGCCTGGGAGCCGACTGTAAACGTCTCAATTTCAGGTGTGTTCATGACTGCTTCCCGAGAGAAATCCGAGCCGCGCAAGCTGCCGATGATGCCCATTCGCGACATGGTTATCTTCCCGCACATGATGACCCCGTTCGTAGTGGGCCGCGAGTCAAGCGTTCGCGCTCTCGAAGAGGCGCTCAACGGCGACCGCAAGATTTTCCTGGCCACGCAGCACGATGCGTCGATCGACGAGCCGAAGGCGAAAGATATCTACCAGGTGGGCTCGATCTGCAACATCGTGCAGAGCGTGAAGATGCCCGACGGCAATATCAAGGTGCTGGTGGAGGGCGTGGAGCGGGCGAAGTCGATGGAGGTGAACGACCGCGACGGGTTCTTTGTGGCCACGGTGCGCACCGGCAAGACGCAGTTCGAGATGACGCCGGCGGTCGAGCAGCTCATGCAGCGGGTGACGTCTCTGTTCGAGCAGTACGTGAAGCTGCAGCAGTCGCTCAACTACGAGACGATCATCGCCACGGTGCGGATGGATGAGCCGGCGAAGCTTTCGGACGTGATTGCGGCCAACTTGCAGATCGGCATTGAGGAGAAGCAGGAGCTACTGGCGATCTTCGATCCGGCGGCGCGGCTGGCGCGGCTGGCCGACGTGCTGGATATCGAAATTGAGAAGCTCGATCTGGACCGCAACATCCAGTCGCGGGTAAAGCGGCAGATGGAGCGGGCGCAGAAAGAGTACTACCTGAACGAGAAGATCAAGGCCATCCAGAAGGAGCTGGGCCGCGGCGAGAAGAGCGAGTTCGACGAGCTGCGCAAGAAGATTGAAGCCGCGGGCATGCCGAAGGACGTGCTGGACAAGGCGATCCAGGAGCTGAAGAAGCTGGAGGCGATGCCGCCGATGTCGGCCGAGTCGACGGTGAGCCGCAACTATATCGACTGGCTGCTGGCGGTGCCGTGGAAGAAGCGGTCGAAGGAGACGCGGTCAATCGAGTATGCGGAGAAGGTGCTCAATGAGGACCACTATGGCCTGGAAAAGATCAAGGAGCGCATCCTCGAGTTTCTGGCCGTGCGGCAACTGGTGAAGAATCCCAAGGGCTCGATCCTGTGTTTTGTGGGGCCGCCGGGAGTGGGCAAGACTTCGCTGGGCATGTCGATTGCGAAGTCGACGGGGCGCAAGTTCGTGCGGTTGTCGCTGGGCGGCGTGCGGGACGAGGCGGAGATCCGCGGACACCGGAGAACGTATATCGGCGCGATGCCGGGACAGATCATTCAGCATATGAAGCGCGCGGGGACGAAGAATCCGGTCTTCCTGCTCGACGAGGTGGACAAGATTTCGTCGGACTTCCGGGGCGATCCAGCGTCAGCGCTGCTGGAGGTGCTCGATCCGGAGCAGAACACGACCTTCCAGGATCACTATCTCGACGTGGACTACGACCTGTCGCAGGTGCTGTTTGTGGCCACCGCCAATGTGCTGCATACGATTCCGCCGGCGCTGCAGGACCGCATGGAGATTCTCAGGCTGCAGGGGTACACGGAACAGGAGAAGCTGGAGATTGCGCGGCAGTACCTGGTGAAGAAACAGCGCGAGCAGACCGGATTGAGCGAGAAGAATATCGTCTTCAAGGACGATGCGATCCTGGAGATCATCCGCTATTACACGCGCGAGGCGGGCGTGCGGAATCTGGAGCGCGAGATGGGGAACGTGTGCCGCAAGGTGGCGCGCAAGGTGGTGAAGGCCGGTGCGAAGCACAGGGAAGAGATCACCGCGGCCAACGTGGGCGAGTTCCTGGGCGTGCCGAAGTATCGCGACTCAGAGGCGCACGAGAAGAGCGAGATCGGGCTGGTGACGGGGCTGGCGTGGACCGAGGTGGGCGGCAGCATTTTGACCACCGAGGTGCAGGTGCTGGACGGCAAGGGCAAGCTCACCGTGACGGGCCAGCTTGGCGACGTGATGCAGGAGTCGGCGCAGGCGGCGCTGAGCTATATCCGCAGCAAGGCGCATGCGCTGGGGCTCACGCGCGAGTTCTATCGCAACATGGACCTGCACCTGCACGTGCCCGAAGGTGCCATCCCGAAGGATGGACCGTCGGCGGGCATTACGATGGCCACGGCGCTGGCCAGTGCGCTGGCGAAGATTCCGGTGCGGCGCGACATTGCCATGACCGGCGAGATCACGCTGCGCGGCAAGGTGCTGCCCATTGGCGGGCTGAAAGAGAAGCTGCTGGCGGCGCTGCGCGCGGGCATCTTTGAGGCGATTCTGCCCAAGAGCAACGAGAAGGACGTGGCCGAGCTGCCGGAGAACATCAAGAACTCAATGAAGCTGCACTTTGTGGATTCGATGGACGAGGTGCTGGCGCTGGCGCTCGAAGGACCACTGCCCGTGGCCGTGCCAACTGAGGCGGCGGTGCTGGCGGCTGTGCCTGCGGCGGAGCTGGGCGGAAATCTGCCGGCGCAGCAGTAGGGCGGTTCTCTCCTTTTTCCGTTACCCGGATGAGCTTTTGGACAGGTTCTTACTCCATGCGCAAGATTTTCATCGGGTCTACACTCGCGGCGCGTCGAGCCGGAACCCAAGCGGCGGCTACAGCCAGCACGATCATCATAAGCACTACAGTTCCATAGGTTGCCGGATCGAGCGGCTCAACCTCGAAGAGGAACCGGCGCATGGTCTGTCCTACAAGCACCGCCGCGGCCAGTCCGGCAACCGATCCTCCTAGAGCGAGGGTGAGGCTCTGCTGCACGACCCGCTGCACGATCTGCCAGTGCTGCGCACCCAGGGCGAGCCGGATACCGAGCTCGCGCGTGCGCCAGCATCAGGTTGGCGACGTTGGCGCAGACGATGAGCAGAATGAGTCCTACGGTACCAAAGAACAGGAGCAACCATGGACGCATGGCGCCCACTTCTGAGTCGAGCAGCGGCACCACGGTCATGTTGGCTGCCCATATGTCGGGCATCTGCCAGGGAAAGAGAGACAACAGCGGCTTTTGTATGCGGCGCAGGTCAGACTGTGCCTGTGTGGGCGTGATTCCGCCTCGCAGCCGGCCAAAGGTGCGCAGATCGAAGCGATTCCAGGGGTCCTGTACATCAGCGGGATTAAAAGTCACCGGTGTGAGGAACTGGGTGTCTGCGTATGGGAAATGCACGCCAACAGGCATGACGCCGATCACTCGCCGCAATATGCCGTCGATGCACAGAGTGTGCCCGATGATTTGAGGGTTGGCGGCGAAAGCATCACGCCAATAGCCGTAACTCAACACCACCACGGGGTCGTGTGCGGCCTGTGCGTCTTCCGATGAGAAGAAGCGCCCGCAAGCAGGAGAGACATCGAGCGTGGCCAGCGCGTTGACCATCACCTTTGCGCCAAAGACGCGGCTCGATGAACCGGCTTCTCCCACGTTCGATTGTGCATCGGGGCCGAATCCGCTGATGGCGGTGAAGGATTCTGTGTGTTCGCCGAGCGCACGAATCCGCCCCTTGGAGAAGAATGCCATGTCGCTTTCGCCGTCACCGTACCCGATGCGCATCAGCCGCTGCTGCTGTGGAAAGGGGAGCGGACGCAGCATGATGGAGTCGACCAGCGCGAAGATGGCGATATTGGCGCCCACACCCAGCGCCAGGGTCAGAACCGCGGTGACTGCGAATCCGAGGGCGTTTCGCAACTGGCGCAGCGCAAACTTGATATCGGCGTACATGGCTCCTCCGCGTTATTCCAGCATAGGCCCGGCATTTTCGAGACCAGAGCGGAGGCCTGGAAGCGCTCTCAATAGAAAGCTTACAGAAACAGCGAGGGATGGATATGTACGCAATCGCAATTGCCTGTCCGGAAGCGGACAGGCTGGCGGACGACTCATGCAGGAAGAAGGAGTGAACGACAGGTCCATTGGCATATGGAGACGCGCGCGGCGCCCAAGCGCCGGGTGAAGCGGATTGGCGAGGCTTCACGGGACCTTGGTAATTCCGGAGCGGCACGGGAGCTGTCCTGGGAATGGAAAAGCCTTGCCTACGTGGAATTTGCACGAGATGCGCGGCAGGATAGCCCCAAAGTGGCATTTTCTTCGCGGCAGCGCGGGCGGACAATTTTTGCGAAGTCCAGAGTGTTTTTTCAAGACGCTAGCGGCTTCCGCGCGGACCGGAAAGATTCCGGGGAGCGCAGAAAAGAAGTGGTTGCCATGAGATCATTTCGATTGCTTCTGACTTTTGTTGTGGCGGGCGGGATGCTGGCGATGAGCGCGTCCCATGCTTATGCACAAAGCGCGAAGAGCGATGTGAGCTCCGCGGCGGCGCGCATGATTGCCGCCTGCCAGGTGGTGGAAGAAGCGACGCTGGTGCAGGAGACCCTGGACCGGTTTGACTCCGGGCTGGCGGCGCACGACATTCAGCAGTTGCAGGCTGCGGGCATTGAGCCGGTGAGCGCGAAGGGCTGGCAGCGGTTTTTCAAGAGCAATCCCAACGCGAAGGTAACCGATAGCTGCCCGGTGACGTCGCTGTTCATTGCCGGCGACAAGGCGCTGTGGAACTGCACGGAGACTTCGACGATTACCTCGGCGGGCAAGCCGATGCAGTATGCACACCTGATCCAGTTCACATTTACCAAGAAAGATGGGACGTGGATGATCTCGGACCGGCGGTAGGGTGTGTAGTTTTCGATTCAATTTCCAGTGATTCCCTAGGTCTTCTGCGCGAGACTTGGGGATTCGTTTTTTGTGCCAGGGGTGGGGTTGTGGTTTCCCATGTCCAAAAATTCGGACCTAGGGCACCCCTGTTCGTGCTGGGTTGAGTGCGGGCTGGATTGGGGATGTGCTCGCCGCGGCGGGCCGGTATCCTAGAAGGCGATGCGGTATACGGCTCAGTTTTTGTTGTCGGCGGTGGGGGCGAGGCAGTTTCCCGCACTGGGCGCGACGGAGGTCGCGTTTCTGGGGCGGTCGAATGTGGGCAAGTCGAGCTTGCTGAATGCGCTGGTGGGCGAAAAGGCGGCGCGGGTTTCGCAGACACCGGGACGCACGCGGGCTATCAATTTTTTCTCCCTTGTGGATGACAAGCAGAGGCCGCGGCTGGTGTTTGCCGATCTGCCGGGGTATGGGTACGCGAAGATCTCGAAGTCGATTGCGGCGGAGTGGCCGAAGTTTATCGAGCCGTATTTGCGGGAGCGGGAGACGCTGGGGCTGTGCGTGTGCCTGGTGGACTCGAATATTCCGCCGCAGGCGCGCGATGTGCAGTTGCTGGAGTGGCTGCGGGCGGCGGAGCGCGGGTTTGTGGTGGTGGCGACGAAAGTGGACCGGCTGAGCGGCAACGAGCGCACGCGCAACCTAGCGGCACTGGAGAAGGGGCTCGCTGTGGAGGAGATTCTGCCAGTTTCAGCGAAGACGGGGTATGGGGTGAGGGAGTTGTGGGAGCGGATTGAGGGGGTAGGGACTAGGGAATAGGGGTCAGGGGGTGGTTTCGATTTCTACGGGGGTGGCGATGACGCCGCTTGCGACCTGACGGTTGATTTCTGCAGTGAGCCGGTCAGCCTGTTGGCGCGAGATGCGGAGGATGCGCAGGTTCTTTGCAAGGCGGCCAAGATAGCGCGGGGCGCGCTCAAGCCAGCGTCGGGCGGCGGTTGCGTCGGGCGGAAGAATGTCGAGGGCGAGCACGTCGAGCCTGGGCAGCCAGTGCGCGGGGGATTGCACGGGACGCAGGGTGAGCCAGATGCAGGCGTCCGATGATGGCTGCGGCACGAGGTCGAGGCCAGAGATGGTCAAGTCGGGCTGGACGCCGCGGGTTTGCATCTCCTGCTCGATGGACGCGGGATCGGCGGTGACACAGACGGCTACGGTTTCGCGCTTGCGAATCTCATTTTTGAGGATGCGCAGGGCTTCGTCGAGGGAGTGGACGAGGAAGTCGACGATACCGTCGCGCATGGCTTGTTTCGCGGAACTCTGGTTGGCGGTGGCGGCGAGCGATGCGGCTCCGGCGATGTTGGCAGCGACGAGGGCGGCGCAGGCGGGGTTGGTGAGCTCGCCGGCGTAGAAGAGATGGCCGCCAAGGTGCAGCGCGGGGAACGCGGCGTAGTATGCGCCGGCCTGGGCGATGAAGGCGAAGGCTTGCGGCGATAGGGAATCGAGGGGCATGGGCTTTTCTTTTTGTACGGGCTCAGGCCCGTGGTCTTCAATCGAGATCTGGGCGTTGTGCTTTCCCATCCTTGCGGTCCACCGTGGCGGACCGCAAGGATGGAGCACGGCAGGTCGTGCTTCCTCATTCTTTCTTCAGTAGGAGTCCGGATCGCGCCAGTTGTGCTGGCGGACGTAGAAGACGAATTCGCCGGGTTTGACGTCGAGGCGCGGGCGCTCGTATTTGCCTTTGAAGCACTCGTTGGGCGCGATGACGCCGGTGGAGAGGATGTCGGCGATGGAGTACCAGTGGAGGCGGCGGTCGTCGCGCTCCATGCCGGTGTCGCAGTTGATGTAGACCTCCATGGACCGGTCGTAGGTGCCTTCGACAGCAAGGAAGGATGTGCCGGCGGGGATGGTGATCTGGCCGGCGCCATCGTCATCGATGCGCAGCGTCTCGTTATGGATATCGTCCTGGTGGTCGAAGCGAACGAGAAAGTTGGAGGGCACGAGCTGGCGGCCGGAGCGCGCGTCGTACATGCGGATGGTGATGGTGCGGGCGGCGGGCGGGTTCTGCGCGCGAAGCAGAACGGCACAGACCAGCAGGACAAGAAGCAGAAACCCACGGGAGCGTGGAGAGGCCATGGAACTACTTTGCCATGGCAGGGCGGGAATCTACCAGGAAGAATAGGGCTGGCCGTCGGTGCCGGTTTCGTCGGAGCCGGAGTGGACGTCAGAGATGCCGGGCTCGGTCTGGTCGATGGAGTACATGGCGTCGCTGGTGTCGGTGACCCAGGTGTCTTTGCTGTGGGTCATGGGGTCTTCCGGGATGACGCGCAGATAGCCGGACTGGACGAGATCGTCGAGGGATTGCGGGGCTTTCTGCTTGTCCATGGTGTAGGAGTCGATGGCGTTGCGCATGACGGAGAGGTCTTCGCGGAGCACGGCCTCGCGCGCGGCCTTGATGGCGCCGATGAAGCGCGGGATGGCCATGGTGGCCAGAATGGCGATGATGGTCATCACGATCAGCAGCTCGATGAGCGTGAAGCCGGATGCGGATTGGCGGGTCTTTTTCAATGCTGGGCCGTTCTTTGCCGGGACTAAGAGCCCCTTTTCTTTTTTAACTTGTCTTTCGGCACGGCTAAAGCCGTGCCCTTTCAAAAATACTTACCAGGTGTTGTACTTGGTGCCGTCGAGGGCGGTGCCGTCGGACTTCGAGTAGACATCGAAGACGTTCTGGCCACCGAAGGAGTCGGAGTCGGGCTCGTCCTGCATGGAGCGCAGGCCCCACTCGGCTTTGCCGGTCATGGGGTCGACGGGGATGCGGCGGAGAAACTTGAGCTTTTTGCCCTGCACGTCCACGCCGTTGACGAGGGTTTCGAGATCGGGCGGGTAGTTCTGGCTGTCGACCTTGGTCTGGAAAGCGCCTTTGTCGGCGGCGTCCTTGTAGGCATCAATGGCGTCGCGCATCATCCACAGGTCGCGGCGCAACTCGCGCTCGGCTTGGCGCTTGTAAGCGAAGCGGGCGATGGGGAAGGCCGCGCCGGCCAGGATGGACAGGATGGTGATGGTGATGATGAGCTCGACCAGCGTCAGACCAAGCTCACTGCAGCGCGCAGGCTGGCTGGAGCACGGCCGGCGGGCGATGGAATCTCGAATTGACGCGTGCGTTGCCATTACCGGATGGTGACGCTGGCCTGCGCGCCGTCAGCCTGCACGGTCTGCGCCGCCGTGTTGACCACGGAGGCGTGGGTGGTGTTAAGCGCTGCGTGGCCCGCGGCCTTGGCCTTGAATGTAAGGACGCAGACGGCTCCTGAGCCGTTCATGCCGGGCGCGCCGGGCGGACGTGAAGCGACCACGGTGAGATTGCCCTGTCCGTCGTCGCGATGAATGACGGCGGCGGCCTGGCCGTCGCGGTTGAGGAAGCCGCCGGCAGCGACGTTGACGAGGTCGAGACGCGACGCATCGTAGTGAAGCTGCAAGGGCACGGAGGCAACGTTGACGCCGCCGGAGAGAATGACCGGGATCTGGAAGGTGGCTCCCTGGGTGAGCGGCGCCACGGGCGCGTTGAACGAGAACGCGGCGTGGGCCGGTGGCGCAGGCGTGGGCTGCGCTGCGGGTTGGGGCGGCTGAGCCGGTGGTGGCTGAGCCGGAGGCGGCGCGACCGGCGGTGGTGAAGCGGGCGGCGTGGCTTGAGCGGCGGGCGCGGCGGCAAAGCCCTGCTGCTGCGCGGCGCGCATCTGCGCCAGGGCCAGCGGCGCGGCGGTCTCCGCGCTCTGGCTGGGAACGGTCTCCATGGCCGTGGGCCGAATGGCGGGCGAGACGATGGCCTGCGGGTTGGACTGCAGATGGTCCACGCGGCGCAGATCGATGGACTGGCCGGAGCCGGTGTCGATGGCGCGCAGGTTCTGCTGATCGATCTGCTGTGAGCGCACGATGTGCGGCACCACGACGAAGACGATCTCGTCGTTCTGGATGGTGTGGTCCTTGGAGCCGAAGATGTATTTGAGGATGGGGATGGAGCTGAGGCCGGGGATGCCGGTCCAGGTCTGCTGATCCTGGTTGTCCTGGATGCCGCCGATGATGCTGGCCTCGCCTTCCTTGAGGCGAATCACCTGATCGACGACGCGCTGGCTGATGATGGGCTCGGTAACGCCGCTGATGGTCACCTGGCCGCTCTCCGCCGTGACCTGGATTTTGACCTTGAGCGTCACGTCATTGTCGTAGTGCACGCTGGGCGTGACCTCGATCTCGACGCCGACATCTTCATACTGAAACTGGGTGTTGACGAGCGAGCTGACCAGGGCGGTAGCCGCGCCGGTCTGATAGGAACCGGTGGCGATGGGGATCCTAGAGCCGATCTTCATATCCGCTTTCTGGCCGTCGGTGGCGCGGATGCGGGGATCCTGGAGGATCTGGGTGTTGGCGTCAGAGAGCAGGAGATTGAGCGTGGCCGAGCCGACGGTGACGGCGAAGTCGGACGCCTTGAGATGCGAGAGGTCGTAGAGCGTGGGCGAGGTGGTGCTGCTGGAGGTGCAATCCGTGGAGCCGGAGGTGCAGCTCGAGCTTGAGCTTGAGCTGCTGGACGAGGACGGCGACTGCAGGGCTACGCCGACGCTGCTGGGCCAGGAGATGCCGAGGGTGCGCTCCCAGTTTTTGCTTACTTCCAGCACGGCCGTGTCGACAACGACTTCGGGGCGCGGCTTGTCGAGGTCGTCGATGAGCTTCTGGGCAAGGAGCAGCTCGTCGGGCGTGCCGCGCATGACGATGGCATTCTGGCTCTGCACGCCGTAGACCTTGGCGTTGGGCAGCACGTTGCGCAGGGCAGTCTGCACGTCGTTGAGGTCGTTCTGCTGCCAAGCATTGGCTAGGTAGAAGGTCTGCACCGCTTCTTCGTCGAGCTCGGAGCGCTTTACGCGGGTGTTCTGGGCCACGAAGATGGTGTTGTCGGTGACCGGACGCCAGAAGGTGTTGGACATGGTGCCGACGATGCGCAGCGCGTCGAGCAGGGTGACGTTGTTGAGGTCAACCTGGATGCGCTTGGAGTTATAGTCAGGATCGAAGAGGACATTGATGCCGGCGGCCTTGCCGATGGCCTGGTAGATGATCTTGGTGTCCTCGGTCATGTGCAGGGTAAGCGGCTCGGTGGAGACGGGCTTGAGCTGAGCGGGAGGGCCGATGGTGCCGAGCTCGGCCTGTTCGCCGACCAGCTCGGGAACGGCCATCTCGGAGGGCGCGGCGGCCTGGCCCTGCTTCTGGCGGACCAGCGCGATCTCCTGCTGCGCTTCCTCGTTGGAGGGGTCGATCTCGCGGGCGTGGAGGAACTCGGCCAGCGCGCCCTGGATGTCTCCGGACTGGAGCAGGGTGCGGCCCTTGCTGATGTGCGCAGCCGAGGCCGAGACGCGCACGCGGTAGAGGGCGACCTGGTAACGCTCGTCCTTGGGATTCTTCTGGTTGGCCTTCTGGTAGTCGGCGTAGGCGGTGTCGTAGTCCTGGCGGGCCTCGGCGGTGCGACCGTGCTTGTAATCGGAGTTGGCCGATTCGGCGCGGGCCGGAAGGGCAGAGACAGCGAGAAGAGCCAGGAAAGCAACCAGAAAAGCGGATGTCAGCGTGAAACAGCGGCAGGCGGCCGTCGGTGAGGTACGATGACTCATTCTGCTCCCAGGCGTTCGCGCCGCGCCGGGTTCGGAGGCGGGCGGTTGCGGGCTGCCATAGCCTCCCGGAACGCAGTTCCTGTCACTGCTGAAGTGGTTCAGCCAGCAATGGTTCATTTTAGCAAAGCTCCACAGCCGTGAATCCACCTGCGCCGATGCTAGGATGAAGACTCGGAGAAGATGCCGGATGGGCCGCCAGACCAGCCATGTGATTGTCCCCCAAGGGACGCAGAGCGCGCAGAAGTCGCCCAAGCCGCGCGACCCGGTGGCCAGCGGCGAGCGCGACGCGGCGCACAACCGGGCGGCGGGGCACAACTACTTTCTGCTGGACAAGTTCGAGGCCGGGCTGGCGCTGCGCGGGACCGAGGTGAAGTCGATCCGCGAGGGGAAGGCAAACCTGAAGGACGCGTATGGGCTGGTCAAGGATGGCGAGGCTTTCCTGTTGAATCTGCATATCGGTCCTTATTCTCACGGAAACATCGCCAATCATGAGGAGACCCGCACGCGCAAACTGCTCCTGCACCGGGATGAGGTTCGCAAGCTACAGTCGAAGACGCAGATCAAGGGTCATACGCTCATCCCGACGCGGCTTTATTTCCGCAACGGACGGGTGAAGTGCGAGCTGGCCGTGGCCAAGGGCAAGCAGGACTGGGACAAGCGGGAGACGGAACGGCGACGCGAGGCCGACCGCGAAGCACGGGCGGCGATCAAAGCGAATCAGCATCGGAGCGGGCGGTGAGGAACAGCTTTTAGCTGCCAGCCGTCAGCTTCTAGGGCGTGTCATCAAATCAGCCAACTGGCTGTGGCGACGAGGTAGATCGCAGCCAAGAAGTTGCGGGCGGTTTTGTCGTAGCGGGTGGCGATGGCGCGGAATTGTTTGAGCTTTTCGAAGAAGTTTTCGATCAAGTGGCGGGCTTTGTAGAGTTCCTTGTCATACTGGCGTTGGACTTTGCGGTTGGCTTTTGGGAGAATCACCGCAGTTTTTCCCGCTTTTTCCAGCGGCATCAACATGCGCTCGTCGGCGTCGTAGCCCTTGTCGGCCAGCACCGTGTCGGCCGCGATTTGTTCCAACAGCACGTCGGCGCCCTCCAGGTCGCAGGCTTGTCCGCCGGTGAGATGAAATCCTGTGGGGTTGCCCAAGGCGTCGACGGTGGCATGAATCTTGGTGCTCAATCCGCCCTTGCTGCGGCCAATGGCTTGGTCGATGCCCCTTTTTTGCGCGCGCCGGCGCTATGCTGGTGGGCGCGCACGATGGTCGAGTCGATCATGGCGTATTCGTTGTCGACCTCGGCGGCCAGATATTTGAAGATCCGCTCCCAGACACCGCGCCGCGCCCAACGGCTGAAGCGGGTATGCACCACGCGGAAATCGCCAAAGCGCTCGGGCAGATCGCGCCATGGAATGCCCGCACGATAGCGATATAAAACCGCCTCCACGAACAGACGGTTATCTTTGACCGGACAACCTACCGTCCCCCTGCGACCGGGTAATAGCCCCTCGATTCGATCCCACTGGTCATCCCGCAGTCCATAGCGCCTAATCCCCATAAAAATACGCTATGAAACTCTATCGGCTCTGCATATGATGACACGCCCTAGCATTGCCAATCTCTCTGCCAGCTTTCCGCTGCCTTGGTCGGCCTACGTTCGCCTGCTTGGAAAACCCCCATGGCGTTTCCCACTTTCCGACCGCTACGGCTGCGGCTGGCTGAGAAGTATTATGTGTATGCGGAAAACGGGGGCAGGCCAAAGACACAAACTCTTTAGCTCCGCTCTCATGTCCGTCAATTCGGCGATGGCTGCTCGATGTGATCGATGACGACAACCTGTAGTGGTACTTTCGTATCTCTCAATTCCAATCCAAGCTGCTCCCTTATCGCAGTTTCGACCGGAGGCCACATCGATCCATCATCAGGCTGCATATCTGAAAACGTCCCGTGGAACTGGAGCGTGAAGTTATAAGTGCCGGTAATTCTAGTCTGGTCGATGACCCTCTTCCCTAGATAGAACTGCAGCCATCCGGCCAAATCCCAAGTCGAGGCGCCCCCAATCGATGCGCCGTGGGCAACAACTGACATTCCGCGCGGATCGCGCTCAGACTCAATCGGGGCTGGCCAAGGTCCAGTTTTGCCCTCCGGCCTTGGAGCCGGGGGTTCCCCTTTCTGCAGTTTGGGGCCGTGTCTCGCGACCGCGAGCGCAAAGGCCGGCTCCGGCCTTGTTTCCATGTGCACTTTCAGCCCAAACCGGTCCGCCAACAGTGCCTGGAGCATGTGCCGCTTTTCCAACGTTGCATCATCATCGCTCAGCTTTGCCAATTTATTGTCTGTTGCACTATCTGATCTAGCCTGCACGGTGAATCGCACTTCGTTGGATCGCGCCGCCTTCACCCAATCGGGGCCGCCCAGTACCTGGACTCGATAGTCAACCCCGTATGCCCATCCGATAAGCTGCTCGACCCAGACGCATCCTCCAGTGATTCGCCCGCTATGCAAGGGATCATGGAAGCCATTATTCTGAGGACCTGGCGAACATTGTCTGACCGAAGTCACGTCATAGGTGAGCGTTGGGACATAAGGTGCGCTTGGCGCCGGAGGACCTGCAGAGGTCGGCGAGATGTTTCGCTGCCCAAATGCCGACATGGCACCTGCAGACACAAAGCACGAGACAAGAATAGCACCATGCAGAATTGTGAGCCAAAGGGACACAGAGCTAGATGGCAGAGATGCCAGCGCGCTCCTATAATTGCGGCGACTTAAACGGAAAACACATTTTATATTCGAGATCCGCTGCCGACCGCTTGCGAAGCTACGGATTGTAGTTGCGCATTTAAGGCCCTTCTCATGGTAATGTCCTCGTTGCGCAGAAGCAAAAGCTGCTGGCCCACGATCCGCTTGACCAATGTGCAGTCCGTGGATCACATCATTTACTCCACCGTTCAGTGAGTACATCTGCGAGCAGTCCCAGAGCCCGCTCGAATACACGACGCCTCGGGAGTTCAGCATCACAATGGGTTACGGGAATGCGAAATGTCAGCGGCCGACCCCACTCTTATTCAGTGGACAGCCTGAAAGCTTACTCCGGTCCGACGATTGTACCGCAAGGGCCGGTATTGGCGGGACCACATGCACAACCCAAATCCCCTGGACAGCCGCCGGGTTCTTTGCAGGCATAGGACTCACAGGTGCCTGCAGGAATCACTTTGAAAAATCTAATGGCTGCCCGCGCTGATATTGCTGAGATGATTGTTCCTATCCCCAGAAGACTCATGGCTGCCGTGCGAACGAAAACATCTCTCGTTACCTTCATAAACTTCCTCCTTTTGTGTCAATGCGAATTCGATAGCGACTGTGAAAATGTGCGCGTGACTTCGGGAGATAACTCGCCGATCCATTCGCTGGTAACCTTTCCATGACCGTCAAGAATTATAGTTTCTGGTGTAAAGAAGAATCGGTAAGTGAGCGCAGTGGAAGCGGAGACCTGAGCAAACGTCGTGTATTGTTGCAGGCTGTGAGAGTTTAAATAAGAGGTGGTTACGGATTCGCCCGTGTTAACGAATACAGGACGCCAACTCAATGATTTTTGGGCGGCAAGGATGGAATTCCATCTGGGCCAGTTTTTGTTGCAAACCGAACATATTGGAGAGAAGATAAACAGAACAGTCGGACGGGTCTGATTCCTGAAGTCGACCAAAATAGGTTTGCCAAATTGATCCACCCCGCTCAACGGTGGTAGGGAAACTCCCTGAGGAGTCATTTGTTGGCTGCGCAAGATTTTAACTTTGCCGAGCAAATTGTGATTCTCAACAACCAACGTTACGTTCGCAGCTGACGAAGTGAGAAAAACCAGCACTCCCGCGGAAATGAGCATTTTATCGACTCGTCTAATTCTACCTACAGGGTGGACGACCTGCTGTGATGTCGTTGACGGGAAGGTCTTTTCAACTTCTGACATCGGCTCCTCACTCCGTATCGAGTCGTCGCTCAAATAATTAGGCTCAATGTCCTTGAGAAGTGAATTGTTCTTACCGCATCACTTAACATTGGATCAGAGCATCACACGGGTACTGCAGTTAAGATAGTGCGCACCTCGCGGCTGGTGATAAGGTGGATTCCCGCTTGTCCATCCTTTCACGCAAGACTTTCAATTGGGCGACGATAGTTGATGTATGGCCACGATCCCCTAAGGCTTGTCGGCCTACATACGTCCACTCCCTTCGCGTCACTGGAACGAGTGCAGTCCACCAATTTCAGGTTCCTCATACAACGATTTAAGAGTTCTGTCAAACGCCCACAAATTTTGTCATTTAACGGTGAGTTGAACTCCGGGATATGCATCTTTGTTTGCCATGTATCGGGCTGGGAATGAAAGAATGGAGCCATGAGAACCGAATTTTCTTTTGCGAATCTTGCGGAAATTGAGACGGAGTTGCTGGCCGTTTTAGCGGCCGATGCACAGACGGCCAAGGAGGCGGATGCCAGACCGGCTCCGGCGCTGCTGACGGGGAACGAGGCCGTGAAGAAGGCGGTTGCAGACGTGCTGGCTAGCGGCGAGTTCAAGGCTGGGGCCAACGAAACGCTGCTGCTGCATGGGCCGGCGGGGTTGAAGGCGAAGCGGCTGCTGGTGGTGGGACTGGGCAAGGCCGGCAAGGCGACGGCGCATTCGGTGCGCAGCGCGGCGGGGACGGCGGTGCGGTTTGCCAAGCCGCGCGGGATTCGCGAGGTGGCGCTGGCGCTGCCGCTGCTGGTTTCGGATGGACTTGACGCGGCGGCGAGCGCGCGGGCCGCTGTTGAGGGTGCGCTGGTGGGCGACTTCGATCCGGATACCTATCGCAGCGACCGCAAGGACCAGAGCGTGCAGCGGTTCACACTGGTTGCGCCGGAGTCCGCGGATAAGAAGGCGCTGGAGGCGGCGTTTGCCGAGGGCGTGATCGTGGGCGAGAGCCAGAACTTTGCGCGGTCGCTGGTGAACGAGCCGGGCAACAAGCTGACGCCAACGATTCTGGGACAGCGTGCGGCAGAGATGGCGCAGGAAGTGGGCCTTGGCTGGGAGGTGCACTCGACCGAAAAACTGCACGAGCTGAAGATGGGCGCGTTCTGGAGCGTGTCGCAGGGATCGGAAGAGCCGCCGGCGTTGATTGTGCTGAGGTATGAGCCGGACGGCGTGGCGAAGGATGGGCCGGTACTGGGCCTGGTGGGCAAGGGAATTACGTTCGACACGGGCGGCATCTCGATCAAGCCGGCTGACAACATGGAGAAGATGAAGTACGACATGGCGGGCGGCGCGGCGATGATTGGTGCGATGCGCGCCATTGCACTGCTCAAGCCGAAGGTGCGCGTGATCGGCATTGTGTGCGCGGCCGAGAACATGCCGGACGGCAAGGCGCAGAAGCCGGGCGACGTGCAGACAGCGATGAGCGGCAAGACGATCGAGATCATCAACACCGACGCCGAGGGGCGGCTGGTGCTGGCCGATGGATTGGCCTACGCAAAGCAACTCGGCGCGACGCACCTGATCGACGCGGCCACGCTGACCGGCGCGTGCGTGGTGGCGCTGGGGATGGTGAATGCGGGGGCGTTCTCGAACGACGATGCGACCTACGAGAAGTTCGATACGGCGCTGAAGGTGTCGGGCGAGAAGTTCTGGCGGCTGCCGCTGGGCGACGAGTACATGGAGATGATCAAGTCGGACATTGGCGACATCAAGAACACCGGCGGACGCTGGGGTGGCGCGATCACGGCGGCGGAGTTTCTGCACGCGTTTGCCGAGGAGACGCCGTGGGTTCACCTGGATATTGCCGGCGTGGCGTGGGTGGAGGATGCGCGGCCGTATATTGCAAAGGGACCGAGCGGGATTGCGGTGCGGTCGATATTGGAGTGGGTGAGAAGCTATTGAAACGCGGGTCCCTTCGACATAGACCAGACGATGGAGCGGTACATGGAAGTGCATCATCACGCAGCGATGCAACCGGTCGACGCGCTGACGGCGATGCTGCCGGGAAAGAAGCAGGCAGCAAGTTGGCGAGTTAGCGTCGAAAAAGCGGCCTGCCTCTAGGCTTTCGGTATTGGGCCTTAAGTTCGAGTTTTCGGAGACCTGGATCGCCTGTTGTATTAGGCCGTGTCGACCTATAGGTTTGGCAAGAAAGACTGGAAATCGGGCGTAATACGCGGGAAATGACGAAAAGCAACCACAGGTCCCGCCACGGCGGATCTTTGACCTTCGACTCCGCAAGCCGCACAAAACGCGGCTTGCTCCGCTCAGGATGACAACAGTATTGATGCTGCGAACTTCAGCTTCTTACAGCAACTGGAAAACTGCTGTAGATCCGGAGGTGATCGGAACAAGCTTGTATTGGCGCGCCACTGCGCCAGTGTTGTAGTCTGGTGTGCGAATCAGAAAGCTCTGATTCAGTCATTCACTCTTCTCTCAGGGGCTAAAGCTCCATTCATCTTACGGCACTTACGGCACCCTTCGACAAGCTCAGGGCAGGCTCGAAGCCGTACCCTTTCAGAACTGTGGCTGAACCAGAGCTTCCTTGGAAGACATTGACCTGAGGTGCATATTCGATGGCCATTGTTGCCGGCGTCGACTTTGGAACGCTGAGCGTTCGCGTCACTCTTGTGGACAGCGTGAAGGGGCCGATCGGCACGGCGTCGGCTTCGTATCCGCTGCACCGGCGGCGCGAGGACCCGAACTACGCGACGCAGTCGCACGCGGACCAGATGGCTGCGCTGGCCGCGGCCACGCGCGACGTGCTGAAGACCACGGGCGTGCGCGGCGATGCGGTGGAAGCCATTGCGCTGGACACGACTGGATCGAGCGTGATCCCGGTGGGCGAAGGGCTGGAGCCGCTGGACGAATATTATCTGTGGTGCGATCATCGCGCCTTTGCCGAGGCCGAGGAGATTACGCGCAAGGCCCATGAACTGGGCTTCGAGGGCATCGAGTGGTGCGGCGGCGTGTACTCGCACGAGTGGGGATTCGCCAAGCTGCTGCACTGGCTCAGGCACAATCCAGAAAAGCGCGCAAAGCTGGTCACGGCGCTGGAACACTGCGACATGGTGGCGGCCACGCTGAGTGGCGTGACCACGGTGAAAGGCCTCAAGCGCAGCGTCTGCGCGATGGGCCACAAGTGGATGTGGAATCCCAAGTGGGGCGGGCTGCCACCGGAGGATTTCCTGGTCGCCGTCGATCCACTGTTGAAGGACGTGCGCGCCAAAATCGGCGGCGAGTACCTGACGAGCGACAGCGTAGCCGGGCATCTGTCTGCCAGGTGGGCCGCGGAGCTGGGTCTGCGTGCGGGCATTCCGATTCCGGTGGGCGCGTTCGACGCGCACTGGGATGCGATCGGGTCAAATTGCCGCGAAGGCGACGCGGTGAACGTGGTGGGTACGTCGACGTGCATTATTGCGATGGCGCATGAGACGGAACTGGTGCCGGGCGTGTGCGGCGTGGTGCCGGGCAGCGTGCATCCCGCGTACACGGGGATTGAAGCAGGGCTTTCGGCGACGGGAGACATCTTTGACGCAATCGCCAAGCGCGCGCATGCCACGGTGGCGGCGCTCTCCGACGGCCTCGATGCGTACAAGGCGGGACAGACCGGTCTGCTGCGCCTGAGCTGGGACAACGGCGACCGCACGGTGCTGGTGAATCCCGAGCTGGGCGGCGTGACGCTGGGGTGGAACCTGGTGCATACCGCGCAGGACGAGCTGTTTGCGGCGATCGAGGGGACGGCGTTTCATACGCGGATCATTCTGGAACGGATGGCCGAGCACGGCGTGCGCATCGATCGCGTGATCAATGCCGGCGGGATTCCGCAGAAGAGCGAAGTGCTCAATCGCGTGTACGCCAACGTGCTGAACAAGCCGGTGCTGGTGCCGGCGGGAATTCCGACGAGCCTGGGGTCGGGAATCTTTGCGCTGCTGGCTGCGGGCGCGTACAAGACGGTGGAAGAAGCGCAGGCCGCGGTGTGTTTGCCGCTGCGGACAGTCGAGCCGGATGCGCAGTCGGCGGCGGTGTACGAGCGGCTCTACCGGCACTATCGCGATGTATACTTCGCGCTGGGGACGCGGGATGCGGCGCCGGTGGCGCTGGGGCGGGTGTTGCCGGAGCTGCGCAAGATTGCCAGTGAGCAAGTCGGCGGGTTAGCAAGTTAGCTCGATCATGGCGAGAGCTTGCTTTCCCAGGTCTTCTGCCGCGGCGGACGACAGGATGGGGCATGGATGCATGATTGTTTCATCTGATCCCTGATCTTTGATTCCCTGCAATCACTGCTGTTGCTGCATCTGCTGCATACCGAGGAACGATGAGTCTGGCGTGGATCTCCGCCTGTAGCCTGTTCTTACGTTCTAACATGCGTGCAATAAAGGCACTATCAGGAATTAAAGTGGTTTCTATCAGCGTTTCGCCGCCAGGCTGCTCTTGATTCAAGGGAGATTTCCATGCGGATGCTCAAACGGAAGATTTTGTTCGCTGGGTGCTTACTCGTTTTTGTTGCCGCTCCTATCACGATCCGCGCTCAGCAGCCGGCGGCCGATGCGCCGCAGGAGGAGTTTGTCCGCTCGCATTACACGAAGTACGAGTTTCGCATTCCCATGCGCGACGGGGTGCGGCTGTTTACGGCGGTGTACGTGCCGAAGGCATCGGCGTTTCCTGACGATCCGGGGCCGTATCCGTTTTTGATGGACCGGACACCTTATAGCGTTGCGCCGTATGGCGAAGACCAGTATCCGGCGCGTCTCGGGCCGTCGGACGAGTTCGAGAAGGGCGGCTACATCTTCGTCTACCAGGACGTGCGCGGGCGCTGGATGAGCGAAGGCCGGTTTGTGGAGATGCGTCCGCACATCGACGTGAAAAGATCGCCACAGGATGTGGACGACTCCTCCGACACATCGGACACGATCGATTTCCTGCTGAAAAATGTGCCCAACAACAACGGCAAGGTGGGCATCTGGGGCATCTCGTATCCGGGCTTCTATACATCGGCGTCGATCATCGACTCGCATCCGGCGATTCGGGCGGCCAGCCCGCAAGCGCCGATGACCGACCTGTTTCGCGGCGACGATTCGTATCACGGCGGGGCGTTCATGCTCTCGGCGAACTTCGGGTTCTACGCGCCATTTTTCTATCCGCAGAAGAATCCCGAGCCGTCCGAGCCGCCGGTCACATTTCAATTCAGCACGCCGGACAGCTACCGGTTCTACCTGCGGGCCGGCAACGTTGCCAATCTCGAAACGCAGTACCTCAAGGGCTCGAACCCGCTTTTTGACGACCAGTTCAAGCACGACACCTATGACGGCTACTGGCAGGCGCGCGATCTTTCGCGGCATATGAAGAACGTGGGCTGCGCGGTGCTGGTGGTGGGCGGGTGGTTCGATGCGGAAGACCTCGAAGGGCCGTACCGGACGTTTTACGCGATCAACCAATTCAATCCCGAGACGCCGATTACGCTGGTGGAGGGTCCGTGGGTGCATGGAGGATGGGCGCGAACGGACGGCAGCCGCCTGGGCGATGTGGAGTTCAACGCCAGGACCGCTGACTACTTTCGCGCACATATCCAGTTTCCGTTCTTCGAGCATTACCTGAAGGGCAAAGGCGAGACGCTGCCGAAGGCGATCGTGTTCGAGACGGGCACAAACGTGTGGCGGCGCTACGATGCGTGGCCGCCGAGGGCCGCGACGCCGAAGATGCTCTACTTTCATGCGGACGGCAAGCTGAGCTTCGATCCGCCCACGGAGATCGAGAGCAAAGATGAATACCTCAGCGATCCGAATCACCCGGTGCCGTTCGTGGGCTATACAACGGACACGGTGCCGCAGCGGTACATGGTGGACGACCAGCGGTTCGCGCACGACCGGCCGGACGTGCTTAGCTATGAAACCGATCCGCTGACGGAGGACGTGACGATTGCGGGGCCAATCTCGCCTCGCCTGAAGGTGGCCAGCTCGGGAACGGATGCGGATTTCGACGTGAAGCTGATCGATGTGTATCCGGACGATTATCCCAATGACACGCACGGCAGCGAAGGCCAGCCCAGCAAGCGCGTGGTGGATGCGCCGCCGCTGCTGATGGGCGGCTACGAGCAGCTGCTACGCGGCGAACCGTTCCGCGCCAAGTTTCGTAACAGCATGGAGAAGCCGGAACCGCTGGCGCCGGGCAAGATGACGGAGATCGACTTCACCATGCCCGATCTCTATCACACCTTCCGGCGCGGTCATCGCATCATGGTGCAGGTGCAGAGCTCGTGGTTCCCGCTGACGGACCGCAATCCGCAGACGTTCACGGATATTCCGTATGCCAAGCCGGAGGATTTCCAGAAGGCGACCGAGCAGGTGTTCCACCAGAAGGACGCGGCCAGTGGTGTGGAAGTGCTGGTGATGCCGTGAAGGCGGCGAGTTCGCACCCAGTCGGTGGATGTTAGCGGGTTAGCAAGTCAGCGTTTTGGCAGCGGGGTTGAGGGGCTTGCTTTCCCATCCTGGCGGCATCCGCTGTAGCGGACGCCACTAGGGTGGGGCACCCATTTTCGCACCCATTTTCGTGCTGGCGCCACGTTAGCGGGCTGGGTGAGTGTGGGCAAAGAGGTGTGGATGGGCGTGCGCGGCTTGCGTGTGGCAGTTCCGATTGTGGCTGCGCTGCTGGTGGGCGGAGCGTGCGCGACGCGCGGCGAAGAGGGCATGTGGACCTTCGACAACCTGCCTTTGCAACAGCTTGAAGCGCAATACCACTTTACGCCGACGCAGGCGTGGCTCGACCATGTGCGGCTGGCGAGCGTGCGCATCAGCAACAGCGGAGCAGGCGCCGGCTCAGGCGCGTTTGTGAGCGCGGACGGGCTGATGGTGACGAATGAGCATGTGGCGCGCACGCAACTGCAGAAGAGCTCGACGGCGGAGCACGACTATCTGCGCGACGGATTCTATGCCGCCAAGCGCAGCGAAGAGATGAAGTCGCCCGGTTTTGAAGCGGATGTGCTGGTGAGCATGAAAGACGTGACGGAACGCGTGATGAATGCGGCCAGGAACGCGGCCAGCGAGACGGAGGCGGAGAAGGCACGCGTGGCGGAGACGGCGGCGATCGAAAAAGAGAGCGAGGGCAAGACCGGGCTGCGCGCGGAGGTGGTGGCGCTCTACAACGGCAGCGAGTACTGGCTGTACCAGTACAAGGCGTATACAGACGTGCGGCTGGTGTTTGCGCCAGAACGGCAGGCGGCGTTTTTCGGCGGCGACGCGGATAACTTCACCTATCCACGCTATGACCTGGACATGGCGCTGTACCGGGTGTACGAAGACGGCAAGCCGATCAGAAGTGCGCACTACCTGCAGTGGAATGCGCAGGGCGCTACGCCGGGCGAACTGGTGTTTGTGACGGGCAATCCGGGCTCGACGGAGCGCCAGGACACGATGGCGCAACTGCTGGTGGAGCGGGACACGATCGAGCCGGAGTTCATCGAATACCTGAAGCGGCGCATCGCGGCTGCGCAGGCGTTTGCCAAACAGGGCGCGGAAGAAGCGCGGCTGGTGGGCAGCCAGATTTTCTTCTGGCAGAACGACCTGAAGGTATATGAGGGACGGCACGAAGCGCTGATAAATAAGAGCCTGATCGCGCGGCGGCAGGCAGAGGAGGACGAGCTGCGCGCGCGGGTGACGGCAAATGCCGAATGGCAGAAGCAATATGGCGATGCGTGGGAGACGATAGCGCACGCCGAAGAGCTGGCAAAGCCGGAGATCAAGCTGCAGATCTTTCGCAAAACCGGCAGCACGCTGTTTGGCTATGCGCTGGGCCTTGTGGAGTACGCGGCGGAGGTGAAGAAGCCGGACAGCGAGCGGCTGCCGGGCTTTAACGATGCCGCGCTGGAGGCGTTCCGGGCGCGCATGTTCGCGCCGACGCCGGTTCACGCCGAGGCGGAGAGATTTTATCTTAGCAGCGGATTGAAGCTGTCTGCCGAAGAGCTGGGCGTGGACGACGCGTATGTGCGGGCGTTCACGCAGGGCGGGGATATCGACAAGACCGTGGACGCACTGGTGGACGGGACGAAGCTGGGCGACCCGGCGTTCCGCAAGTCGCTGCTGGATGGCGGCGAGGCAGCAGTGAGCGCGTCGACAGACCCGATGATGGAGGCGGCGCGGCGCGTGGACCCGATTCTGCTGGCCAGCTACCGGCGCATGCGCTACGACATCGAGGGGCAGATTGCGCCGGCCGCAGAGAAGCTGGGCCGGGCGCGGTTTGCGGCGTACGGAAAAAATGTTTATCCGGACGCGACGTTTACGCTGCGGCTGGGCTACGGCACGGTGGAGGGATACCCATATAACGGAACCGTTGCACCGCCGTTTACCACCTTTTACGGGCTCTACGACCGGTCAGCGGGCTTTGGCAATCGGCCGCCGTTCGATCTTCCGCCGAAGGTGGCGGCGGCGCTGGGCAAGCTCAACCTGGCCACACCGCTGGATTT